>DATBGM010000213.1:0-30306 GCA_036557945.1 Bryobacteraceae bacterium | reverse complement strand
GTATCTCGATGAGGCGGAGCGCTGCCATCGCGTGGCGCTGATGCATTTGGGCGAGATTCATCAGGTCGGCACGCCGGCCGAGCTGCGCGACAAACTCGGCATGAAGCGCCTGGAAGTGCACACGAGCGATCTCGGAAAGGCAGAAGACATTCTGACAGCATATGTGCGTGAAAATCCGGAGCACAGACTGGAAGATGTGCAGCGCTTCGGCGACCGGCTCGATGTGCTCGCACCCGAGGCCGAGCTGGGCCGCAAGAGTATTGAGGAAGAACTGCAGCGCGCCGGTTTACCGGTTACAGACATTCGCGTCACGCAGCCGACGCTCGAAAATACATTTGTCTCGACGCTGCGCCATCTGGGACAAGAGAGCCGCGCGCCGGCATTCCCCGGCCGTTTCGAGCGCAAGCATGCGGGCGGCGTGGCGATTGGCGCTTACGATATCGCAAAGCATTTTGGCGCATTTCAAGCGGTGAAGCACGTCAGCTTGCAGGTGCAGTACGGGGAGATTTATGGACTGCTCGGGGCCAACGGCGCAGGCAAAACAACGACGATCAAAATGCTGTGCGGGTTATTAGGCGCTTCGTCCGGAGAGATGGAACTGGCAGGCGAGAAGGGCAGTTTGCGATCGGAGTCGGTGCGCGAACGCGTCGGCTACATGTCGCAGAAGTTCTCGCTATACGACGATTTGACGATTGAAGAGAACCTGGAGTTCTTCGCCGGCGTTTATGGCGTCCCGGCTAACCAGATTGCAGCGAAGAAGGATTGGGTTCTTGAGTTCTCCGGCCTGAAAGGCAAAGAACGGCAGATTACGGGCAGCCTGCCGGGCGGATGGAAGCAGCGTGTCGCCTTTGGCGCGGCGATTCTACATGAGCCGGGCGTGCTGTTTCTCGACGAGCCGACCTCGGGCGTCGATCCGCTCGCGCGGCGGGCTTTCTGGCGCATGATTAACCACCTGGCAGATCGCGGCACAGCGATTCTGGTTACAACGCACTATCTCGAAGAAGCCGAGCAGTGCAACCGGTTGGGCTTTATGGTCGCCGGGGAGCTCGTTGCACAAGGCACGCCGAGCGGTGTGAAGCGCGAGCAGGGCGGACACCTGCTCGAACTGCTCGTAAGCCACCCGCAGCAGGCTTCCGATGCGCTGAAGCAAAGTATGGAACGTTGGCGTGTTTCATTGTTCGGCGACCGGTTGCATGTGATTGTGGACGACCTGGAAAGGGGCCGTCGTATGGTTACCGACAAATTGCGCGAGGCCGGCATCGAGATCCGCGACATGCACGAAGAGAGCTACTCGCTCGAAGACGTGTTCATCGTGGTTGTGGAAAAAGCGCGTCAACTGGGCAAAGTGGCGGAGGAGGATTAGCGCATGCGGCGCATCTGGGCGCAAACCCGTAAAGAGCTGACCCAAATCCGGCGCGACAAACTGGCGCTTACACTGGCGCTCGCGCTGCCGCTCGGGCTGATTCTGCTGCTGAGCACGGCGATTTCGCTCACCGTGCACAACCTCCCGCTCATCATTCAGGATTACGACGATTCGGCGGCATCACGGCGATTCGCCGATGCCATTCGTGCATCGCTTTCGTTTCACGTGGTCTCGTGGCCGACGGATCGGAATGCGGAGAGCGCGTTGCTTGCCAATGCAGCGCGCGGCGTGCTGATTATTCCGCGAAATTTCAACCGCGCTCTGGTACGCGGAGCGACCGCGCCCGTTCAGCTTCTGGTCGATGCAACCGACTCCAATACCGCGCGTATTGTGCAAGGTTATTTAAACCAGGTGACACAGGCTTTCAATCGAACCTTACCCGGCAACTCCGGTATGAGCCTGGTGCGCGCGCAGGTGCGGCTCTGGTACAACCCGGGACGCGAATCGCCGAAATTCTACAGCCCGGGCATTTTCGTCTTGGGGATCTCGATGTTTCCACCGCTGCTGGCAGCTCTGGCCATGTCGAAAGAAGCCGAGCAAAAGACAATTCTGCAAGTATATGTGTCGAGTATTTCAGCCGCGGAGTTTCTGTTAGGAAAGATTTTCGCGTTTATGATCATCGGCCTGTGCGAATTCGCACTCTCGATGATCCTGCTGCTCACGGTTTTCGGGCTACACATTGCGGGCGATCCGACGCCGCTGCTCGTCGCGAGCCTGCTCTACACATTTTGCGTGGCTTCGTTCGGCGTGCTGATTGGCGCGGCGATTCCCAACCAGGCGGCTGCCATTCAGGCAGTGGCGCTGGGCGGATTTCTGCTGGTCTTTCTGCTCTCCGGTCTCATCTTTCCGGTCGAAAATATTCCGGCGGGACTGCGCTGGATTTCGAACATCGTCTGGGGCCGGTACTACATCGTGATTGTCCGCGATGCGCTCCTGCAAGGCGGCGGCTGGCCGGCGATGTGGCTTTTCGTATTAATTATTGGCGTGATCGGCAGCATCTTCTTCGGATTGGCGTGGCTGCGCATGCGTGCAATGCAGGTGAAGGCATGACACGGATGGGTGTTCTGATTCGGAAGGAGTTCAACCAGATCCGGCGCGACCGGCGGCTGGCAATTTCATTGATCGTGCCGCCCACGCTGCAGATTCTGCTCTTCGGCTTTGCTCTCGATTCCACCGTGAGCAATCTGCGTCTGGGTGTCGTCGATTTGAGCCACACGCCCGAGAGCCGCGAGATGATTGCGACATTCACCGAGAGCAAAAGTTTCCGCGCGAGCGGATCCTACGGCACAATCGAGCAGGCCGGGCGCGCACTAAGCGAGGGCAGGCTGGATGCGGCGATGGTGGTGCCGTATGAATTTGCGCGCGAGATTCACCGCGGACGGCCGGTAGATGTACAACTGATTCTGAACGCCTCCAACGCGAATACGGCCACGATCGGACAGGGATACGCATCGGCGCTCATCCAGAACTACAACGTGAGCCTGGCGACGTCGTCCGTTTCGCGCGCCGGGCGGGTAACGCCCGTAACCGCATTTCTGTACAACCCCGGCCTTGTGAATGCCTGGTTCATCGTGACCGGCACGTTCGGCGTGCTGTTGATTCTGAACGGGTCGCTGGTGGCATCGACGGCCATGATCAAAGAGCGTGAAGCCGGTACAGTCGAGCAGTTGCTAATGACTCCCGCGAGCACGCGCGACATTGTGATCGCCAAGATCACGCCGATTTTCGTCTTGCTGCTCGGCATGGTGATGCTGGCGATCGGCGTTATGCGATTTGCCTTCCGCGTGCCCGTGCAGGGCAGTTTGGGGCTGGTGATCGCAGGTGCGGCGTTGTGTCTGCTGAGCGGCATCGGCATCGGAACTTTCATTGCGACGTTCTCGCGCTCGGCGCAGCAATCGCAATTAATGGCGTTTTTTGTGAATCCGCCGCTGGCGGTGCTTTCGGGTGCGCTCACGCCGGTGGAAGCGATGCCTTCCTGGATGCAGCCCGTTACCTGGCTGAACCCGATCCGTCACTTCGGGATTATCACGCGCTCTGTGCTGCTGAAGGGGAGCGGGGTTGCGGAACTCTGGCCACATTTTCTGGCGCTGGTGGCGTTCACACTCGTGCTGCTTTCGGTCAGCACGTGGCGCTTTCGAAAACAACTGGGTTAATTCATGACGTTACGTTTTTTCACGCTTGCTTTTCTAATTCCTTCATTCGCGTTCTCGCAAGCTCAGACGCAGTCTGTTCCGCCTGCCAGCCAGGCGACGCCGCTTCCCCTATCGGGCCGCGCGGGACAGAGCGGATCGGTTCATGCGGTAGAGACTCCGGTACCCGGACTCACGTCGAGTGTGAACACGCTGAACACAAGCGTGCAGGTCGAAGGACCGTACCAGGGCAGCGTGCCCGGCAGCGCCAAGCCGTTCAGCGGAAAGCTGTCATTACGTGAAGCCATCGAGCGCGGACTCGAATTCAACCTCGGCACGGTCGGGTTGACGCAGGCGATGCGGCAGGCGCACGGCCAGATGCGCATGGCGCGCAGTTCACTGCTGCCAAATCTCAGCGCAGATTTGCGAGAGAACGTACAGCAGATCAATCTACGCGCCCTCGGTCTTCGCCTGAGTACGCCTATTCCGGGCTTCTCGATTCCCACGATCGTAGGGCCCTTCAACTATTTCGATTTGCGTTCGACTTTGACGCAGACCGTGTTCGATCTGACGGCGCTGCACAATTATCGTTCGGCGCAGGAACTGGTAAAAGCAAATGAGGCGGCGCTGAAAGACGCTCGCGACCTGGTCGTCTACGCAGTAGCCGGTGCATATTTTCAAGCCGTAGCTGCGGAAGGGCGTGTTGGATCGTCGCGCGCACAAGCGCAGACGGCGGCGGCGCTTCTGAAGCAGACGCGCGACCGGCGCAGCGTGGGCCTGGCGGCCGATATCGATGTAAATCGCAGTTTGGTGGAATCGCAAACGGCGGAGCAGCGCGTGACAACGCTCGAAAATGATCTGGCGAAACAGAAGATCAATCTCGCGCGCCTGGTAGGATTGCCGCCTACGGATACCTACACGCTCGACCAGAGTTTTCCCACTTCCACGTCCGTCGATCTGGCCTTCGATAAAGCGTTTAGTGAGGCGCTGGACGCGCGCGCCGATCTGCAGTCGGCCGAGGCGCAAGTGCGTGCCGCGGAGCGCTCGGAAAAAGCAGCCCGCGCGGAACGGCTTCCCTCGCTTGCATTTTCTGCCGACTACGGGGCGATCGGTACGAATCCCGCGCAATCGCATGGCACATTCACGGTAGTAGGCATGCTGCGTGTGCCGATCTGGAACGGCGGAAGAACGGAGGGTTCGATCGAACAGGCGGATGCGGCGCTGGCCCAGCGCCGCGCGGAGACGCAGGACTTGCGCGGCCGCATTGAAGCTGACGTACGCCAGGCTCTCCTTGATATTGAAACGACACGCAAGCAGATTAACGTTGCAGGCAATAACCAGAAGGTCGCCCGGCAGACGCTCGATTTGACAAAGCAGCGCTTTGAGGCAGGTATTGTCGATTCCGTCGAAGTGGTGCAGACGCAAGAATCAGTAGCGGCTGCGGATTTCGACTACATTACAAGCCTGTTTTCTTACAATCTCGCGAAGGCGACGCTGGCGCGCGCTATGGGCAATACAGAGCAGAATCTCGCGCGCTTTGTGGCGATGCCGTAAGACTCGTGCGCGCGATCACGATCGCGGTTTCGGAACTCATCGAGTCGTAATAAGCATTGAAACGTCGTGTTTCGCTAGTGTTGTAGGACTTGAGATTGCTCGCCCAGCGATAGCCGATCGGCTGGTACCAGAGCTCTGCGGCAATTTCATACGGCCCGGGCTTGCCGACATCCACCGAATACCGGACCCGGCTGCCGGCATCGGTGAAGCCAGCATCTGAAGCGGCGCTGCCTTCCACGGCCGTATCCTTGCTCGCGGCCTGTTTGTTAAAACCGTGCGGCAACAGGCGGTTGTCTTTTAAATAACCGATCGCGGTGAGAAGTCCAGTCGTGACGCGGCCTGCCGGATCGCCGAGTATCGGCTCATAGATTTCAACCTGATCGCTACGTGTGATTTCAGCGTAATGAGGCTCAAAATGGGCCGCATCGGCGTCATTGTCGTTGCCTGCGATGGAGCCGTCGCTGTGAAGCGCGCCGGATTCGAAAACGGTGCGGCCGTCGCGATCACGAACCACGAAGTGCAGCCACGCGCGGCGGGACGGAAACGCTGTCGGAAATTTGTGGCCCGTGAGGTTCTCAACGAAAACATCGGCGTGCAACCGGCCCGCGGCGAAACCTGCATTTTCGATGCGTATGCGCACCGTGCGCTGCTGAAGGAAAGCGATGGTGCCGTCGCGAGCGGCGCTCAACTCGGTTGGAAGCGCCTGGACACGGAGCTCATCTCGATAACGATTCAAAACTCCTTGCATGAGGAAGTCGCCGCCGACGAAGACGTGCTGATGGAGGCCCTGACGCGGGATGCCGAGCACGCTCGCGATGGGCACGGCTTCTTTCACTTCCGGCATGTGGCAGTCCTGGCAGCTTTGCTTGTCGCGATAATCGCTGTTCAGCCATTCGAGATAGGGAACCTGTTCGGGCAATTGACCGATGATTTTGCCGCCGGAGGCGCGCGCTTGCGTGTAGAGCGTGTGACAGGTAGCGCACAGGCGCGAATCGCGGATGTGCGGCTCGTCTTGTTGCTGTATAAATCCTCCGCTTGAGGACTGCATAACGAGCTTCAATCCACCTGCGATTTCGAACGGACCGTATTCGAGGTGCCGATGCTCTGACGAGGGCGTGTCAACGACGAAGCCGCCGTTGAAACTTTCGCGCGTGCCGAGCTTTTCTTTCCCGATCTGATGACAAACGGAGCAGGTTACGCCGTCTTCGGCTTCCTTGTCGTTCTTCTTTCCCGCGGCAAAGGGCAGATGCGAAAAGATCTGGCCCAGCTGGCCATGGAGTTTTGCGCGATAGCGCGGGATGGGCATATGACAGACAGAGCATTCATCTTCAATCTCCGCCTGTGCCTCGCGATGGTCGATTGTTTCGCGGCGCACGCTCGCCCGCCAGTATGGATCGCGCGAAGAATTGGCCATGATGCTGGCGCGCCAATCGAAACCGATGGAAACATCTTTGCCGGAAGCCGTGGCGAGCTGATTGTGGCAGGCCATGCAACGATCCGAGGTTTGAAAATCGACCTGCGCGGCTTGGCCGGCAGCGCAAACAAAAGCGAGTAAAGCGACGAAGCGCACTACCAACCCTCCGTCAAACGGCCATCCTGCCAGTCCCAGAGCAGATAGAACAAAACCTGCGGACCGCGGCCGGCTGTATTTGCCGCCGGAATCCGCACGCCGACGTTCGCGCGAATGTGCTGACGCCGGCTGATCGTCACCTGCATTTCGGGCAGCAGATCCCAATCCGTCTTTGCGCCGCTGCGGAAGTCGCGATCGGCAATCACTTCCAGCATCGGCGACCACATGCGGCCGAGTCCGCCCGAGCCGTTGAATTGTTTGCCTACCGCATTGCGCCAGAAGAACGTGCGCGGCGCTTTGGCTGTGTCGACAGGCTGTTCGGTTCCGGCCTGGATCTGAAAGAACGTCTTCCCCGGAAGTAGCTGGCCATAAGCAGCGAAGGCTTCAAACGTCGTAACACCGGAGCCGAGTCCGTGCGCGCTGTTGCCGGTCGGTAAGGCGACTTCGCCCTGAACGCTGAAAATTGATCCGGAACGGAAGTCGGAAAAGATTTCGCGCTTGAGGCCGAGCGCCGCATCGCCAAATCCGCCATACCAGGTATGATTCTGATTAACGAAATCAACCGGGACGGCAACTTCGATTTCGTTTTTTGCAGCAAAGCGTTGTTCATATACGATGTCGTTGCTTATACCTGGCGCGCCGCCTGCATTCACAGCCGTAGTAATCACAGTTTCGTTTTCCGGAAACGCTTTTTCGGTTACGAGCGCGCGTGGAAGGTTCAATTCGCCGCGCGGCCAGCCTTGCGCGGTGCAGAAGCCGCGCACATATTCGATCACCTGATTGATCTGTTTCGGCGTGAGCGCTTGGCGAAAGCTCGGCATGATCTGCGAGAAGCCGCGAAAAGGCCCGCCGTTCGCAATGATGGCGCGCCAGTCGTTATCCATTTCAGGCGTCGTCTGATCGCAGCGTGTGAAGTCGGGAAACGTGCGCGGCTGTATGAAGCCGGCGAGCTCCTGCGGAGTACCCTTGCCATCGGAACCGTGGCAGGCGGCGCAGGCGGTCTGGTAAATCTGTTTGCCGTTGCCGAGTTTGAGGCCGGACGGGATATCGATTTGCGCGGAGGCCGCGATAACCGACATTTCAATGATGACTGATAAAACCCAGAAGCGCCCCACTGCCTTAGAGTCTACAGACGATCAGTATCCTGACGGCATGAGTGGGTTCACAATCCGGCCGGCGCGGGTCGAGGATCTTCCGGCCATTGCCGAGATGTGTCATTTGTTATGGCCGGACGACCGCGCCGAGGATCACGCGCGCTGGATGCGGCCTGCGCTCGAAGGCAAGCCGGTGGGAGGAATGCCTGACACGGTGTTCGTGGCGGAGGCCGAGGGCGTGTTGATCGGTTTTCTAGAAGCGACGCTACGATCGCATGCGGATGGCTGCGATCCGGGCCATCCGGTCGGTTATCTGGAAGGCTGGTATGTCGCGCCGGAGCACCGGCGGCGCGGCGTAGGCGCAAAGCTGGTAGCGGCCGCTGAGGAGTGGGCGCGCGCGCAGGGATGCAGCGAGATGGCTTCCGACACGTGGATCGATTCCACGGGTTCGCAGCGCGCGCACGAGGCGCTCGGCTACGAGGTGGTCGATCGGTGCGTCCACTACCGCAAATCGCTGGCGTAGCGGTCAGGGTTTCTTTTTGCCTGGTCCGGGTTTCTTCCAGTCGGGCACGCGTGTCGTGCCTGCGGCGTTAGGCGAAGTCGGGCGAACCCAGGTGATCTTGTTTTCCGGCTTTCTCGCGTCGAGCACGATCGCCTCTGCCTGCGTGCGGCTTTTGCCCGCGCGCATGTAGCTGCCGATCACTTCGAGTTCGCCTTCGCTGAAGGGCGGATCGGGCGCAGTACTGGCGGTTGGTTTAGGGGCGTGGACGGACGTGCCGCCACCTTCTTTCGGAACGGCTGGTTTGTTTGTGGGCGTCGGCGGGTCCGGCTTCGCGGCCATCTTCGCATTCAGACGGTCCGCCACGCGCTGGCTGCGAATTACAAGCTGCGTGCCGGGCTCTTTCACGACGCCTGCTGTTTCCGGTGTGCCGATCGGCCCGATGACAGCATCGGCGTTCTGCTTGCCGATCGACGAGAGGAACTTTTCGAAGTATTCGCCGCGATGCTCGACGCCGGTGGTACGAATGTACTCGCCGACAGTCATTTTGACGTTCGGAGCAAGCGGCTGATCGAGATACTTTTTCCAGGCGTCGGCATACTCGCCGCCGGACCGGACATCGACCACATCGCCGAGCTCGGAACGATTCACTTCCCAGGCCATCACCTGGCGCGGACCCGAGCCGCGCTGCTGCACCCGCAGATCTCCGAATTTTTCGGCGTTGCCGATTGCGCCTTTATCCGCGCCCACACTGAGATAGAAACCCTGTCCGAAGTCCTGATGCGCGCCCGGGCTTTGGTCGACGCGGATGCGACCCGGGCCGAGACCTCCCATGTTCTGAAAACCGGCATTATCAGTCCCGTGAGAGACGACCAGAGGTTCGCTGGGCCCCTCTGCAGGAGCTTTCGCCGGCGCGGGCGGATCGGGTTTGACGTCTGCTGCAGGAGGAGCGGCGCGAGCGACCTCCACAGGCACATCACGGCGCACTTCGAGGCCCGCCGTTCCTTCGTAGGCATTCAGGCGCGCACGGGCATTCGCTCCGGATTTGACGGCAACCGCTACATCGCCGACGCCGCCTGCCAAAGCGCCAATCTCTTCCCCCTTATCAGCGCCCTTATCGCCGTCGACTAGGTAGCCAATGCTGCGGCCGACGACGCGGCCGCCCAAGGCCAGCGGACCGCTATTTTTGATGCTTTCGATGTAGGCGCCTTCGTTCCATCGTGCACGCGCGGCTGCAAAGCTGGCATCCATGTACTCTTTGCCCATATATTTTTCTTTGACACCGAGTTTGCACCGCTCGATGGTGCCCTGCCGGCCGCCGTCGTCGATGCAGTCCTGGATTTCCTTTTCGCCACGCCCGGTCCACTCTTTGCGGAATTCTTCGGAGGTGAGATAGTTGGGATCCGCGTCGGTGTATTGCGGGTAATCGGGCGGTTTGCCCTGATGAATCAGATTGAGATCGTAGCGCTGCGAGCGCGTCATCCATTTGCCGGTGATGATTTCGATCGGCGCGTGGTATTTCAGCGCGGGTAGTTTGCCCGTTTGCTGATACATCTTGCGAGCGTCAAAAAATTCCTGTTTCATTTCCCGAATCAACCGCAGGCCCTCTTCGCCGTACGCCGCTTTCATGTTGGCCTCATCGGGCGGAAGTTCCGGCTCCTTTTTCAAGTTGGCTTGCACAACGCTTTTGGCGAGCGGATCACCGGCCGTGGAGTGCGCGGGAGCAGGCGGTTGCGACGGCTCGTCTGCCGGGACCGGCGCCACACAGACCGGAAGGTGGATCTCCTGGCCCACCAGGAGCGGCGCATATAGGCTCGCAATATTCGGGTTTTCGGCGAGCAGCGCCTGCGGATCAACACTCCGGCTGCGCGCGATATCGGATAGGTTGCTTTCTCCGAGGCGCACGGTCGTTTTAGACGTTTCATCGACTGGGTTGTCGTAATCGATAAAGGATCCCGTACATACGGCTTGAATTGGGTCTGGCATCTCAATTCACCTCTGTTGTTGTTGTCGGAAGGCGCGCGCGAAGAGTTGCGCGAGGCCAAAATTTAAGGAACGAAGCCAGATTCAACGCGAACAGCGGGCGAAAGTAAAGGAGCGAAGCCAGTGCGCTCGTGTCTCGATAAAACCGGGCATGCGCACGCCCGCGAATGCCGGGATGGTTGCGGAAATTGCTCAAAAGAGGGAAGTAGCGTCTGGAGAAAGCGCGTGACCGGCTCGGGCGCGGGCTAGCATAGTAGTATGCTGAGTGCATAAAGTGTAGGTATGAATACCGCCATACGTGTACTCGTCGCCAAACCAGGCCTCGATGGACACGACCGCGGCGCGAAGGTCATTGCACGTGCCCTGCGCGACGCCGGGATGGAGGTGATCTACACGGGTCTCCGGCAAACGCCGGAGATGATCGTGAATGCGGCTCTCGAAGAAGACGTTCAAGTCATTGGGCTCTCGATTCTCTCAGGTGCGCACAATGCAATTGTGCCGCGCGTGATGGAGTTGCTCAGGGAGAAGAAGATGGACGATGTGCTGGTAATAGTCGGCGGGATTGTTCCCGACGATGACGCAGCGGAGCTGAAGAAGCTGGGAGTAGCGGAGGTGTTTCAACCTGGCGCTTCTCTGGAAAAGATCATCCAATTCATTCGCGATTCTGTAAAGCAAGTTGCCTGAGCGTAAGCTCCGGCGTAAAAGGGTCCGACTGCGTTCGTCAGATGGCGCGCGCGACGGACGGAAAAGGAAATAGATGCAGGATAAATTGAGCATCGCGGTATTCGTCGATTACGACAACATAGAGATTGGCGTGAAATCGACACTACGCCGCGAATTCGACGTATCGCTGCCGCTCGGTGCGTTGAAAGAGCGCGGGGATCTCGTCGCAAAATTCGCTTACGCGAACTGGGGACGCCAGGAAGGCGCCACACGGCAGATGGCTGAGAACGCTGTGCAGATGGTGCAGCGGATTCCGTCGCCCAGAGGCGATAAGAACGGCGCGGATATAAATCTTGCGCTGGATGCGCTGGAGATGGCTTTCACGCATGCGCATGTAAACGCGTTTGCGATTGTAAGCGGCGACAGCGATTTCATTCCGCTGGTCAACAAACTGAAGGAGTACGGAAAAACTGTTTTTGTTGTCGGCGGGAAAGCCTTTACAAGCACGATTCTTCAGCAGAACTGTCATGAATTCGTAAGCTACGAATCGCTGCTCGAAGATGGAGACCGGATCGTGCCGCAGCCGATGCCGGACCGGAGAGAAAGGCAGGACCGCCCCGAGCGCGACCGCAAGGACAAACGCGAACGTGGTCCGCGGCCGGCCCCATTGGAACTGACGCAGGCGCTGCCGCTGGTCGAACGCGCTTTGCAGGTTCTGGAGCGGCGCGCGGTACAGCCGCAGCTAGGATTACTGAAGAGCACGATGCTGCAGCTTGATCCGGCTTTCAGCGAGCGTGCGTACGGCGCCGGTAGCTTCTCCGATTTTGTTGACAAGCTGAAGAAAGCGGATTTCATCAACGTCAGCGGCTCGGGCGGCCGCTATGTAATCGAGCGCAAAGGAAGCGGCGGCGGTTCGGAAAAGCCCATGCCGCGGCCCGACGAGGTACTGCCGGCTTTACGCGATGTGCTCGAAACGCACCGCATGGAGCTCGAAGAGGGCGGCGTCACGGTCGACGAGCTCGAGCAGTGGATGCAGGCGGAGTATCCGGATTTTCAGCTCGCCAGGTACGGCTTCCAGCAATTTTCGGAGTTCTTGAATTACGCGCAGGACAAGACGGTGGTGCGGCTCGAGCCGGATGAAGAGCGCGGATTGATTGTGCAACTCGGCGCGGAATTTTATCCGCCCGCCTTGCCGGTCGCGCCTTCCGAACCGCTGCAGGAAGAAGAGGAAGACGAGCCGCAGCCGATTGTCGAAGGGCAACCTACGATTTTCGAACCGAATCCTCCACCGCCGAAGCCGAAGAAGGCTCCGGCTCGTAAGCGCGCTTCAGGCGGCACGGGTGTACGGCGTCCTCGCAAACGGAAACCCGAATAGGCGGGGACTCCCTCTCGGTTACGGTTCTAAGCAGGTTACACAGCCTTTCAGATTTTCGCGGCGGCTTTCGCGCGCTGTATGGTGAGCGGCTTCGAATAGGTTTCCCGAAAAGCTCCGGCGGCTTCGTTCGCTGCCCAGATCTCGAGGTCGGAATCACCATCGGCTTGAATCACAAGAGTTAGAGTTCCGTCGCGCACGATGCTCGAAAGGTGCTTCACCTTTTGCTCATGGCCGCGGTCCAGCGCATCGGCAATGCGGAGAAGTGAAGCAAGCGCAGTCACTACCCGTTTCGACTCGGCTTCCAGCGCCTGAAAATGGGTGTGGCGCGGCTGTGGCATCGACTTCCGGTGGAAGCGGCACAGTGCTGCGATCGTAAGGCGTTCCTTATCGGTAAAGCCGGGCAGATCGGAATTGGCAACAAGATACGCCGAATGTTTGTGATGGGAGGTCGCACTGACAAAATGGCCGATATCGTGCAAATACGCGCCTGCTTCAAGCAGCTTACCTGCAGCGGGCGGCAACTGATGAACCGGCTGCAAAGTTTCAAAAAGACGCTGGGCGAGCAAAGCCACATGGCGCGCGTGACGCAGGGAAACTCCATAGCGTCGGGCCATGCCCTCGACTACGGAACGCTGCTCGCGCGAGAGTTGGACAAGTTCGCGGCCTACGCCACGCGCGGCCAGGTCGGCAATAATGCCGTCGCGAACTCCGGCTGAGCAATAGTAGAGCGATTTCAGCCCGAACAGCTGCCCGACGCCGAGAAAAACAGCCGCTCCGGCAGTGACGATCTCAGCACGTTTGGGTCCGATGCCCGTCATTTTGCGGCGGGCACTCACGTCGCTGCGCGCTAGTGTGGCCAAGAGTTCCTGAATCTGGCTGAAGGTGGCGCGTGCGCGATCGGCTTCTTCGCGCTTGGCGCGCGGGATCTGGTTAGCGGCAGAAACCAGGGCGGCGGCGGTAGCCGAGGTTGCCACGGCACGATCGAATTTTTCATGGCCGTGTTCTTTGGCAAATGCTTTCAGCTTTTCCTCGATGTAACCGTTCATACGATGCAGTTCTTCCGTACGCGGCGGATCGTTTTCGAGAAAAACTTCGGTGAGCCGCACGGCGCCCAGCGGCTTTGACACTGCATCGATGAGCTGGCCGTTCTGACTGATGATGAGCTCGGCGCTGCCGCCGCCGACATCAATGATGAGCGTTCTTTCTTTCGGCCTTGGCCAGCGCGCGTCGACGCCTAAATGGATGAGGCGCGCTTCTTCCGGGCCGGAGATGATTTCGACTTTCGCTCCCAGCGCGCTGCTGGTTCTTTGCAGGAAGTCATCCTGATTGCCGGCATCGCGCACGGCGCTGGTGGCAACGGCGCGCATGGCTAAAACGTCGAGCCGGCTGTAAGCCGCCGACATGCGCGCAAGGGTAGCGCAAAGAAGATCGAGCGCTTCTTTGCTGATGCGTCCCGAACGGAAAACGCTTTCTCCCAGACGGGTGACTTCGCGATCCTGTGCAAGGATGCGCGTCTCGCCGTGACTGACATCCGCGGCCATCATGCGGACGGAATTGCTGCCGATGTCGACGGCTGCATAACGAGCCATATTTGTTTTATAGCAGTGGATGCATCTATTCGTGACGTAGCGCACGGGCCGGATCGATACGTGCGGCTCGCCACGCCGGAAGAAACGTGGCTAGCGCCGCCACAATAAGAACGAGTGTTGCCGCAGCGAGATATGAGGTGATGTCGCCGGCGCTGGTTGCGAAGAGAAGCCTGGCGGTGAGATGAGCAGCGGCGAATCCGCAGAGCAGCCCTACTGCCGCACCGGCTATGGCGGGTTTGATTCCATGCCATAGAATGCTTCGCCATACGCGCTCAGCCGATACGCCGAGCGCCATTCGCAGTCCGATCTCGCGGGTACGCTGACCAACTGAATACGCGATCACGGCGTAGAGCCCAAGCGAGGCGAGAGCCAGGGCGGACAAAGCGAAAACGGCCACCAGCCAGGTCTGGAGCCTGCGCCAAAAGAGCTGTTTGCTCATGATTTCCGTCATGCTGCGTGGAAGAAATACCGCCACGCCACGATCGCCTTTCGCGATTTGCGAGCGCAAGGGCTCGACATAGTGCTGCGGATCGCCCTTGAGGCGAACGGCCACAGCGACCCAGGGCGCAAGAGGAACGGTAAGAGGGAAGAACAGTTGCGGCGAGACTTGATCCTCGATATCGCCTTGCGGGGCATCCGCTACGACTCCCACGATCTCCTGCCAGCGCGGATTGTCAGACGCAATGGCGACACGCTGCCCGATCGGACTTTGCGTACGAAAAAACCTTTGCGCAAGCGTCTGATTGATGATCACCACCTTGGCAAAACGATCGCGATCGGTGAAGCTGCGGCCTGCGAGTAGAGCAATCTGCATGGTCCGGAAATACTCCGGCGAGACTTCCGCAGAGACGACATAGGGTGCGCTCCAAAACTGCTTGGGGAGTTCGCGACCTTCAAAAAGAATGCCGCCACCAGGTGCAGTGCCGCTCAGCGGGAGATCGGATGCAAGGGCAGCCGAAACTACACCGGGCGCGGCTTGCACGCGGTGAAGAAGCGCATCGAGGCGCGCGGCTGCACTGACGTAATCGCGAGCGTTATAGCGGGAGGGCGGAAGCGAAAGATAGAGCGTCAGCAGATGATCGGTGGAAAAATTTGGGCTTATTTGAGACGCTTTAATGAAGCTGTTGATGAGCAGCCCGCATTCGACGAGCAGCGCTACGGCCAATCCGGTTTGCAAGGTGACGAAGAGCTGCCGGAGGCGTGCTTGCGCGCGCGATGCCGTCGCCCTGCCGGTCGACTCTTTTAGAACATCATTCACGTCCATGCTACGTGCGCGCAGGGCAGGCGCAAGACCGAAGCCGATCCCGCTGAGAATACCGGCGGTGAGCGCAAACAGCAAAACGCGCCAATCGAGGGAAGTTTCCTCGAGGCGCGGCACGGCGTTGATCGGCAGATGCCGGAACAGGCGAACGAGAATGGCAGCGAGGAGCAGTCCGGAAAACGCGCCTGCTAGGGATAGCAGCACGCCTTCGCCAAGAAGCTGACGGAAGAGGCGGCCGTGAGTAGCGCCTAACGCAAGACGCACCGCCATTTCATGCCGCCGTGACCACGCACGGACCAGGTGGATATGGGCAACATTTCCGCAGGCGATGAGCAGCACACAGAGCACGGCCGCGAGCAGGAGCAGGAGCGCAGGGCGCAGGTATTTTTGTGAAGCGCCAATCCCTTCGCCGCTAAGAGAACTGCGGAGATCGATAGCTTTGGCCGAGACGCCCTTGTTCTCTTGCGGGAATGCGCGCGCGGTTGCGGCCGCCAGCGAAGCAAGCTCGGCATTCGCTTGCTTGATCGAAACACGGGGCGCGAGTCTGGCGAGAACCTCATAGCTGTGAAAACCGCGCTTGTTTTCCTGCCGGCCCGGATCGATGCTGACCGGGAGCAGCACATCGCGGCGACCGAGGAGTGTGAAGCTCTTCGGGAGTATGGCAATGATGGTGTAGGACTGCTCGTCCAGCAACAGCCGATCGCCCAATACGTTCTTTCCGCCAAAGTGCGTTTGCCAGAACGGCCACATCAGAATGACTTCGTGACTAGCTCCCGGCTGATTTGCTGCCGGCGTGAAGTTACGGCCACGGACAGGGGTAACGCCGAGGAGGGGCAGCAGAGTCCACTCTGTTTCGATGGTGAGAATACGCTCCGGGATGGCTTGCCCGCTGAGAGTCTCTTGTAAGGTGCGGAATACCGCCATGCTCGAGAAACTATGAGCGGTGTGTTTCCAGTCGAGGTAATCGGCCATTGAGACGTCGTCGTCTTCTCGACGCGAGTCGCTTGCGACAATCCGCACCAGACGATCGCCGTCCGGGACGGGCAGCGGCCGCAGCATCACGGAACTGACCACGCTGAAAATCGCGGTGGAGCTGCCGATTCCCACCGCCAAGGCGAAAAAGGACGCGAGAGTCGTTCCCGGATTCTTGCGCGCTATACGTGCGGCGAACCGCAGGTCATCTATCATTCGGGAGCAAGAATGCAATATGAGGCTAACAGATATGACGGATGAACATCTCTGATTAAATTGAGGCGTGGAAGCGATGCCGAGCGTGCGGATCAACCGGAGAGCGGCCGATCGCATTGCAGCCGGGCACGTCTGGATCTTCAGCAGCGACGTAATCAGCAAAGGTTCGGCAAAGGCGGGCGATGCTGTGCGTGTGGTGGATGCAAAAGGCCGCGCCCTGGGAACCGCGCACTACAGTTCCACTTCGCAAATCACGCTCCGGCTGCTTAGTTCGCGTGTGGAACCAATCGATGGGGCTTTTCTGCGGGAGCGTTTACGCGCCGCATACCGCTACCGCGAGCGATTCGTCGAGGCTTCGAATGCTTACCGATTAGTACATGCTGAAGGCGACCTGCTTCCCGGCCTTGTTGTAGACCGCTATGCCGGTTGGCTGGTTGTGCAACTTCTCAATCAGGGCATGGACCGGCAGACGGCCGAGATCACGGCGGCGCTGGCTGAGCTTTTTAAGCCCACGGGAATTGTGGCGCGTAACGATGCGGCGATCCGCGCCAAGGAAGATTTATTGCAAGAGAAATCGGTTCTGTTCGGCGAAGTGCCGGAGCGAGTGGAGATTACGATGAACGGCCTTACGCTCATCGCCGATCTGCTCGAAGGACAGAAGACTGGCGTCTTTCTCGACCAGCGCGAAAATTACCTGGCGGTCAGGCGCTATGCGCGTGCGCGCGCTCTCGATTGTTTTACAGGAAACGGCGGGTTCGCGCTACATATGGCTCAGTACTGCGAGACGGTAGAGGCAATCGACAGCTCGGCCAGCGCGCTAACTACGCTAGCGGCAAATGCAGCTCGGAACAACATCGGAAATGTCGAGGCGCGTCAGGCGGACGTGCTTGACTACCTTCCGAGCCTGGTAAAGGCCCGCCGCAAATTTGATATCGTCGTGGTCGATCCGCCGGCGTTCACAAAGTCTCGCACGGCTTTGGAGGGTGCTGTGCGAGGTTACAAGGAAATCAATTTACGGGCACTGCGCCTGCTCGAGCCGGGCGGCATTCTTGTGAGTTGCTCCTGTTCGCACCATATGAGTGAAGCGCATCTGCTCGAGGTGATCGCCGCCGCGGCGCTCGACTGCGGAAAGAAGCTTCGTGTGCTCGAGCGGCGCACGCAGGCGCAGGACCATCCTATTCTGCTGACCGTACCCGAGACGCATTATTTGAAGTGCCTGATTTTTGAAGTGCTATAAGATCACGCGCAGATCGCCTTCGCGCTTTGTCACGCGCTGATGATCCAGAAACTCGAGCAGCGGAATAGCGTATTTGCGTGAGATCTGAATCCAGTCTTTAAACTCGGGAACAGAGAAGCGGCGGCCTTTGTGTGAGGAAAGGGAGTTGCAGATATGTGCGATCACATCGGCATGGAAAACCAGGTCATTTGAGATGCGGACCAGTTTGCCTTTTTTGATCAGTTGCTCCAGTGGGCCGCGGGGGATCTGGGCAGGCGAAGGCGGTTGATAGCCCGCCTGCCGAAATTTCTGCTCGATCTGAGCGAGCGCTGCAGCCTCCTGGGGACTCGTGCGTGCACGATGGGTGGCGAGCGCCACGGTATCGCCTTCGATGCGAACAGCGGAAAAGCCGGTGAGTACAAATTGGGCCAGTTGAGTTTCTAAACCCAGGCGGACATGCGCCAGCGGCGCTCCCGGAGCCGAGGGCTGCGCAGCGTGAAATTTTTCCAGTAAGGAAAGAACTCGGTCACGCGCGCGCGCGATCCAGGCCCGGGTTACCACACGTTGCGCAGTCTCCACCAGCAGTAGCTGCGGTGCGCTCGTGACCGCAGCACGAATTTCGGATTGCGTGCGGCCAGTGAGGCGCACGAGATCCGGTAGCGTTCTGCCGTTTTCTCTTTCATCCACGATCCGGGAGAGACGTTTACCAAGCTCGCTTCGCTGCAGTTGAGCCAGCCGCGCTGCCGCTTTGGCGCGACTCAAACGCGGGGGAAATACGTCGATGACCGAACCACCCGCAATCGTCTGCGGCGGAGACGGGCGTCTCAGAATGAAGCGATCGCCGGGCAACGCGAGCACCGGTTCCCTTAAATTGAGCTGCACAAAAAGCGGATCGCCGGACGAAAGCGGTCGCAAGCGCGCAGCAACTTCAGCAGTGCCGATATGCAGCAGCATGTCTTCGCGCGCATCGAAATCTTCGGCATCGAGCCGCATAAGTGAAGCCTGAATCAATTTGGTAGGTTCGAGACCTGCCGGCGAGAGAAGAGTAAAGCCTCGGCGCAGATCGGAGTGATCGATGCCGCTCAGATTGACCGCTGTGCGCTCGCCGGCGAACGCAGTGGGTACTGGCGCGCCGTGCACCTGAAGTCCACGGATGCGCGCAGTATGCCCGATCGGTTGAATTTGTACGGTATCTCCGACCTGTAGGCGGCCGCTCGTGAGGGTGCCGGTGACAATCGTGCCGAAGCCTTTTAACGAAAAACTGCGATCGAGCGGGAGGCGGGCAAAGCCCGAGACATCGCGCGCGGATGGCTGAGCACCGAGACTGGCCAGAGCGTCGCGAAGGGCATCGAGCCCGGCGCCTGTTACAGCACTAACGGGTAGGATGCGCGCGTTTTCCAGAAAAGAGCCGGTGGTCATCTGCCGCGTTGCGGCTTCTGCCGCCAAAATCTGCGCCGGTGATGCCAGGTCGCATTTCGTGAGGACGACAAGGCCGCGCTCGATACCAAGCAGGCGGCAGATTTCGAAATGCTCCCGTGTCTGCGGCTTCACCGACTCGTCGGCCGCGATAATGAGCAGTACGGCTTCGATGCCGGCGGCTCCGGCGAGCATGTTGCGAATGAAGCGCTCGTGGCCGGGTACGTCGACAAAGCTGACGCGGCGGCCGCCCGCGAGATCGAGGTGAGCGAAGCCGAGATCGATGGAAATGCCGCGGCGTTTTTCTTCGGCGAGCCGGTCCGTATCGACGCCGGTAAGAGCGCCGATCAGGGAAGTTTTGCCATGATCGATATGGCCCGCCGTGCCGATTACGATTCCGCCGCGGCGGATCATATTACTATCTGACATGCGGACGAACTGATTGTATCGTCGCAAACGAGAGGGAGGAGCACACGCAAAGCAGTAACCGGCTGGACGAGCTTCGGCGACGGCATGCCCGCGCCGAGGAAGGCGGCGGGAGCGAGCGGAAGGCGCGGCAGCATCGTGAAGGCAAGTTGTCGGCGCGCGAGCGCATCGAACTTCTGCTGGACGAGGGCACGTTTGAAGAGCTCGATAAGCTCGTTCGCCATCGCTCCTATAACTTTGGCATGCAGCACAACGTCGTCGATGGCGACGGCTTTGTCACGGGCTATGGGTTGATCCACGGGCGCCAGGTGTTCGTATTCGCGCAGGATTTTACTGTCTTCGGCGGATCGCTATCGGAAGCGAATGCGCAGAAAATCGTCAAAGTGATGGATCTGGCGCTGAAGACGGGGGCGCCGATTATCGGCCTGAACGATTCCGGCGGAGCGCGTATTCAGGAAGGCGTCGTTTCACTGGCCGGCTATGCAGATATCTTTTTGCGAAATACGCTTGCGAGTGGAGTGGTGCCGCAGATTTCCGCGATTATGGGTCCATGCGCGGGGGGTGCCGTTTACTCGCCGGCTTTGACCGACTTTGTCTTTATGGTGGAAGGCACGAGCCACATGTTTGTGACAGGCCCCGATGTCATTAAGACCGTCACGCACGAGGACGTCTCGAAGGAAGAATTAGGCGGCGCCATGACGCACAACGCGACGAGTGGCGTGGCCCACTTTTTGGCCCCCGACGATGAGGAATGTCTACGGCAACTGCGTGAGCTGCTCACCTTTTTGCCGCAAAACAATCTGGACGGTGTGCCGCTGGCGGAGACTGGCGATCCCGACGATCGCGCAGACATCGAATTGGACTCGCTCATTCCAGCGGAATCGAATAAACCCTACGACATTAAGGATGTGATCTCGCGCCTCGTCGACGATGCTAATTTTTTTGAAGTCGCGGAGCATTTTGCGCGGAATATCGTGATCGGTTTCGGCAGAATGGGAGGCGAGACGGTTGGAATCGTTGCGAACCAGCCCGCGCATCTCGCCGGATGTCTGGACATCGATTCCTCCAGCAAGGGTGCACGCTTTGTTCGATTTTGCGACGCATTCGGAATACCAATTTTGACGTTCGAAGACGTGCCGGGATTTCTGCCCGGAACGGCGCAGGAGTTCGGCGGAATCATCCGGCATGGCGCGAAACTGTTGTACGCTTATGCGGAAGCGAGCGTGCCAAAAATCACTGTGATCACGCGCAAGGCGTACGGCGGTGCATATTGCGTGATGGGATCGAAGCATCTGCGGACCGACATCAACTTCGCCTATCCCACGGCGGAAATTGCCGTGATGGGGCCGGAAGGCGCGGTGAACATTCTGTACCGCCGCGAGATCGAGCAGGCGGCAGATCCCGAGGAGAGACGGAGGGTTAAAATTGACGAGTATCGTGACCGGTTCGCAAATCCGTTCGTGGCCGCCGAACGTGGATATGTAGATGACGTGATCGAGCCGCACGAGACACGCGGCCGAGTGATTCGTGCGCTGCGCATGCTGCGGAACAAGGCAGATACCATGCCCCGCAAGAAACATGGAAATATTCCGCTATGAGCGAAATCAGGCGGATGTTTGCCGGCCGAGAGCGAGGACAAAATACTGAGCCGGGATGTCACCCGTGCATTTCAGGCCGTGCTCTTCATTGGAGTGAATGTAGACGACCGAGCCAGGACCGACTACGGTGGTTTTGCCGGAAATCGTCGCTTCCAGCGAACCCTGCTGGACGAGCATCATCTCCTCGTGCTCGTGATGGTGGGCGGGATGAGGCATCTGGCCGGGCGGCATCGTTGTAATGTGCAGGTCGATGGGGAAGCCATCGTGGGTAGTGCCGTGGAAGACCTGGCGGGATTCGGCGCCTGTTTTGGAATTCTTCTTGACGGGCAGGCTGTTGAAATCGTAGCAGCGGGAGGGAAGAAAGGAATTTTCGGCGGTTTCTGCCGCTGAAGCCGTCAAGAACGAAAGGAGAAGAGCAACTTCCCGACGAGATGGTTCCATGCATTGTAATTAGATCAAAAGCAGAGCCGGAGCGGCAAGGAGATCGGAAGAGTCGTCGGAATGAGCGAATCGTTAACTGAAAAGCCGGGCGCGCGGAGGTCATTTTCATCCGCGAGCCCACAAGTTGCATGGCTTGCAAGAAACCGGCGGTTTGTGTCTGTTGCTCTCCTGGTTTTTTTCTTGTGCGCGTATCTACGATTTGTAAATCTCGATTGGGGTATTGGCCCGAAGGTACGTGCCGGCTGGCATCCTGACGAACAGATTGTCGTAGGCTTGAATGGCAGTCTGGCAGCGAATCGCTTCGATACGGATATGAAACGGGCGCCCCTCGCGGAGGGCCTGCAAGGAGCGCGCTACAACTTTTCCTCCTACTTTTATGCAGCCTATTTCTGGTACAACATTGTCGAACCGATGGAACGGGCGCTGCACTCGAAGCAGCGTCCCGGCCCTCTGCAGCCTGTCGTCATCTATCGCCAGTTCTCAGCCTTATTAGGCCTGGCGGCCTGTATTTTTGTCTACTGCTGTGCCCGGATGTTTATTCCAGAGGGATTTGCTTTACTCGCTGCGTTATTTACAGGTGTTTGTCCGCTACTCGTGCAGGATTCTCACTATGCCAGAGCGGAATCGTTCGTGACAGCAGCCGCCGCCGGAATCCTATGGCTTACGATCCTTATCGCGAATGCGCCACGTAGAATTCTCTATTTCTGCACCGGCCTTCTGATCGGTGTGGTTACTGCCTGCAAAATATCGATTGGACCACTTCTGTTTTTGCCTGTAGCGGCAATCGGAGCGCGGTTCTGGCCGCATTTACAGACTGAGAAACGGCGTGCACTTCAGTATCTTGGTATTACGACCGCCGGTTTCGTGCTCGGGATCATATCAGGCGTCCCGTACGGAGTTGTTCACTGGCGCGATTACTGGCACGGCTGGCAATATCTTAGAAGTCAATATTCCAATCCGTTTCCACCGCATGGGCCCGATCCCCCCGGATACTGCTTTGGCTTTATCGGCAATTACTTCGCGAGCACTTTTGGTATTGCATTATTTATTCTGGCTGGTTTAGGCGTCTTTCACCTCATTCGAGCGCGCCGATACTTTCTGATGGTGATCCTGGTTGGTCCGGTTTTGCTCTACTACGTCATCTTCGGTTTCGAATACGCCTTTTTTGAGCGAAATATCAGCCACATAGTGCCCTGCGTCACGCTGCTTGCTGCCGTAGGCTGCCTGGAAATATGGCGTCAGATCCAAAGGGCAACCAGAGCCCCACAATTACGCGCCGCTGTGTTGACTATTGTTATAGCCGCCGCAATATGGGTCCCGCTGACGCTATCATGGCGAATTGCCGTCGTCGTTCTGAGCGGCCGCAGTTACGATCCGATCTCGGAATACGACGCATTACTGGGCGACGTCTACAAGGGCTTACCGCCTGTTCAATACGATGGCTGGTCCCATCAATTTCTTGAAAGGATCCGGCAGTATCTCGCGGCGCACCCGGCAGGTTTTATCTTAAAAGTAGGTGACGCGAACGACGACTTATCCCGGCACCGTCTCGCCATCGCGCGACATATTTACAACATGAAGCTTTTAGCTACCGTTCCCGGCCACTTCGCGGATCTTCCGACTTGCACGTTACAGATGTATCACAGTCAAACTTACTCCTGGTACTTAGTTCGTCCAAACGGAACATAATCATGGAAACCCGATCGGAGCCCCTCGAGGATTGGTTAACATCGGTTGGACAGCGAATTAAGCAATGGCCAATTATTGGAAAAGACCCAATTGGCGTGCCGGCTCTGGTTGCTCTGAGCCTTTGGGCCATTATTAGCTGTCTTTTTACCATCAGCTACATCATTAGAGATTACAATCCATTACCTGTTTGGGATTATTGGCAAGTTGCCGAGCACCTACCGAGATATCAGGCATTTGATTGGTCTGTGCTGTGGATTCAGCACAACGAGCATAGAATCGTATTTCCGGAGCTGATCTTTGCAATCGATACGCTCCTGTTCAACGGATTGCAGATATTCGCGCTGGTCGTCAGCTTTGCATGCTACGCAGGCGTGTGGGCTGTTTTAGCCAAGGCATTCCGCTCCGATCCGGAAACTTCGCCCAGAGTTCGGAATAGCAGCATTTTACTGGCCGCGATCGTAATGGCTTGGCCGGGTAGCTCGGTTGTGCTTGGCAATACGTTCCTTTTGCAATGGACCATGGCGCAGTTTACGGTGGCGTTATCGCTATTATTGCTGGTTGCCTCGGTCCGACGCCCTACGTGGGTTTACTTCATCGGCACAATCCTTGCCGCCGTGGTTGCGACATATTCCAGCGGGAATGGAATGGTGCTGTGGGTCATCTTAGTCGCGGCCGCCATCTTATTGCGACTGTCCAGAGCGCGCCTGATCATTTTACTCGCATGTGGCATCGCTTCGATAGCTGTGTACTTCATTGGATACCGTTCGCTGCATGAGCTGCAGTTAGTTAACCTTGTCAAGCATCCGGTTTACACTCTGGGCTTTATCTGTTCTTATCTCAGCATGCCTTTGGGTGCTCTCGGGCAGCCGGGAATTGCGCTTTGCTGTGGTGCATTTAACCTCATCGTTTTTTTGTGCTGCTTTTGGTACGCCTCCCGGAAGAAGCTACTTACGACAGCGCCGGCCGTTGTTTTGTTCGGCTCGTTTTTCTTCGCATTAGGGAGCGCCGTATTAACGGCGGCCGGGAGAATGAATGTCGCGGATCCAAAGTTTCTGGCTGCGCTAGCTGCCCGTTACGTATCGCTTCCATTGGTTAATTGGGCGGTTCTGTTGCTCGTGCTGCTCTGGCTATCGTCACGGCAGAAATGGCAGGTTTTTACATCGGGCCTGATCGGCGTCTTAGCCGCGCTCTGCATTTTTGAATTGACGCTTGTCCTGCGCCCGTGGCTGAAGGGGAATGGCGCTTTTATCGCCGATAAGCAGGTTGCCACAGTAAGCGTCGAAAACGGACTACATGATCCGGATTTCGATGGCAAGTTATACGGGGACCCCGCGTTTGTGCCCAAGATGCTTCCCGTTCTCGAAAAGAGCCGCGTCGGTATCTACGCAGACAGTCCGGAGTTATCGTGGCCGGGCAAGCTGTCAAACAACCTATTTGGCGTTTGCAATGCGCAGCAGGCAGGTAAAGTAGTCGGAGTCTTCCCGGTGCTTGGCGGGATGGAAGTAACTGGATATACGCGAGAACGCCTGGGTAAAGAGAAGATTGTTTTTGTTGACGGGCACGGTATGATCACCGGTTTTGGAGAAGAGATTAGCGCCGGAATTCCAGCAGTGATCTCCAATGTTCAAGTGAAGGGATCGACACCGTGGGTTGGATTTATCAACTCGCGGTTTTCTGCCACCTCATTCTCTACTTATGTTGTCGACGATGGAAAGTTGTGCCCGCTGGAGGGGCCACGGACGATCCCGGTCGCCCGCCAGGTTGCGCCGGCTAACACGGGAAATGCAATACCGGGCGTGAGTTGGACAGCGACAGGTTGGAAAGAAAACGTACTACCGCCGCTGATCAATATACCCAATCCCATGGGCGGCAGTTTCTGGTCGAGCTGGAACGGATCAGATCAGACTACCGGCACCATCAGTTCATCGCCTATTTCTGTGCCCCCCACTCACTGCATGGTTCTACTTGTCTTACACGGCCCGTCGATCAACGGGCTGCACGTGCGAGTCAGTTATCCGGCTGGTGCAGCCGCACCGGAAGAGATTCCGCTGCGGACGGATGAAACGGAATGGAAATTCTGGCGAATTCCTTTACAATCGCAAGCTGCTCAGGTGCAAATCACCGGTAAAGATAATGGAAAGGGCTGGGGGCAGTGGCTTGCGCTCGCTTCACCGCGCGATTGCAAATAAGTTATTACTTGCCTAAGGCACTTACCACAATCCAGGGATTTGCTTTCAAGTCTTCGAGCTCGCTTGCCTGCCAGGCGAACTCTTTGTGCGCGGTAAGAAACTCTTTGGCGTGAAACTCGACGCCGCAGGGTTTTCCAGAGCCCGCCACAAACGACATCTTCTCAGCCATGGCGCTGTCGGCGACTTTCGCTTCCACCGCACCCGCCGGACCGTATGGTTGTTGCCATCCTTTCATGCCGCGCGGAGAGCGGTCAATGTGCCCGCATAAGGTTCGCTCGTTCGGATCGATTTCCTTTGTGATCATGTCGTAATGGTCTGTCTCAAACTTCTTGCCGGCTTCGAGATCGATCTTGCCTTTATTTTCGGCCATGAGCTGCTCCCATCGGCGCTTCCGGACAAGGTTCGGCGTATTGGGATCATTAATCGGAAAATCGGTCTCTTCCGCTGCCAGCTTGGGATTCACCGGGAAATTTGAGCCGACGAAATAACCGTCGCGGGTGCGCTCGAGCGTAACGTATTTGAGGCCAAGCTCGAGCCGCGCAATCTCGTTCGTTTTACGATCGCCAACAAGCCAGGCGTTCGCATAGCCGCCATTATTACCCTCCTCCATCATGCGGGCGAAATCGTCGATGGAAGCGGCGTACTGCATCGCTTTTCGGGCGCGCGCAAATTCGGGAATGCCTTTCGTGTTGAAACCGTGAAAACTGCCGATCGTTGTTTCAGTGATCATCATGCCAGCGTCATTGATACCAAAGTCGTCAGCGCTATGAATAAGCCCGGGCACGCCGTCCATAACGAAATGGTGGCCGCTGCGCGGCGCGATATCGAAAATCACTTTCCAGCGGCTGCCGCTCAGGTAATCGCTCCAATTATTGTGGCCGATTACGATACGACCGTCCTTGGTGTAACTGCCGGTTGCGACGAAGGCGCTGCAGTGGTCGCCGACGCTGGCTGAAACGCCCTTCACCTGATGCCGTTCGGAATCGCCGTAGTAATACGAAAACTCCATAAAAGCGTTCATCACAACCAGGTCCATCGTGTCGAGTTTCGAGCCGTGCGCGTGCACACCTTGCGCGATGCCTTCGAGTTCCTCGCGGTATTCTTGCGGCACGGTAGGCCAGAAATACTTTTCGGCGACGTCCCGCAATTCGGTCCAGCTATGCTTCACATCGTGCGTCGTGCTAAGTTCGATGGCTCGCTTGGCGTCTTCGATTTCCGCCGTCAGCAGATATCCATGTTGATATCCGAGCGACTGCGGTGCGCCTTCCAGATGCACGAAGATCCACCCGGCCTTAGCAGGATTGCGAAAGGCCCCAGCCAGACTCGGCGCGGCAGTTTGAGCGCCCATGGCCGTACAGGATGCAAATGCCGCGAGCAGAAAAAAAATAGCGGAAAACCGTAGCGACATAATTCCTTACTGTATCCAAGAACAGACCAACCGATCAGTCTGTTTCTGCGCGCAGACTCGTTTCAATCGCTTCTGCAATCACTTTGCCGTGGAAACGGCCGTTCTCGATGAAGATCTCGTTGGTATGCGTTCCCGCCACAATTACGCCCGCAAGATAGACGCCTTTGCGCTCGCTTTCGAGCGTGGCCGGATCGGTGATCGGTTTGGAGGTAGCGGGGTCGAGATGAATTCCGTGCTCGGCCATAAATTCGAAATCGGGCCGGTAGCCGGTCATCGCAAACACAAAATCGTTTCTTAGCGTAACTTCGCCTTGCGGCGTCTCGAGAACAACATCATGGGGCCGGATTTCTTTCACCGAAGAGTGGAAATAGGCTTTGACTTCGCCATTCTTAATCCGGTTCTCGATGTTGGGTTTGATCCAGTATTTTACGTTGTGCGAAACACCTGCGCCGCGATGCACCATGGTGACGCGGGCGCCGGTCCAGAACAACTCGAGCGCGGCAATGCTGGCCGAATTCTTCGCACCGACGATGAGCACGTCCTGGTTATAGAAGGGATGCGCCTCGCGATAATAATGGATGACTTTGTCCTGGTCTTCGCCGGGCACATTCAGGCGATTCGGGATATCGTAATAGCCGGTGGCCAGAATAATTTTTTTGGTCTGATAGCAGGCGCGTTCGCCCATGCCGGTCTCCGTGCGCACGCTGAACTGGCCATCCGCGCCATCGAAGCCAAGAACCTTTTCGTACTGGTGAACGGCAAGCCGGTAATGATCGGCTACGCGCCGGTAATATTTCAGGGCTTCTGTGCGGCCGGGCTTCTCGTTCAGCGACGTCATCGGAATGTCACCGATTTCGAGCAGTTCGGGCGTGGTGAAAAAGACGAGATTCGTCGGGTAGTGATAAATCGAATTGACCACGCAGCCTTTGTCGAAGAGCACGGGCCGCAAGCCGCGCTTCTGAACTTCAATGCCGCAAGCGAGGCCGGTCGGTCCTGCACCGACGATCGCTACATCGAACTGTTTCATCAGGCGCTCGTCTCCGCCGGAGTGAGCACCTGCGCGACTTGCCGGTACACATTTTCGAGCGCGCCCGCCAGCATTTGCGGGTCTTTGCCCGCGCCTTCCGCCATGTCGGGCCGGCCGCCGCCTTTGCCGCCGATCGCCTTCGCTACTTCCCCGACCAGCTTCCCGGCTTGTATCTTCTGCGTGAGGTCTTTACTGACTGCAGAAACAATCGCAACCTGCGATCCATTGACGGATGCAAGGACAATCACGGTGCTGCCCCATTTGTTACGCAGCGCGTCGGCGATCGAACGAAGCTGCCTGGAGTCGAGTCCTTCCACACGCTCGGCCAGAACCGTGACGCCTCCAGTCGCGCGGCCTTTCAGCCTCTCGACTTGCGCCTGCGCGATCTGCTCCTTGAGCTGTTCTACTTGCCGTTCGAGCGCCTTCTGTATTTCGAGCGTCTTTTCCAACTGCGTAACGGCAGCGGCTTCCGAGACATGCAACAGTTCGCCGATGCGGGCAAGCTGCCCCGCAGCCGCTCCGAACCGTTCGAGCGCTCCTTCTCCGGTGACGGCTTCAATGCGGCGAACTCCGGCGGAGATGCTGCCTTCATAAATAATCTTGAAAAGGCCGATATCGCCCGTGCGCGAGACATGCGTTCCGCCACAAAGCTCACGGCTGAAATTCGGAATGTTGACCACGCGCACGTTCTCGCCGTATTTTTCGCCAAACAGCGCCATGGCGCCTGTCGTAAGCGCGCGTTCCAGGTCCATTACGTCGGTCTTCACTTCGGTGTTGGCCAGAATCTGCTGATTCACAAGCCGCTCCACTTCGTTGCGTTCGTCTTCCGTCAGCCCGGTGTAGTGGCTGAAATCGAAGCGCAGACGCTCCGGCTCGACGACGCTGCCTGCCTGCTTCACGTGCGTGCCCAACACCTGTCGCAGCGCCGCATGCAGCAGATGCGTCGCCGTGTGATTACGCATGATGGCGTGACGCAACGGGGTGTCCACGACAGCCAGCAGGCGATCGCCGGTACGAATCGGTTTCAACACGTCAATCTTCTGTACGGTTGCGGCGCTGACCTTGTAAGTCCCGGTCACAATCGCCACACGCTCGCGCGTTTCCGGATCGAGCAGCGCCCCGGTATCGCCTACCTGCCCACCCGATTCGCCGTAGAACGGCGTCTTCGGAAATGCAATTTCAGCGCTGCCGCTATCGACACGCTCGGCGGCGGTTTTGTTAACGATTAGCCGGACCACCTCAACCGGAGTTTCGAGCGTTTCGCGACCGACGAATTCGACGCCGTTTAAACTTTTGTAGACTTCCGCTACCTGCGCCTGATCCGCGCCTTTCCAACTCGCGCGCGCCCGGCTGCGCTGTTTCTCCATCTCGGCCGTGAAGTTTTCGCGGTCGATGGTCAAGCCGAATTCGCGCGCCATTTCTTCCTGCTCGTCCAGCGCCAGGCCGTATGTGTCGTACAGCTTAAAAGCCGCTGTACCCGGGAGAACACCTTTCTGAGCGGACTTGGCTTCTTCCTGAAAGAAGCGTTCGGCAATTTGAAAGGTCTGCGCGTAACGATTCTCTTCGTCGCGCACCACACGCGCCACCCGCTTCTTACTCTCCTGCAACTCCGGGTACGGCTCTTTCATCAGGTCTGCAACGAATGCAGTCAGCTCGTGGAGATAAGCCCCAGTCGCTCCGGCAAAACGGCCGTTGCGCAGGGCACGACGCATGATCTTCCGCAGCACATAGCCGCGGCCTTCGTTCGAAGGAATCACGCCGTCGTGAATAAGAAACGCCGTGGCGCGCGCATGGTCGGCGTTGATACGCAGCGCGATGCGTGCGCGCTCTTCCGCATCCGATTTCACATGCAGCAGCTCCGCCGCACGTTTAACAATGGGCGCCAGTAAATCGGTTTCATAGTTCGAGAAATGCCCCTGCAGAACGGCTGCTGCCCGCTCCAGACCCATGCCGGTATCGATCGAAGGCCGCGGCAGTGGTGTCAGTCTGCCGTCGTAATCGCGATCGTACTGCATGAAGACCAGATTCCAGATCTCGACAAAGCGGCCACCCGCATCCGAAGGAAACTGTTCCTGCTCTCGGCCCTTTTCCGCCGCCTCCGGACCGAGATCATAGTGAATCTCCGAGCACGGTCCGCACGGACCCGTTTCGCCCATCTGCCAGAAATTATCTTTCTCGTCCAAGCGGAAGATACGATCGTGCGAAACGCCCGCAACTTTACGCCAGAGCTCTTCGGCCTCATCGTCCTCACGAAAAATCGTGACGTAGAGCCGGTCTTTGGGTATTGCGAACCAGTTCGGACTCGTGACAAGCTCCCAGGCATACGCGATTGCGTCTTTTTTGAAGTAATCGCCGAAAGAGAAATTGCCGAGCATCTCGAAAAACGTGTGATGCCGGCGGGTGTAGCCGACATTTTCCAAATCGTTGTGCTTGCCGCCGGCGCGCACACACTTTTGCGAGGATGTCGCGCGCGCGTAGTCGCGCTTTTCGAGGCCGAGAAAGACCTCCTTGAACTGATTCATCCCCGCATTGACGAACAGCAGGGTCGGATCGTCCGCCGGAACGAGG
>DATBGM010000212.1:0-18870 GCA_036557945.1 Bryobacteraceae bacterium | reverse complement strand
CAAAAAGATGGAAACGCACCTGGCGGCACTGGACAGTTCGGTGCTAGACAACGGTGCCAGACAAAATTGGGAGGTAACACAGATGTTGAAACGAATGGTGAGCCGGCCGGGACTCGAACCCGGGACCACCGCATTAAAAGTGCGATGCTCTACCAACTGAGCTACCGGCCCATTTTGCTGAGTCTTCGGCCTCGCTGAGAACCGCAGCCTCATCGGTGGCAACATCGACAGGATAGCATTCGGACCAATTCCCCGGACGTAGCCTTCGGCTCAGCCTCAACACTATCGATCGCTTGTGCAGTCGCCGCTGCCGCACGTCAAAGCTGTTCCCCCACACTGGAAGGATGCGCCACCACCGCATGCGATGCGTCCATGTGCTCTCTCCCCACCGCGATGATGCGGTGTTTTCGCTCTTTTTTGCGCTTTGCGAATGGAGCGCCGGCGGGGTGCGGCTTAAGGTAACAAACTTTTTCACGCACAGCGCCTATGCTCCGCATACGCATGTCAGCGATGCCGGAGCGATTACTGCAATTCGCAAGCGCGAGGACCGCAGTGCGCTCGCAAAAATCAGCCACCGGATTCGCGTCCGCGACTGCGGGCTGATTGATGCTCCGTTGAGGCTCGGAATCCCGGCTTCACGAGTGTTTTACACGGAAGCGAACGAGAGGGACATCGAGAGCGTTGCGGGCAGCATGCGCGGCACAGCAAATGAGTTGACCCTTGCGCCGTTGGGTCTCGGCGGCCATGTCGATCACATCACCGTGCGCCGTGCAGCGACGCTTGCCACGCCTGCTAACCAGCTCGCTTTCTATGAAGATCTGCCGTACGCGATGTGGAGCGAAGCGCAGCTCCATGGCATTCTGGCAGAGATCCAGCGCATTCTCGGACGCAGGTTATCGCCACGAATTATACGCAGCCGGTGCAGTGTCTTTGAAAAACGCGCGGCTGCCGCGCGTTATCGATCGCAGATTACGGCAGAAGAAGCGAACGCTATGGCCGCGTGGAGCAGACGATACGGGGTAGGAGAGCGGATTTGGTTCGCTAGACCGGTATCGTCTGAATCAAACCGCCTGCCAGAGAACCTCGGCGAACGGCCACTCCGGATCGATCCAGCTTGCAATTGATGTGAAACCTGAATCCGCTGCCATGGCCGGCAGTTCGCTTTCGATGAATTTATGCGACGACTCGGTCCAGATCGTCTCGCCCGCGGCAAAAGAAAACGCACACTCAAGCGCTCCGATGTAAACGTGTTGTGCACGCGCCGAGACCAGGTGCATCTCGATACGCCGCTCGCTCTGGTTCCAGCGCGCTTCGTGTGAAAAAGCGCGCAACTCAAACTCGCCGTCGAGCTCCCGATTGATGCGCCCGAGCAGGTTCAAATTGAAAGCTGCCGTCACTCCGGTCGGATCGTCGTAAGCCGCCAGCATCCGTTCTACATCTTTCACCAGGTCGAATCCGACAAGAAAGAAATCACCGGGACGCAAGGTGAATCGAACCTGCGCGAGAAAGTGCGAAATCCCGGAACGGTCAAGATTACCGATCGAGCTGCCGAGAAACAGCACAACCAGCGGACCCGGTGCGCGATGAAGCCCGATCCGGTGTAATCCGTCAATCCAATCCGCACAGACAGGCCGCACGATGGCGATATCGGCCAGTGCTTTCTCGCACGCAGCAAGCGCCGCGGCTGAAACATCGACCGGCTGATAGACAACACCGTGGTCTAAAGCTTCCAGGATAGGCCTCGTCTTTCGCCCGCTACCGCTGCCAAGCTCACATACAGCGGTAACCGGACCAACGCGCGCCGCCAGATGCGGGGAATGTCTTGTCAGAATGCGCTCGTCGGCACTCGTCAACCCGTATTCCGGTAACAACGTGATTGCGTCAAAGAGCGCGCTGCCCAGATCGTCGTAAAAGTATTGTGGCGAAAGTTTTTTCACGCGCGCGGTCAAACCTTCTGCCACATCGCGAGCAAACGCAGAGAGAGCCGGCCGGGCAAGCGACGCCACTACGCTCAGTTCTCCACCAGCCGGAAGGTTGCGTACATGTACGGATAATCGGCGCGGAACCAATTGCGGAATGAGCGGCGCAGCAGACGCGCAGCCGTGCGCGGCGACCCGCCTTTCATTACGAAATGCTGGCCGTCAAAGAAATTTGCGGAGTAGCCCGGATATGTCGGCCGGGGTTCGAAGCCGGGCAGCGGGCCGAAAACTGTGCTCGTCCATTGCCAGCCATTACCTACTAATTGGTGAACGCCGGCGCGGCTCGCGCCCGCGGGCGACGTATCTACCGGCTCGGGGTCCCAGCGGCGGAAATCGAAATTGCCGTGCTGCGCAGTGGGTGCCGCATTCCCCCACGGATATAAGTCGTCATCGGCGTAAGCGGCGCGATGAAACTGCTCTTCGGTGAGCAAAGACTTGCCGGCCCAGCGTGCATAAGCGGCAGCTTCGGACTGCGTCACGTACACCGGCCAATTCAACGGCAGCGGAATTTCCTCCAGCATGCCGCGATAGCGGAAATCGTCTGTCCAGAAATGCGGCCGCTTCGCACCGTCCTGCACGAAACGTAGATATTCGCCGTTTGAAACGCTGTACTTCTGCACGCGAAACGCGGGTACTTTGACGCGCGTTTCCACGTATTCGTTATCCCAGCCGAATGTTCCATCGCGGGGTTTTCCCAGAACGGCTTCGCCGCCAGGTATCTCGATGAAGCAATTTTCGGGAGAAGGAGTCGCGGTGCGATTGAACGGCTGGTTCCCGGTGTCGTGCTTCAAAGCGTGATCAAAGTTGTGGAACATGTAAGCCAGCGTTTCCAGGTGCATCAAACGGTGTTCGACCGCCATCGCCACTGTGTCTTCCGGAGCGTCTTCGAGGTGTTTGTCAACCTGCTCCCGGCAGCGGATAACGTATTTTCTTATCTCCTCCAGCGAGGGCCAATCCGCCGGTGTGTCGCTGGGAAGGTGCGCGGAATCGGGATCGATGCCGGCTTGAAATAACGCATCGAGCTGCGGATCGAAAGAAGGAAGCCCGAGTCCTTCGCGGCAGATCTGAATGGAGTCGAATCCGTCCAGGTGACCGATATAGAAGACCACGCGGTGGCGCTCGGCAATCGGCCGTTCATACAATGCCTGCGGTTTCAGGATGGAAAAGAGGCCGTCACTCTCGGCGCGGGCGCTTTGTAGTTCGGTATGCAGGGATTTCGTCACTTCGATCACGGGCATGCTTGATTGGATGCAGGACTTGAGCCGGTGATAGCAGAAATTGTACAAGGGACGCTCAATCCAGTACCGCCCTTGCGACTGCCAGCGCCTCTTCTCGCGTGCGAATTTGCCCTTCTAACTGGGCGGTTTCGGCCGCTTCCAGCGCCCGGCCGAATTTGGGTCCGGGCTGGTAGCCCGCTTCGATCAGGTCCCGTCCGCTTAGAAGGGGGGGCGGGTGAAGTTCTTCCTGCTTGAACTCCTCCAATTTTTGCCGAACGAACTCGTAGGCAGCGGTGTAGCCATGGCTAGAAAGACAGTCAAGTCGATGGAGTTCGAGGTGTTCATCGAAATGGGGCAGGCAAAGGAAGCGCTTCAGCGTGCTGAGGCGCATCTGCTGCACATCTTTAAAACGCATGTGGTTGGCAACAAGGGAGATAACTTGCTCGCTAGGTTCGTTTGGCAATTTTAAGCGATTCAGTATCCTGCGTGTCATTTCGGCACCCACCTCCGCATGTCCGTTAAACCGGATACGGTCAGCGACCGCAAAAGTCGGCGGCTTCCCGACGTCGTGCAATAGTACCCCGAGCGCAAGCGTAGGTGTGGGATGCTCGAGTTGCCCGAGCATGAGGAGGACGTGTGTCCAGACATCGCCCTCCGGATGAAACTCGGGCGGCTGCGGAACCCCCCGGAACGCCTTGACCTCCGGCAACACATGTTCGAGGAGTCCGGAACGATCCAGCAGCTCGAACCCGAGCCGTGCATTGCCTTCGGTAAGAATGCGAATCAGCTCGTCGCGAATTCGTTCGGCAGAAATGCGCGTAATCAGGTGCGCTTCGGCTTGAATGGCGGCGAGCGTGACAGGTTCAATCGAGAATCCCAGCCGCGCGGCAAAACGTACGGCCCGCAGCATGCGCAGGTAATCTTCGCGAAAACGATCGAGCGGGTCGCCGATGGCGCGAATGATCCGGGCTGCCAGATCCTCTTTCCCGCCGGTGAAATCGAGGATTTCGCCCGAGAACGGATCTTCCATGAGCGCGTTGATGGTGAAATCGCGGCGGCGCGCATCGAGCGCAGGATCCGATACGAATTGAACCCGATCGGGGCGACGGCCGTCCGAGTAGCTGCCTTCGCTGCGGAAGGTGGCGACTTCAACGTGAACTCCGGGCTCGCGCCGGACAAGAACCACGCCGAAGTGTGCTCCCACAAGCTGGGCACCAGGGAAATAATCCGCGATGGCATCAGGCTGAGCGTCGGTGCCTACGTCGTAATCTTTGGGTGAAATCCCGAGGAGGCGGTCCCGCACACAGCCGCCGACCAGCAAAGCGCGATGGCCGCGAGCCTGAAGGGTACGAACGATCTCGAGCGCTAGATCTTCACGCGTCACGATCGGCGTGTGCGTCGTTCGCTCCGCCCGCTTTCGCGGCTGTTGCAGCCTGAGCCGCGGCTTCGGCCTTTTTCAATTCTTTCTTGGAAGGGGGCGCCTGTTCGTGACGGTAATCGTGATCGTGGTAGCACGTGCGGCAGCGGACTTTGGCAGCATGACCATCCACCAGCGACACAATCGAGTGGTTAGTAATGCGGCGGCATTTGATGCAGTGATCATCGATCACGTCGCCTAATCGCATTTCGTCCATCATGGGCCCGTCACCGGGAGTATATCAAGACGGGGCGGCCGCACCCGTTTCGGTTATCCCCGAGCCAAGTGCTTTGCCCGTTTAGCCGGATGTCTGATCGGCCTGTTTGCAATAACCTGCCGCCGGAAACGGTGTAAAGCGCTCGCAACAAATAAAGAGGCTCTCAAACATCGCAAGCGCGCTCAGGTTGTTCAAAGCAATGCTCCAGCCGGGGCCAGGTTTTCTTCGGTTCGGGGAGCGGATACCCCTGGGGCCGGTCGGAGGATAGGGGCAACGCATGGAAGGGTCCTTGGCAGGTTTGTTAGACTACGGAAAAGCCTGCGGTTCTTGGCAAAAACTCAGTCAAATACGTTCCAAAGCGGCCAGGTAGCTCAGTCGGTAGAGCGCAGCCCTGAAAAGGCTGGCGTCGGCGGTTCGATTCCGTCCCTGGCCACCTTTCAGCGATCCTTTAATCAGATTGCGAAGCTCTAAGGCGCAAAAATTCTCTCCGAACAATACGAGGGCTCTCGCCGCAACCTTTTTTATTCAAAGTCAGAGACCAACGTTACAACGGACTTACCCGGTATTTCGATAGTGTTCCGGGCGCGCAGTTGCGGATACTGCTTCAGCTCATCGCCCGCTCGATCAGAGGTAATGTACGGCGTGACAGAAGCCGGCCTTTTCGGCCCGCTTGCTGTAGTGAATGTGACAGTGACCGGCTGCGACGCGTTACCCATATTTATATAGACCGTCACCACGCGCCGGCGCCGCTCGTCTTTGAACGCAGACGCCATGAGCCCGCGAATGTCATGCTTCGCGCCGCGCACTTCCACTCGCTGCATGCCGGGACGCACGAAGCGGCTGTAGTTTCCCAGCACCCATAAGAGGCGCGCGGGATAGATCGACTCCGGATCCCCCGGCTTCCGCCAGTCGGTGTAGATCAGTCCATCTTTATAATCGACCGGTGAGACCGCTGTCCACCATTGCCAGGCCGACACGCCGCACAGCGTCAAATCCAAGTGAATGATGCGGGCCACATCCAAAGCACTCTTCATCGTCAAGTCTCGATGATTGCCGCCTTTACCTTCGCTGCCGACTAATATGCAGTATTCGCTCTGCCACAATCTCCAGCTTGGATAATTCTTCATTTTCTTTCCAAGCTGGATGCGGTTGTTTACCAGAGGTCCACTGATCAAATCAGAACCGTAACTGTGATAACCGATGCGCCCGGAGAGCAGGCCGTTGATGGATGGGTCGCCTAGAAAAGCATCGATGTAGTTTCCGTATTCGGCGCCCCATCGCGCCGACGCCTTCCGATTGGGCTGCCACATATCCGGCAGCGATCCGCTCTCGAGGGCTGCGATCTCTGCCGGCAGCCTGCGCCGTTCAAGTTCCGCTCGAAGCGCGTGAATAATGCGCTTTATGTCGTCGTTCGAAGCGCGGTTACCTTCCTGCGAGTGTCCGGACCAATCCCACTGGGGCTCATTTACGGGGCTGACATAATCGAACGTTAGCTGCTCGGCATCTTTCGGATTGCGATAAAAGTGTTCCAGAATATCGGCAACGTAGATGGCGTATTCGCGTTCCGCTCCGGTCTTCAAATTGCTTGTGCCGCTATCGGGATCACAGAACGTCAGACCATTTCTGGTGAGGCGCGCGGGCGGGCTGTTCACGAATGCCAGAAACTGCGGCACTCCGCGCCGCTTGGCCGCCTGCAGAAACCACTGCTCATTGCGCTGGCGCGTCCAATCGTATTCTCTGGGACGAACTTCGAAGGTCTCTGCTGTGCGCCATGGATTTGTGATTTTGGAGTTGAAGCCACCGCCGATGTTGAAGCGCCAGCAGGAAAGACCGATGCCGTCCGTTTGGGAGAAGAGCAAATCGGCGATCCGATTCCGGTTGGGCTCGGACCAGCCGCCGACCTTCTGCATGCTCCAGGCATCGGAAGCCGCGAAATTATCGATGATTTGATGTTCTTCATCGAGCAACACGGTGTCGTGATCCGGAGCGTCGTCTGCTGCGGAGGCCGGAAGCGCGAGTACGGCGCTGAGCCCAGCTTTCAAAGCCGCGCGGCGCGAGCATTCGTCTGTCGAGTCGAAGCTTGAACGCAAATTGCTCGCTCTCTCGACCTTGTCGCCCATTGTTTCCAAAGCATATCCGATCGGGCGGCGATGTGCTGCCCGGTAACAGAGAGGCTATTCTTCGTTCGTGGTGGGCTGCTTACGCCTGCGCCTTCTATTGAGAAGCCGCTCGGTGGTGGACTCCTGCTTCGTGGAAAACTGCCGGACTGCACCGTTCAGGTACGGTCGAAATTCCCGCAGCCAGTACCGGGTATAGCCGAGTTCATGAATCTCAGTCAAACTCTTGCGGTAGTGATCCAACAATCCGGAGGCCAGCACCTCGCCCACGCGCCGGCTGCCGACGTGGGCGATGCGAGAAAGCCTGCGCGCATTTTCGGGCAGCTCGCGCACAGCAGCCAGCGCCATCACGGACGAGAGCTGCAGGATGGACCGCTCCTGCGCGGCAGCTTCCTGTTTGAGTTCGCGCCATTGATTGTAGAGTCGATCGACGGGCACCACAGCCTTGGGCAGTCGCGATACATCGCGCCGGAGCTCGGCCCATTCGACGCGCAGCGAGGCCGCGTCCAAGGGTGGTGTGTTCACCGTTTCCGTAAGCCGTCCGGTGGTAGACTCCAACCCGTGAAGTAGCTGATCAACGGTCTCAAATTTGTGCCCGGGTGAAATCAGTCCTTCCTTCTCAAGCGCAGCGGTTATCTCCTCGATCAATTCCCGCCCAGCTCCGGCGGCATCCGCCAGCGCGGCCAAGACCCAGACCGGCGAAGCGTGGAAGGATGCAAAGCCGGCCAGTTCCACAACATTTCCGGCTACGCGGCGAAGCAGAAAATCGGCGGGAAGGCTCTCGGTATCGGAATCGTAGGTCTCCTTTATCTGCCCAATCTGCTCAATCAAAAATCGAAGCGTGGATCCGGCCAGGGATTGGTAGAGCCTGGAGCGGCGGATGCGTGCAGGCAGCAGAACTTCACTCAGTTCACGAGCTGCTCCGCCGCTCAATCCGGTGAGCGCGCGTAGAGCCCGCTCCGGGATGGAACAGACATATCCCTTGAGTTGCCCGCGATCCATGGCGAACTTGATCTTAGCTGACCGGTGGTTCGCGTGCCGGCGAATGGATACAAAAAGCAAATTTTGGCCTAGAATGAAGCCAAGGGAGTTGCGATGGCCATGTCTGCCCGTGCTTCGAACGCTCGGAAGAGCCTCCTCCGACGAATCCTTTCAAAGTTAGTTTGTGCATGTCTTTTGATCTCAGGCATGCCCGTTATCGGCTTCGGCCAAAACACGAATTCGGCCGAAATTCGAGGCACAGTGACCGATCCATCCGGCGCGGTCGTGCCCAATGTAAGTGTGAATATCAAGAACATCGATACGGGCGTCGCGCGCGATATCACTACCAACAACGACGGTATCTATGATGCCGTTTCGATCCTTCCGGGTAACTACACGTTGACGTTTACTGCCAACGGCTTCAACAAGCTGGTGCGCGACGGTGTCACGCTTCAGGTCGGGACGCTGACCGTGAACGCGCAGCTGGCGGTGGGGACGGCTCAACAGGAAGTACAGGTAACAGCCGAGGGTACCTTGTTAAAGACCGAGAGCGCCGAACAGGCCACCACGCTCGACTCCAAAACGATGGCGCAACTGCCGAATGTCGGGCAGAGCTGGGGTAATTTCACGAAGATGCTGCCCGGCGCGGCCGGTTCCGGCATCGGGATTGCCGTCAATGGCAATCTTCCCTACTATGCGAATTTTCTTGCCGATGGAGCATCGACTACGCTTCCTCACAGCGCGAATACCGACACTTCCATCATGGAAACCATGTCGGAACTGCAGGTCCAAACTTCGACCTACTCGGCGCAGTATGGCATCGGCGGGACGGCGTTCAACCAGATCAGTAAGGCGGCTCAAACGAGTTTCACGGGGCGGCATATGAATACTTTCGCAATGATTTCCTCAATGCGAGAGATTTTTTCGCTCCGAGCGTAGGCAACCTGCGCTACCACAACTTCGGGGGCGCAGTCGGCGGGCCTATCCTGAAGAACAAGTTCTTTTTCTATTTCGATGTCGACAAGACGATCAACAACAGTACCTCCTTCACGTTTATGACGGTGCCCACGACGGGCAGCTTCGGCACCGCCAACATGCGGGCAGGCCAGTTTAACTCACCGGATTTTCCCACCATTTACAACCCGAAAACCCGCCAGCCGTTTCCGAACAACATCATCAACGTTCCGCTCGATCCCGTCGCGCTGAAAATGCAGGATGTATTTCCTCAACCGAATCTGCCGGGGTACGTCAACAACGCGCAGGGTTCAGTTACCAATACTTCTCCTTTCCTGAAGTTTTTCGGCCGGCTGGACTATAACATCTCGGATCGAAACCGGCTGACGTTCTCGATCACGCAGCGCGACAACCCGGCTTTCTACGGATCGCTCGACTGCCCGTGGGACTGCCAGACCGGCGTTGTCGACAGCTATAACGCCCAGGTTTCCGATGTTTGGACGATCAGCGCAAACGTTGTGAACGAGTTTCGTCTGGGCTTTACGCGCCAAGGGAACTGGTTTACTCCCCAGACACTCGGCCAAGGAGTTCCGCAGGATTTGGGGCTGAACTACGCCAAGGCGGATGTTGCGCCTCAGGTTCAAATCAACGGCACCTGCTGTAGCTGGATCGGGCCCGCGACCAACGCGATATACGTGCAGAACAGTTTTGATCCTTCTGATGTAATCACGCTTATCAAGGGCAGGCACATTCTCAAGTTCGGCGGCGAGCTGCTGGCGTATCAGGACAACTCGACGCCCTGGGGCAACGTCAATTCAGGAACGTTCTCTTTTTCCGGCGTATTTACGCAATCGGCGCCGTTCGGTTCGGGCGGCGTCGGCTATGCGGACTTCCTGCTGGGGCAAGTGGATTCGTGGAACGCCTCCAACACGCCGATTGTCGGCATGCGGCAAAAGAGTCCGCAGTTTTTTGTGCAGGACGATTTCAAAGTCCGGCCGAATCTGACGTTGAATCTGGGCCTGCGCTACCAGATCCAAGGCGGATGGCACGAAGTTGCAAACCGCATTGGCGCTTTCGATCCGACGATTACCAACCCCGTTACCAACACGTTAGGAGCTATCTGGTTTGCGCCCAATAACGGCCGGAATTCGATCCAGTCGCCGATTCATAACATCTTCTTACCGCGCGTCGGTCTCTCGTGGTCTCCCAAGAGCAACTGGGTGGTGCGCGGCGGATTCGGCATCTATAGCTATAACTGGAGCATGGACCGATATGCCGATAACGCCAAAGGCTTCGGCACGAACAGTACCGGGTCGCTATCCGAGACCGATCAGGTGTCGCCGGTTTTCCTTCTTTCGGATCCGAGCCCGCCTTTGAACTACGTGGTGGCGTCGCGCGATCCCGGTGCATATAACGGGCAATCGGTGCCTTATTATCCGTATGACACGCCGGTGGCGCGCAATTATCAGTGATCCTTCAGTATTCAGCACGAACTGGGGAGCAACATGGTCGCGGAAGCGGCCTATGTCGGCAGCCATGGCACAGGGTTAGGATTTCCTGTCGACATTAACCAGGTTCCGGAGAGTCTGATTGCGCAGAGCGCCGCAACCGGCAATGGACAGGCCTTGCGGCCTTTCCCGCAATTCCAGAACATTAACGGCGACACGTACAAGGCGATCTCGAACTATAATTCCTTGCAACTCTCGCTGCAGAAGCGATTCAGTAACGGTTTTCAGTTCGATACGAACTACACTCTTTCCAAGTTTCTCGACGATCAGGATTCCTCCGGCTGGGGAAGCCGCGACGGCGGGCAGAATTACCAGGATGCGTATCATCCGCGACGCAATTACGGACCATCGAACTTCGATGCCCGACACATGTTCAAAGGCGACGTGGTATATCAGCTGCCGTTCGGACAGGGCCGGCGTTTCCTCAACAATAGCGGAATCGTCGATGCAATTCTGGGCGGTTGGCAGGCATCTACGATCTTTGTCCTACAATCCGGCAGCCCGTTCACCCCGCTCGTCGGCATCAACAATAACAGCGGTGCGCTGTCGGGCGGATGGTATCCCAACTTGATCGGCGATGCGCGCGTTTCACATCAAAGCATTCAAGAATGGTTCAACGCCTGTACTCTCATGCCTGACGGCACCACGCAACCGACAGGTTGCAGCAATCCGGCGTGGGCTATTCCCGCGGCAGGCACTTTCGGTAATGCAGGACGAAACATACTACGCGGACCTGGAATCATAGGCGTCGATTTCTCTCTCGGCAAGAGCTTCCGCTTCCCGTTCCCGCGCGAGGCGGCACAGCTTCAGATCCGGTTTGATGCGCAGAACATCCTTAATCACGCTAATTTCGACCTGCCGAACGCGAACGTAGGAACCGGCGGAGCTGGCATTATCAGCGGAACGACGGGCAACTACAACAGCACCAACAATACGTACGGCGCACGCCAGATTCAGCTCGGAGCGCGCTTTTCGTTCTGATGTTGCGCTTTGCAATCGGGTTGGTTGCTGCTCTCGTTGCCTTTGGGCAGGCCAAGCCGACTGTACAAGAGCAGATCGCAACACACGCCCGGCAGGCGCAGCAATACCTGGAAAGCAACCGGCCGGATCTTGCCGCAAAAGAATTCCGAGCCATGGTGGCGCTCGATCCGAATAACCTGCAAGTGCGCGGCAACCTCGGAGTGCTCTTGTTTTTTCAAGGCGACTACGCAGCGGCGGCCGAGCTGCTTCGTCCGGCGCTGGCATTGCAGCCTACGCCGTGGAAGCTCGAGGCGCTGCTCGGCATGTGCGAAAAGCGCCTCGCTCAAACATCCGCGGCGCAGCTTGATCTGGAAAAATCCTTTCCGCAATTGATCGACGAGAAGATCCGCCGCCAGGCCGGGATGGAGCTGATCGAAATTTATTACGGCGCAGGGGCTTTGGACAAAGCGGCGTCAGTGGTAGGCGTGCTGCGCAAGCTCGATCCGGCGGATATCGATGTCCTGTATACCGCGAATCGCATCTACTCCGATCTGGCCGATGAGAGCATGTTGAGCATTGCGATGCTCGCTCCGGATTCCGCGCGCATGCACCAGGTCATGGCGCGCGAAGCGGCGCGTCAGGGCAATAGCGAGGCTGCTATTACGCAATACCGGAAAGCGCTCGAGATCGATGCGCGCACACCCGGCTTGCATTTCGAGCTGGCCGAGGCTTTGATGAAGGGCCCCTCCAATTCCTCCGGACGTCAGGAAGCGGAGAAGGAATACAAGGCCGCTCTGGCGGCGAACCCGCTGGATGAGAAATCCGAATGCAGACTGGGGCAACTGGCCGAACGTCGATCGGACCTGAAGAGTGCGCAGACGCACTACTCAAGATCGCTCGAGTTGCAGCCTGACGATTCCGACGCCAATCTCGGACTCGCCAAAGTATGGATTTCGACAGGTCAAAACGAAAAGGCACTGCCGCTTCTAAAGCATGCCGCCGAGCTCGAGCCGTACAATGCGGTGGTTCACTATCATCTGGCGACGGTGTATCGCAAAATGGGCCGCGAGGAAGATGCCAAACGGGAACGCGCGGAGTTCGTCAAAGTCAGAAATATGAAAGCCGGACTGGCCAAAACTTATCAGACAATGCGTCTCGAGCCGGCCGGTCAGGATGCGCAAGACGAAGCACAAGACAAAGAAGTGCCGCGGTAATCTTCCGGAGAACGCCTAAAAAGCCGCACGATAGCTTAACTATTTCCCGCGGCGCCCGCTCGTTCCAAACCGGATGGCGAGCGCCGCGTTCTTTTCGAAGGTAACCTCCCGCCCGCGCGAGATGACAGTCGAATATACGGACCACGCCAAGCCGTAGAACCCGAAAGCCGAGCCGATATAGTGCGGTCCGAAGCTGAGTGCGGTTCCGAATAATCCAAATCCTGAAAACCCGCCCAAACTACGGCCGCCATAGTTCGCACTGGCACCTCCGGATGCGGCCGAACGGCCTTCGTCGTTATCCAGCGACTTCGCGGCTACCAGTCCGGCCACGATGGGCCGCAGAAAGCGTGTCTTCGATTCCGTTGCTTTTGCTGTTCCCTCTTCATCCACCTTCATGGCACTATTTGCTTCCCCAGCCGTAAGCTGGGCAAGTATCGAACGTTGGTGGAACGCGGCGAGGGCCGGCAAACTTTCCGGTTCCACGCTGCTGAACGCGAAGCGAAGCTGACCGCCTCGATGGAACATACGGGCATGGCGCGCAAGCGTAACTCTGCCGTGGAGGCGCGTCCCTTCAGGCAGAACAAGCTGATGGGCAGAATTAAACAGGGGCTCGGAAAGGACTCCGTCCACCGCATCGCCGACTCTCGCATCGGCGGAAGTCATTCCATTTTCGAGCCGCAGCAGCACAGATCGATCCGGCGGAGGAGCGGAGCCGATAGTACTCAATTCGACGGCAGGAATCTGAGCTTCCCCCATATCGAGCGGCTTCGTCAACACGGCATCGAAACGGGTACCGGAGCGGTACCACTGCGGATGCCAGGGCAGCTTCGACCAGAAGAAATCGATTAGCCACTCGCGCTTGTTGCGCGTCCGCACAAAATCGAGCATTCCATGGCTGCGCGCATTTGCCTGCGAGATGGCCTGCTGTTTCAGCAACTGCTTGGCCTGCGCAGTTTTCGTGTTCGATGGCGCTTTAACTGGCTTTTTCTTGCCCGGGGGCGGCGGTACATAGATCGACGCGAGTCCAAGCGATGGCTCGGTAACAACCGGCAGTGTAGGCCTGCCGGCCAGTCTCAAAGCATCAAACGAAACGAGCGCTGTTTTTAGCGGAGTGAAATCGCCGCGGGTGACTGCCATTGCACGCGCCATTTTGGAAACCGGCTCAAGCTGGACGATATGGCCCGAAACCGGAGTTCCCGCTGGAATCACAATGCGATCGAATAACCAGACCGGATCGGCCAGCCGTGCCTTTACCGGCTCATTTGTGTTAAAGCGCACACGTCCGGTTACATACAGTCGCAGTGGAGTTCCTTTGGCGACTCGCAAAGGTACGGATACTGTGTTCGAGTTAGCCTGCTGGCCGGGACCAGCACTGCAGAAAAGAATCAGAAGCCCGAAGAATTGGCCGGGGTGCAGCATGGGCATTTTCGCCCGTTAAACCCACCATACGCCCAGCCAGTCCTGCTGCGCAACCCGGACAAATATGCGACTATATTTAGATCCCTCCGGATGTTTTCGGGGATTCAGACTGCTTTGCAACTTTCGCGGCCAAGGCCGCATCTGATCACGTTGAAAGCAGTAACGCTCACCTGCCGCTGGTTGGGAGCAGTGAGGTTATCTCCACACAATAGTCGGCCGGTTAAGGTCCGTGGCGTATCTGCGAGTTGGAGTGAAGGAAATGGCACAGAACAAAATGAACGAATTCCGGCGCGCGCTGGAAGCAAAAAAGAAAGAGCTGTTGGTCGGCGGCTCCGATCGAGAAGAAATACTGATCGAAAATGCCGCTGAAGAGTTTGACAGGCTGCAGCAGCAACTCAACCGTGAAGTCGCTATCCGTAATCTGGATCGCGAATCGAAGCTTCTCAAGGAAGTACAGGCTGCGCTGAAGCGTATCGAAGAGGGGTCGTTCGGCGTCTGTCTGCGCTGTGAAGAGGAAATCCCGGAGAAGCGCATGCGCGCTTTACCCTGGGCCGCCTACTGCGTCTCCTGCCAGGAAGCGATTGACCGCATGCGTGCTGCCGGCGAAACCGTCGATGATGAGGCTCAAGGGTCGGAGCTGGCGGCTGCTTGAGGAACGGTTTCAGCTCTGCTTCAATTTCTTTTTCAGCTTGAGGTCGAGCTTGACGACCTTATGGCTGTCGAAAACACTAACGGTTTTCGTTTTGCTCGTAAACCCGTTAGCTTCGGCACGAAGCTGGTAATTGATGTCAGTGCTCAGCCCGTAAAAATTGTACCGGCCGTCCTTTTGGGCGATATAGGATCGGATTTGGAGCGTCTTCGTGTCTTTCAGAAGAACCGTAGCGCCCGCCACCGGCTCGCCGCTTGCGCTAAGAACGGTGCCTTCAATCGAGCGCGTGGTACCGGTATTTTGTCCAACCACCGGAGGTTGCGCCTGGGGGTAAGCAGCAAGCCCCGTCACAACCAGTGTTGCTCCCAGCAGCCAGCAGGCTCGAGTTTGGCGGATCAGCGCCAATCCTCGTCCTCTTCGTCTTCGCCGTCTTCGTCCTCGTCTTCATCCTCGTCGTAGTCGAAGTCCTCGCCGTCTTCATCCTCTTCTTCTTCGGACTCGAGTTCCACGGGATTGACGCTCGCGACCGTCAACGAAGCTCCACATTCGTCGCAGGATAGAACGTCGCCCTCGTCGAGCTCCTCTTCCTCGACGTCGATTGACGCATCACATTTGGGGCAACTCACCATAATTGATTCCTCTTCTCAGGCTATGAATGGATTACGCGCGCTGGCGATCGATTACATCGTGCAATTGCTGATCGTAAGCAGAGAGCTCTTGCGGCGAGACGGTCACTAGCGTTTTTTCCATATCCTCTGACGTTTCGATCATACGTCTGAGATGCGCTGCCGCCAGCCGCCTGCAATAGGTATCGGAAAGCTTGCGGTTGCGCTGGGCTGTCAGTTGCAAGAGCGCCGGATTGGGTAGAGCAATCACTTTTTCCTGCGGCTCCCCAGAAGGCGGGGTCACAAAAAACTTCACGTCGACAGTATCCGCGTGCCGGATCGAAATAGCCGTCTGAAGCCAGCGAAACTGCACGTCCCAGGTCTGGCCGAAGGGGTCCGGGCCGGCCTGAAACACGCGACTTTCGTCACTCATGACCCGATGCTAACATGCAACGGCGGCGGCGCGAAACCGGCTAAATCGCCCGCGCGCGCTGTCCGATGAGGGAAAGAAATTCGCTGCGCGTTTCTTTGTCGCGCCGGAAAGCGCCCAGCATCGCGCTGGTAATCGCTCCGGAGTGCTGCTTTTCCACGCCACGCATCATCATGCAAAAATGGCGCGCTTCGCAAACCACGCCCACGCCTCGCGGATTGAGTAGTTCCTGGAGCGTTTCGGCGATTTGCTGCGTGAGCCGTTCCTGAATCTGCAAACGCCGTGCGAATACGTCCACCAGGCGCGGAATTTTGCTGAGGCCGATCACCTTTGAATCGGGCAGATAGGCGACATGCACTTTACCGAAAAACGGCAGCATATGGTGCTCGCACATGCTGAAGAACTCGATATCGCGCACAATGACGATTTCGTCGTACTTGACATCGAACAACGCGCCATTGACAATCTGGGCGATATCGGTCGTATAACCTGCAGTTAAAAACTGCAACGCTTTTTCCACGCGCGCCGGTGTACGCGCCAATCCGTCGCGTTGCGGATCTTCTCCCAGCGCTCGGATCACCTCTTCCATATGGGAGGCGATCGATCCCGTTTTTGATTTGCGCGGTAGCTCTACCACCCGCGTGCGCGGCGATTTCGCTCTAGACATTGACAGCCACACTCTCCTGCTTGCGAACCAGCGAAGGACGCCTTATCGCATCATTCAGTAACACTTCAAAACCGTTGCGGTCCGTCTCCTGCAAATGCACTCGCCAGAGCTTGGCATTAACGCCGGCAAATGAGTCCGGCCATTCCGCTTCGAGAAGATTCGCAATGACGATGACCACGTTTTCGGTCGTAGGTACCAAGTCCGCCAGTTCCGGCACATCGATATTCAGATTCCGGTGCGCCATCAGCCGCAGAACTTTCGATTCAACGAGGCAGTCCAGATCCTTGGTGCGAATAATGAGCCCGGAGGTTTCGTCCACGTCACCCGCAACGGTTACGCTGAGGACGTAATCGTGGCCATGCCCGAACGGGTTGTTGCATTTTCCGAAAAGGCGATAGTTCTCCTGCTCGCTCAAGGCGGCCACATGCAGGCGGTGCGAAGCGGAAAACCGATATCGCCGGGTAATCGAAATCATGCCGCTATTTCCTCGTCCAGGGAAGCATCTTCGCGCTTGTTTTCCGCTACGATTTCTACAAAACAGTCACGCGTTTCATACAGCCGCAGGCGCGCCAGCCGAAAGCCGGGTGAGTCGAAGCGAGATTCCAGCCGGCGCCAGATCTCGCGCGCAACATTGGCAGTCGTAGGAACGATCCGGTCGAAAGGCGGGACCTCACGGTTCAAAAAACGGTGATCCATCGGCTCGACAACTTCTTCTTCCAGAATGTCTTTGACGCGCTTAAGGTCCATCACCATGCCCGTGACCGGATCCGGCTCGCCTTCAAGCGTCACCTCAAGCACATAATTGTGCCCATGGCCGTTGGGGTTCGCCTCTTCGCCGAAGAGGGCGCGATTTTCCGCCTCCTCGAGATTCGGCAAGCGGCAAACGTGAGAAGCGGAGAACTCAGCTTTACGGGTGACGAACATTCTCTATCCTATGGATGCCCGGCGCCGGACATTGGATACTGGTAAGTGGAGCATTCGGAGAAAGCAAGTTGACGTCAGAAAGCAGCCTGCAGGAAGCATCACCGGCCAACGGCGCGCCGCACAAAAGCAACACGATTCGCCGCCATCCGGCTGGATTCCTGAGCACCACCAACATTCTACGCGCGCTTCTCGCACTCTGCACGGCTGCTTTTCTGGCAGTTATCGTTGCTAGTTTGCGCGATACATCGCCCAAAGAGGGTAGTACGGCGCCCGCGTTTAGCATCACAACGGATTCGGGCAGGCAGGTTAGCGTAAATTCATTCGGCGGAAAAGTTCTTGTATTGAATTTTTGGGCGACCTGGTGCGCGCCTTGCATTGAGGAGATTCCCTCGCTGAATGCCATGCAGCAACGCTTCGCCAAATCCGGGGTGGTGGTTGTCGCCATCAGTATCGACAAAAATTCAAGGAAATATCATGCCTTTCTGGACCGGATCCATGTTTCTTTCGACACCGCACGCGACCCTTCTGCCGGTATCAGCGAGCGTTACGGTACCTTCCAGTATCCGGAGACGTACATCATCAAAGACGGCAAGATCATGCGCAAATTCCCGAATGCCGAGAACTGGACGAGTGACGATTTGACGCAGTACATCCAAAGCCTCCTCTGAAGGCTGGGAACTCCGGCATGCCGATAACAGCAGAGCTCCGAACGGTGCTCGAAACCAAGCTCGGTAAGAGAGCGGTACTTTCGGAACCAGGCGATCTGAAACTGTACGAATACGACGGAGGCGTCGACAAAGGCCGGCCGGAGCTGATCGTCTTTCCTCGCACGACGGAGGACGTGGTTGCGATCGTCAAGCTGGCCCGCGAATACGGTGCGCTGATTGTGGGCCGCGGCGCCGGAACCGGTCTCAGCGGCGGCGCAATCGCGCGTGCCGGCGGTGTGCTCATCTCCTTCGCGCGGATGAACCGTATTCTCGAGATCGATATTCCTAACGAGCGTGCTCTCGTTCAGCCGGGCGTTGTCAATCTCGACATTTCCGTTGCGGTACAGCCCTTCGGCTATTTCTTCGCGCCCGACCCATCGAGCCAGCGCGCCTGCACAATCGGCGGTAACGTTGCCGAAAACGCCGGCGGCCCACATACGCTCGCGCACGGCGTAACCACGAATCACGTTCTGAGTCTCGAAGCCGTGCTGCCCGACGGCACGGTGATCGAAGCGGGCCATAGGGCGCCGGACGCTCCCGGTTATGACCTGGTCGGTTTGCTTACCGGTTCCGAAGGTACTCTTGCGCTGGTGACCAAAATCTGCGTCCGGCTCATGCGCGAGCCGGAAGCGGTGCGCACTATGCTTGCGATTTATAACACGGTCGACCAGGCGGGCGATACGGTGGCCGCGCTCACCGCCAAAGGGATCATCCCCGTCGCGCTTGAAATGCTGGACGGGCCGATGCTGCGGATGGTGGAAGATGCGACGCATGCCGGCTATCCGGTGGATGCGGCTGCTGTGCTGCTGATCGAAGTGGAAGGCCTGATCGAGTCCGTCGAAGAAGACGCGGCGGGCATCGAACAGGTCTGCAAAGCCTGCGGCGCGCGCGAATTCCGCATTGCG
>DATBGM010000211.1:0-13334 GCA_036557945.1 Bryobacteraceae bacterium | reverse complement strand
CCTTGCCGCAGACAACCAGGAGAGCTGGCCGCTTATGCAGCCGCTGCTCGCAAATTCGACATTGAAACCGTCCGCAAAGGAGATCGCCTATGCGCGCGACGCCTTCCGTGAACTGTTAACCATTCGAAACAGCTCGCGCCTGTTTCGCATGCGATCGCTGGAAGAAGTTCAGGTCAATCTTCGGTTTCTGAACAACGGTCCTTCGCAGCTCCCGGGCGTCATTGTCATGCGGCTTGAGGCCAATGGCAAGGACTACGGCCCGTACCGCCGTGTGCTGGTTGTATTCAATGCCCGCATGGAACCTGCTAGCGTAGAGGACCCCGCGCTCCAGAAGCTCGAGTTGCACCTTCATCCGGTACAGGCTTCTTCCAGCGATCAGTCCGTGCGCGAATCAACCTACAACCCGGAGAATGGTTCCGTGCAGGTGCCGGCGCTAACGACAGCAGTTTTCGTGGCCTGAGTCGATTCCGATGGCCACGAGATCGGAATCCGAAACGTCTCCGCTGCACTGGCTACCGGCCTTCTGGCGCATTCTCAAGCGCATCGACCAAAGCAAGCGAAACAGCGCGAGAATGGCTCTCCGCAATTCGCTCGCTGTCGCCCTGCCTCTGGCTGTCAGTATCGAACTGGATCATCCGCTGGTAGGCGTCGCCATGGCAACAGGCGCACTGAACGTCGCCTTCTCCGATGCAAGTGATCCTTATGCTCATCGCGCCCGTCGCATGCTCACGTGGAGCGTGCTCGGGGCGATTGCGGTCTTCCTTGGCTCGGTCACCGGAAATTACCATCTGCTTGCGATCCTCGTGGCCTCCGCCTGGGCGCTGATTGCCGGGCTGATGGTTTCGATCAGCACGCGCGCCGGCGATCTCGGTCTGAACACGCTGGTGGCGCTCATCGTCTATGCCGCGCGCGGCGCCCTGTCGCCCAAAGGCGCTTTCTATGCCGGCCTGCTGGTGCTTGGCGGAGGACTGTTGCAAACCGCTTTCGCCCTGATCTTTTGGCCGGTGCGCCGCAACACTCCTGAGCGGCGGGCGATCGGCGGAGTCTATCTCGATCTGGCCGAACAGGTCGAACAGGACTCCGCGGACGTCCTCTCTGCACCTTTGAAACAACCATCGCCCGAAGTGCAGGACACGCTTTCCGCTCTCGGGCGCGACCACAGCCTCGAAGGCGAACGTTTCCGCCTGCTTTACGATCAGGCCGAACGGCTGTACCTTTCTATCTATGCTGTCCGCCGCACTCGAGCGGAGCTGGCTCCCGCCGTTCTGACGCTTCGTGACGACATTCTGCGGCTGAGCTGTGAAATTTTGCGCGCTGCTGCCCAATCGCTGCTCAACGACGATCCGGCCGCAATTCAGCCGCACTTACGCCTGCAACTGGACGAGCTGGCTGAGCAGGCGCAGGCTCAAGCGGCGGTTTCTCCGGCTTCGACCGGCTCGTTTGCATCTGCTGCGGATGTGCTCGCCGGCCAGTTGCGTATCGTCCTGCAGCTCGCATCCAGCAGCACCACGTTTGGAGCCGAAGAGTTCGCCGTGCGCGAATTCGCGCCTCCTTTAAAGCTGCAAATGCGCAGCTGGCTCGCTACTCTACGCGCCAATCTCGATATTCACTCGCCTGCCTTCCGCCACGCGCTTCGTTTGGCAATTTGTGTCGCCGCCGGCGATACCATCGGGCGATCCATCAATACGCAGCGCAATTATTGGCTGCCCATGACGGTTGCCGTCGTCCTGAAACCGGATTTCACGACTACGATCAGCCGCGGCATCCTGCGGCTCTGCGGGACCTTTGCCGGACTTGTGCTCGCGACCGTCTGCTATCACCTGCTTCCGGCTACCGCTCTCGCGCAGCTTTTTCTCGTGGGCGTTTTTACGTTTTTGCTGCGCTACGTCGGTCCCGCTAACTACGGCATCTTTACCGTTGCGATCAGCGGACTCATCGTCTTCCTGATCGCCACCACCGGCGTTTCTCCTGCCGATGTCATCGGGCAGCGCGCCATCAATACCGCTGCCGGGGGCGTCTTTGCGCTCCTTGCGTACGCGCTCTGGCCGACCTGGGAGCGCTCGCATGTCTCTTATGTTCTTGCCGACATGATCGATCGCAGCCGTGATTACTTCCGTGCCGTCGCCGAGCGCTGCTACGGCACGAGCGAAGCGCTCGAATCGGAGCTGGATGCCACGCGCAACGCCTGGCGTCACGCCCGCTCGAGAGCCGAAGCCTCGGTCGATCGCGTCGGTTCCGAACCCGGGCTGGACCCGGCCCGGCTGGATGTGTTGATGTCTATCCTCGCCAGTTCGCACGCATTTGCGCGCACGATTATGGGCCTTGAAGCCGCTCTCTTGCAGTCGCCCAGCGATCGGCCCTTGCCTGTCTTCGAGAAGTTTGCGCACGACGTTGAATTTACCTTGTATTTCCTCGCAGCCGCACTGCGCGGTTCGAGCATCGCCGCTGAAACTCTTCCGCAATTGCGCGAGGACCACCGGCGTCTGCTCGACGCCTACAAGCAAGCCGGCATGCATAACGATTCTCTTCTGGTCGAGACGGACCGCCTCACCGTCAGTCTTAATACGTTGCGCGAACAGGTCATTCGCTACCTCTCGACCAAACCTGAAGCATCAGATGTCGCGCATACGACTATGAAATAGTGGAGCTGTTACTCAACGCGCAGGACCTTGCGATCCGCTACGGCGCTGAACCCCTGTTCGAAAATCTTTCGCTACAGATCTCGGAAGGAGAACGGCTGGGGCTGATCGGGCCGAACGGCTCGGGTAAATCCACTCTGCTCGAACTACTCGCCGGCCGTCGCGAAGCGGACCGGGGAACGCTCGCGGTACGTAAGGGTACGCGTCTCAGTTACGTAACGCAGCACTCGGAATTCAGCAACGGTGATACCGTTCGTTCGGTAATACGGCGCGCGCTCGAGCGCGCCGCCGTAAATAGTTCCGAGCGCGAGCGGCGCGAACGCGAAACGCTCGGCCGAACCGGTTTCACCGACTTTGATCGCGCGGCCCGAGAACTCTCCGGCGGCTGGCGTAAACGGCTGGCGATCGCCGAAGCGCTCGTCGCCGAACCCGACCTCCTGCTACTGGATGAGCCGACTAACCATCTTGATCTTGCCGGCATTGAATGGCTTGAGACTCTGCTGCGCGGCTCGCGGTCTGCCTCGGTAGTGATCAGCCACGATCGCTATTTCCTGCAAAATACTGCAACCGGCATTGTGGAACTGAATCGGATGTATGCCGGCGGCCTTCTGCGCGTACAAGGCGACTATACGACGTTTCTGGAAAAGAAAACGGAGGCGCTTGCGGCACAAGTCAAGCGACAGGCAGCACTGGAGAATCGCGTACGCAGCGAAATGGAATGGCTCCGGCGCGGGCCGAAAGCGCGCGCAACCAAGGCCAAGGCACGCATCGATCAGGCGCACGAAATGATGGACGAGCTGCAGGATCTTCAGTCGAAACGGCGCCGCGGCGCCACCGGAATCGATTTCACAGCCAGCGAGCGCGCCACAAAGCGCCTGGTGCGCTTTGACCGTGTGTCGTTTGGATACGACGGTCGACGCATAGCAGAGGATCTCGATTTCACAGTCACGGCGGGTATGCGTCTCGGACTCGTCGGGCCGAATGGCAGCGGAAAAACGACGCTGCTGCGGCTCATTTTGGGAGAGCTGGAACCGCAGTGCGGCACCGTCGAGCGTGCGCCGGCTCTGAAGCTGGTGTACTTCGAGCAGAACCGCACACTCGACCCCACTCGGAGCTTGCGGCAGGCACTTTCACCCGATGGAGATTCGGTCGTCTTTCGGGGTCGCCCAGTACACGTCGCATCCTGGGCCGCGCGCTTTCTTTTCTCGAACGAGCAGTTGAACCAGCCCGTGGCAAACCTCTCTGGCGGCGAACGCGCGCGCGTCCTGATTGCCCGGCTTATGCTCGAGCCCGCAGACATCCTCCTGCTGGATGAGCCGACCAACGATCTGGATATCCCGACCCTCGAGATCCTGGAAGAAAATCTGCTCGAGTTTCCGGGCGCTCTCGTTCTCGTCACGCACGACCGCTTCATGCTCGATCGTGTATCGACTTCGGTTCTCGGCCTCGATGGTGAAGGCGCAGCTCAGTTATTTGCTGACTATTCGCAATGGGAACAATGGCTCGAGGAGCGCGCGCCGGGCTCAAAGCCGCGGCGCACAAATACCGAAAGAGCGCGCACCGCCGGCGCCAGAAAAAAGCTGTCCTACCTGGATAACCGCGACTGGGAAACGATTGAAGATCGCATTCAGGAAGCGGATGGAGTGGTGTCCGCCAAGCGCGCTTTGCTGGAAAATCCCGAAATTGTACGTGATGCCGCGCGTCTCCAGGATGCTATGCGCGAACTGGAGCAGGCGCAGGCAGCGGCCGACGCCCTCTACGCCCGCTGGGCCGAGCTAGAGGAAAAATTGACTGGATAAGCGGCTGCCGTGGCCATCGCAAAACTGCGCTTCCGGCACTCGGCCGCAACCGCCCGCACCGCCCCTACTACATGCTCGCGTTCCGCCACCGTCAAAGCCGGATACATCGGGAGCGAAATCAACCGTGGAAATTCACGCCTGGTACGCGGCCACCGCTCCATCGGCCCGTAATGCGCGAACCAGGTATGCATCGGAATCGGACGGAAATGCACGCTTGCTCCCACTCCGCGCTCGGCAAGCAAATTGACAAACTCGTCGCGTGTAACCGTGAGCTCGTCCAAGTGCAAACGAATGATGTACAGATGCCAGGCATGCCGCGACTCGCGATTCACAGCCGGAAGCTCGATTTCGCCCACTTCAGAGAGCGCCTGTTGATAATACTCGGCTACAGCTTCGCGCTCCCGCGCGTGCAATTCCGCTTTCTTCAATTGCGCCAGTCCGATTGCTGCCAGCACATCGCTCAGGTTGTATTTGAAACCGCGCTCTACTACTTCGTATTGCCAGCGGCTGTCGGCCCTCTCCGTCGAGCGCTTCAGACCGAAACTGATCGCCCGGCGCAGGCGTGCGGCGTGCTCGGGATCGGCGGTTGTAATCATGCCGCCTTCGCCCGTCGTCAGATTCTTGTTCGCGTAGAAACTGAATACAGCAGTAGAGAAGTCGCTTGCGCCCACCGGTTCTCCGCGCCAACTCGCTCCGAATGCATGCGCCGCGTCTTCGATGACTGCCAGGCTGTGCCTTCGTGCCTGCTCGCGGATCGCGCTCAAGTTGCACGGCAGTCCGGCCATGTGTACCGGCAGAATGGCCCGTGTGCGAGGCGTAATAGCGCGCCTCAGCAGGTTGCAATCCAGGTTCAGATCGTCCCCGATATCCACAAAGACCGGAGTTGCGCCCGCCTCTTCGATCGCGCGCACCGTTCCGCAAAACGTCAATGGAGTCGTAAGGACTTCATCGCCGGGCTCAATGCCCGCCGCTACCAGCGCTGCGTGCAGCCCGTTCGTACACGAGTTGACCGCCACCGCGTGCAGCGCGCCTGTGGCTTCACAAAAAGCGCGCTCGAACTTCCCGGCGACCGGTCCTGTCGTCAGCCATCCCGAACGAAGTACTTCTGTTACGCACCGAACATCGTCGTCCCCGATATCCGGACGAAAGTAAGGCACCTGCAAGGCTGCTCTCTTTCTTTTGCGAAACCGCGATCACGAACAGTGTACATATTTCCATTAGCCGCTGTCGTGTAAAGTGAAGGGTGCGCATCGCCAGCGGTCCACTCGATCGGCCGAAATTACGAATACGTCACAGTACTTCTCCGGCTCTTTTTTCTGCAATTTTGAGCCTCTCCGCAACCATTGCCGCCGGGGAGACGCCCGCGCCGAGGGCGGACAACGAACGCTGGAACCTGTTCTTTCAAGCCACATCCGTAGGCCAGTATCACGACTCGTTCCCTTCGCCATACTCCGGCGATCACAGCCTGCAAAGTTATTCCGAGCACGTCGTTTCGCTCACATCCACGGTGTTTTTCGGCTTGCGGCTCGATCGTAATTCGCAGCTCTATTTCAATCCGGAGATTGCCGGCGGCCGCGGCTTCAGCGGCGTGAACGGCCTCGCGAATTCTTCCAACGGCGAGCTGCCGCGCGTCTCTTCCGCTACGCCGAAGCCGTATCTTGCGCGGCTCTATCTTTCCCACGATTTCGGTTTTGGCACCGCGATGCAATCGGTCGAGAGCGCTCCCAACCAGCTTGCCGGCGAGCGTCCCTTGATTCGTTACACGGTCACCATAGGACGATTCACGCTGACCGATTTCTTCGATAATAATCGCTACTCTCACGATCCGCGCACGCAATTTCTCGGCTGGGCCGTGATGTACAACGGCGCCTGGGACTACGGCGCCGACGTCCGCGGCTACACCTGGGGCTGGGTGCATGAGTTCCATGCCCGTAACTGGTCGGTTCGTTACGCCAGCGGCGCTATGCCTGCGGTGGCGAATGGGCTCCACTTCGATCGAAGAGTACTGGAAGATCGAGCCGATGTTTTCGAGGGCGAGTACCGTTACTTGTGGCGAAAACATCCAGGTACTGTCCGGGTCATGCCTTACATCAATCATGCCGATGCGGGCACCTATCAGGCATCGATCGATCTCGCTCGGGAAACCGGCACGGCGCCGGATATCACAGCAACACGCCACCCCGGAACCCGTAAATATGGCATCGGCGTCAACGGCGAGCAGGAGCTGAGCAACGATATCGGTGTGTTCGCACGGCTCGGCTGGAACGACGGCAAAACGGAGAGCTTCGCATTTACCGCCATCGACCGTCTCGCGAGCGGCGGCATTTCCGTCGCCGGACACCGCTGGCGACGGCCTTTCGATACCGCCGCTGCTGAATTTACTGCCTCAGGGCTTGCTCCCGTGCATGCCCAATACCTGGCGCTCGGCGGCCACGATTTTCTGATTGGCGACGGCCGCCTGAACTACGCGCCCGAGATGATCTGGGAAACCTATTACAACGCCCGGCTCCTTCCCGGTTTCTTTGCTGGCATCGACCTGCAGCACGTTCAGAACCCGGCTTACAATCAAGATCGAGGTCCGGTATGGATTGCTTCCCTGCGCCTACATCTGGAACTGGGTAAGGAATCCTTCGGACTGCGGGCGCGCAAGTAATGCGTTCCGGGAGCATTACAAAATAAGCAGTACGGAATAAACCTTGCCGCGCGAGGATCTGTTTTATAGTGAAAGCAGCCATGAAAAAGAAGCCGATCTCGGAACCGGTCATCTCGCCGGAGATTCTCGAAATGGCGAAGAGGTCGGTGGAGTCTGAGCGGCCGCTGCCGGCGAAGCCATGCGCAGTTTGCGGTGCGCCCTGCAAACCGCAGAATACGGCCGCGCACGCCGCCGCCGAGGAAGACCTGTGCTGGGTGTGCCGGCGTCTAAAAATCAGTGCCTGGCGTGAGAACGATCAGCAGCTTCCCGCCCAGGAATAACGAAGCCTCACTTCAAGCTGACAAAAAGCGTAAGCGACCTTGATCGTTTTGCGGCCGCATTAACGTAAACTGCAATCATGATCGGACAGGAAATCCGGTTCGTGTTGCGGCAGTTGGCGAAAACACCCGGCTTCACGATTGCGGCAATTGCGACTCTCGCCCTCGGCATCGGCGCAAACACGGCGATGTTCACGGTGCTCGACGGCGTTCTCCTCCGGCCTCTGCCGTATCGCGGCGCTGAGCGTCTTGTACAGATTGGTGAAGGCGCAAATTCCGCAGAGTTGAAACCCACCTCATGGCCGAATCTCGAAGACTTGCGGAAGCAGGCTCACAGCTTCGAAGGAATCGGTGGCTACATGGCGGATGTCGCCATTCTGCGCGGGGCACAGGGTGGGAAGACGCTGCTCGGTCCGAAGCTGACCTGCAACCTGATCCGCATGCTCGACGCCCGGCCGCTCATCGGGCGCAGCTTTGAGGACGCAGATTGCGCGCGCGGCGCGGCGCCGGTGGTGATTCTGAGCGAGCCTCTGTGGCGGCAGGATTTTGGAGCCGATTCGCATATCCTCGGCAAACAGGTACGCGTCGGCGATGTGCCGACGACCGTGATCGGCGTTTTGTCCTCGAGCTTCAACTTCCCGGAAGAGGAGCGCTCCGCTGCCGCCAAAGGAATCTGGCTGCCTTCGCGGCTGACACCCGACATCGAGCGCCGCGGCTTCACCATGTATGAGCTCATAGGCAGGCTGCGGCCCGGCGTTTCCTTGTCGCAAGCCGGTGCCGAGTTGGGCACCGTTGCGGCGAACATCCGCAAACAAGATCCGCACGACTCCGCCCGTCTTACTTTTACCCTCGCTCCCTATCGCGACCGTGTCACGAACTCGGTGCGCCCGGTTTTTCTCGCCCTGGCTGCCGCGCTCGGCCTCGTGTTGCTGATCGCTTGCGCGAATGTCGCAAATCTCGAGCTCAGCCGCTATCTCTCTCGTGATCAGGAACTCGCGGTGAGGGTCGCGCTCGGCGCCCCCAAACTTCGCCTGTTGCGCGAATTGATGCTGGAAGGGTTCGTCTTAAGCGCATTGGGGGCGCTTGCCGGACTCGCCCTCGCGTCCGCTATTTTGCGTGGCCTGCAACTATTGCCGGATGACCTGATTCCACTTGCAAATGCCATTCATCTCCGCCTGGACGTGCTGTGGGCGCTCGGCGGATTGGCCGCAGTAGCTACGCTTCTCTCCTCGCTGGTGCCGGCCATGCTGGCTATGCGCGCCGAGCCGCAGGCAGTGCTGCGCGGCGCGGGCCGTGGTCTAACCACACGCGTCTCGCGCTCACGTCTCGCAGGCTTGCTGATTGTAGGAGAAGTGGCCATTGCCGCCGTCCTGCTGGTCGCCAGTTCCTTGCTCTTTCGGACTCTCTACCATCTGGAACATAAGCAGCTCGGCTTCAACGTTCCCGGCTTGATTACATTCAGCGCGACACCTCCAACGTCTTCCGGCTATTTGGGCGGACCGGAGTTGAATCGATCGATCTCCGGCGCATCCGCCGTACAACGTTACAGCGAAATTTTAGAGCGGTTGCGCACTTTGCCCGGAGTTGAGCGCGCGGCGCTTGCCTCGTCGATTCCCTTCGACGGTGTCAACATCAACACCAGTTTCGATCTGAACGGGAAACAAAAGACGCCCGAGGAGCGGAAGCGGCAGCACGCCATGCTGCGGGTCGCGAGCGGCGACTACCTGGCCGCCATGCGTACGCCGCTCGTTCGCGGGCGCGCCATCTCCGATGATGACGTTGCAGGCCGGCCCTTTGTGGCAGTTGTCAATGAAACGTTTGCGCGCAAATTTCTCGGCAGCCGAGATCCGCTGGGTCAGCAGCTTAGCCTCGGCGGTAAAGACACCGGCATGGATCTCCCGTACACCATTGTCGGGGTCATGCAGGATGCGGTGCAAAAAGGAACCGCTCAATCCATCATCCCTGAAATGATGCTTTCTTATCGTCAGGTTCCGGAACATTCGCTCTTCTATCGTCTGGTGGTGAATTCCGCTACGAGCTACGTCGTTAGAACGCGCGGGAATCAGGACCGGAGCGGGTCCATTCGTAGCCTTTTCCGCCAGGTCGCCCCCGGCTTCGCGGTCGACAATCTGCAAAGCATGCAGAAAACAGTGGACGGCGCCAATTTCAGCGAGCGGCTAAGCTTTTATCTAACCGGCTCCTTTGCGGCGCTCGCGATTCTGCTCGTCATCGTCGGCCTCTACGGCGTGCTCGCGCAAGTGGTAAGCCAGCGGCGGCAGGAGATCGGCGTGCGTGTGGCGCTTGGAGCCAGCAGGCCGTCCATTCTCAAGCTCGTCCTTCGGCAGGGATCGGTTTTGATCGCCTCCGGTTTGCTCATCGGCATTGCTTTGTCGCTCGCTATCAGCCGCACCCTCGCAAGTTTTCTGTATGAAGTCCGTCCCGTCGATCTCTGGTCCTATCTTGCGGCGGCTACCGTGCTAGTAGCCGTGGGACTTGCGGCAGCCTTAATTCCGGCAAGGCGCGCCGCCTCCATCGACCCCATGGAAGCGTTGCGAGCCGAATGATCTCGCGCTTGCTTTGTGCGTTTGCCACGCTGTTGCTTGCCGGCACGAATGTTTTCGCCCAACGTAGCGGTTCGCAACGTGCCGCCTGGAATAAGCCGTTTCCGCCGGTTCACATCATCGGCAATATCTATTACGTCGGAGCGAGCGGCGTTTCTTCCTTTCTCATAACGACACCTGCCGGTCATATTCTGCTCGACGGCGGTCTGCCCGAAACCGCGCCGCTTATCGAAAAGAATATAGCGGCCCTCGGTTTTCACATGCGAGAGGTGAAATACCTCTTGAACAGCCACGCGCATTTCGATCATGCCGGCGGCCTGGCGGCTTTGAAAGAGGCGTCGCATGCGCGCCTGATCGCAAGTGGCTCCGATACCCCCACGCTTACGAGCGGTCGCCAATTGAGCTACGGCCCGGGCCAGAGTGAAACGCGCTTTCCAGCCGTGGCGGTGGATCGCATCATCGCCGATGGCGGTACCGTCTCGCTGGGAGGCTCCGTTTTAACCGCTCATCTTACGCCCGGACATACGAAAGGATGCACCACCTGGAGCTTGCCGGTTGCAGCCAGCGGTCGAACCTACCAGGTTGTCTTTTACTGCAGCACGACGGTCGCCGGAAATCAGCTCGTGAATAATCCGAAATATCCGGATATCGTGAGCGACTATGAGAACACGTTCGCTCTGCTGCGTAAGCTGCCTTGCGATGTATTCCTCGCTTCGCACCCGGAGTTCTTTCATCTTTCGGAAAAATTCAGGCAGATGGCGCAAGGCGGTCCCAACCCGTTCATCGATTCACGCGAGATGCCCGCCTTCATCGACGAATCGGAACGCGCTTTCCAAAGAGAGCTTCAGCGGCAAAAATCGCAATTCACTGCGCGACGATAACGCGCATCGGACTGCGAGCCAATCCGCCTAGTGCGTCACCGGTTCAAATCCGTCGCAGGCGCTCACCGCCGTGACTTTGAGATGCAGTGGTGCATGTTTCGGATGCCCGCAGTCTTCGACAAGATTCTCCAGCGCTTCCTTTGAGGAGCGAATCTGAAGCAGGACCTGGTCGGCATGTCCTTCGCCAAAATGAGCGCACAATCCGCACTGCCCTTCCTGAACATGTAACATGAGCGATCTCCTTGTAGTAAGAATACTCCCGTTGACGGTTGTTTCAACAAACCGTTTTCGAATCGAGGATGTAAGGTGCAGGATGCTTCTACCGCAGCTCTGAATCCGGTGTTGCGCGCACGACCTGGAACGTTCGTCCCCACCGCGTTCTGGTGAAGAAATGCTCGCCGATATCGGCAATATGCGCCACGAACGATCCCGCCGAATTGCCGAGCAGTTCTTCGGTAGGAGCATCATAAGACCAATAGATCAGAAACGGCTTTCCCATCAGGTTTTCTTTGGGCACGAAACCCCAGTAACGGCTATCCAGCGAATTTTCACGGTTGTCGCCCATCGCAAAATACATGCCGGGTGGCACAACCAGTTCTCCGTTGATCACGTTCCGGTTCAGCATGTCACGCTGGCGCTGGGCGGCTAATGGCGGCTCGACCGGCTGGCAGCATGGGCCGGGAAAATTGTCCAACTCGGGATCGTAGCCATACTTGTGGTAAACATACGGCTCATGCAGCGCGCTGCCGTTACGGTACACGACGCTGTGCACGATTTTGATCCGGTCGCCGGGCAGCCCGATCAGGCGTTTCACCAGCATCTGGCTGATATCCGGTGGCCAGCGGAATACGATAATATCCCCATGTTTCGGCTCTTCAAAGGGCAGCAGGTGCTTGGCGAGCTTCCCGGCCGGAGAATAGGCAAGCTTATCGACCAGTACATGGTCTCCGACGAGCAGGTTATCTTCCATCGAACCGGTGGGAATGACGTACGGCTGGGCGATCGCCGTTGTTCCGAAGACCATCAGGAGAATCGTGACAGCCCATTCTGCAAAGGCGTTGCGGTTCCGTTTCGCTGCGCTTGACATGTTAGTCGCTCTTCGAATTAGGACGGCGCTGTCAACCCATTTGTTCAATAAACGTCATTACGAGTGTGTCGAAGCTATCCGTGGGCGCTGCATTGCTGGTCGCGCTGTCCGGCGCGCTCGCCGCGGATGGCCTGAAACTTAAGAAGGTTAAGCCAGACAACAATCCGCCCGCCTATGCTGCTTTCAGCCGCCCGCTGTCCGAAGAGGATCAGGACCGGCATGCGCTCGAACGGCTGGCATTCGGCGCGCATCCGGGCGACCTCGAACGTCTGGAACAAACAGGTTTGAAGAGATGGCTCGAGCAGGCGCTCCATCCCGAGAAAGTTCTGGAAAATTCGCTGCTCGAACAGCGATTGCCGGCGCTTTCGTCCATCCAGATGCCGCCCGCCGCGCTCTATGCGCAATCGCAAAGCGGCGACATGCCTGTGAAGAACACGCGCAAGCTCGTAGCCAGCGAATTGGCCGAAGCGAAAATCCTGCGCGCCGTCTACAGCAATCGCCAGTTTGCCGAGCTGCTCGACGATTTCTGGTTCAGTCACTTCAACGTCTTTTTAAACAAGGGCGCAGACCGGTTTTTCATCGCAAGCTACGAGCGCGAGGCGATCCGGCCGCACCTGTTCGGCCAGTTCTACGATCTGCTGCTTGCGACCGCGAGCAGTCCGGCGATGCTGTTTTATCTGGATAACTGGCAATCTGCAGGTCGCAATACGCGGCGCTCGCCCGCGAACAAACGAGCGCGCGGACTGAATGAGAACTATGCGCGCGAGCTGCTCGAGCTGCACACGCTTGGTGTGGACGGCGGTTATACCCAGCAGGATGTGATCGAAGTGGCGCGCTGCTTCACTGGCTGGACAATCGCGCGGCCGGCCCGCGGCGGCGGCTTCGAGTACAACGACAGGCGGCACGATAAAGGGCGCAAAGTTGTACTCGGGCATGTCATACGCGCCGGCGGCGGCATGAATGACGGCATTCAGGTTCTTGCCATTCTGGCTCACCATCCCGCCACCGCCCGCCATATTTCCTTCCAGCTTGCTCAGCGCTTTGTGGCCGACGATCCTCCGCCATCGCTCGTCGATCGCATGACCCACACGTTTTTGAAGACTGGCGGAGACTTGCGCCAGGTGCTGCAAACCATGTTGGGCTCGCCCGAGTTTTGGTCCGAAGGCGCATACCGGGCAAAAGTAAAGACGCCGCTGGAAATAGTAGCAAGCGCGCTGCGTGCGTCAAATGCAGACGTGCAGTCGGCGCAGGCGCTCGCCAACGAGCTGCAAAAACTAGGTGAGCCGCTCTATCGGAAAATTGAGCCCTCCGGATATTCGAACGCCAATGCGGATTGGGTGAGCACAGCCGGGCTGCTCGAGCGTATGAATTTTGCGCTGGCGCTCGCCGCCAACCGC
>DATBGM010000210.1:0-17868 GCA_036557945.1 Bryobacteraceae bacterium | reverse complement strand
CAGCGACCGACGGTGTCGTGCAATCGGTGCGCGTGCGCGAAGGACAAAAGGTAAATGCCGGCGAGCCGCTGGCCGAAATCGGCTGCAGCGACCTTTCCTCGGCCTTGCGCGTGGCTCAAGCCGAAGCCGAAAGTGTACGTCAGGCGCGCGCTCGCTTGTTACGCGGAAGCCGTCTAGAGGAGCGCGAAGCGGCCGCCCAGAAAACCCGCGCCGCCCGCGCTGTCGTCGAGCACACGGCAGCCGAGCTGAATCGCGCAACGCAACTGAGCGAAGCCGCTGCCATTTCCAAAGCTGCTCTCGATCAGGCCCGCCGCGATTACGAAGTCGCGGAAGCCGAGTTGAAGGAAGCGGCTCGCAATGAAGAGCTGATCAACGCCGGACCAACTCCCGAAGATGCGGCGAAAGCCGATGCCGATCTGCGCGCTGCCGATAACCGCATTCGCCTCGCCCAGGAAAAGATTGCCAAGTGCACAGTTGTCGCACCGGTCGAAGGAACGATCGTTCGGGTGAACCTGCGGGCGGGCGAATCGTTCTCGACTATCGCGCCGCATCCGCTGTTCACCATCGCGGATCTCTCGGGCCGCCGCGTGCGCGCGGAAGTCGATGAGCGCGATATCGGCAAGATCCATGTCGGCCAGAAAGCGGTTCTGACCTCGGACGCTTATCCGGGCAAACGTTTCAGCGGCACTCTCTCGCGCATTGCTTCGATGATGGGCCGTAAGACGGTGGATACCGGCAATCCGGCCGATAAGAGCGACCGCGACATCCTCGAAGCGCTGGTCGATCTTCAACCCGAGGCGGACACTTTGCCGATGGGCCTGCGCGTGACGGTGCAATTCGTCCGCTGACGCGGCATCATCACGCTTTCAGCACGCGTACAGACTGCTTATCAAACCGCTTTACACCGTCCCACTGCGCGTCAAACGTCACCGGCGCGCTCCGCCCGCCGAGTGCATACATGGCAGCAACCGGCCAGCCGTGCTCGAATGCCGCGCGAGTGTTCTTCGTCACTTCCGCCAGCGCGCTCGCCAGGGCGTCGCGTGCCGCCATGAAATGCGTATCTTTGGCTGGATCGCCGGTTACCGTCTGCCAGGCCGCCAGTACATCGCTCAGCTTGGGCGCGACGGCTGCGATCGCATGCGCCCAGGTAACGATGTCGTACCAGTCGCTGTAAGACGCCGGCGAGTTGGCCGGAAACTTCTGCTGCTCCATCTGCGCCCAGAGCGCGTCGCTGGCAAGCACCTTTCGCCGCGCATCGTCGGTGGCTATCGCCGGATCGAGCAGCGCAATCATCACCTTCCGCCCAAGCTTCTTTAAATCTTCTTCAGTGCGAGGCGTGCGCGCGGCGATGTCGGAGAAGAACAGCCGCAATGCATCGTCGCCGTCGAAAACGGCGCTCGCGGTCAGACGAAAATACTTGAATTGTTTCTGCAGCCCAATGGCGGCGAGATCAGCCGCACTCAATAGCCCGAGCGCTTCGCCCACCAGCAGATCCTTTTTCAACGCCGTATAGCTCTGGCGCGCTTTGTACACGAGCAGGGATTGCGCAGCGCTCAGCGCCGGCCCCGCCGGTGCTCCGCGACCCGCCGCACTGTAGGCCACCGTTGCCAAAAACGATTCCTCCAGCACCTTTCGGAGCTTGTCATCCTGCGCGGCGAATGGTGCTGAAGCGGCCGTAAGGCGCTGCGCTGTGGCCTGGTCGGTAATGGTAATAGTCCCGTTTTCGAGGCCGTGCAGAATTGTCGATTGCTTCACGAAATCCTGTATCGAGGCGTAGTCATAAACACCGAGCAGGTTCAGCGATGCCTTCCAACCCGTCTCCTTGGTGCGGGTGAGGACGTTACGCAGCTCTCTGACTCCCGGCAAGCCTCTGAGAGGTGTCCAATTGCCGGCCAGCGCCGCCTCGATCGCCGCGCCCGTTTGCGCCGCGTCTCGCGTAAGGTCGATTTCATAAAGCACCGCTGCTTCATCGGTTAGCGCTGCGCTACAACTCAGATTCAGCGCGATCGAAAGCCCCTGGTCGACGGCGCTCCCTAGCGAATCGGCTACGGCCCGGCGCTCGCCCGCATCAAGCTGCGCTATATCGAAATTTGCACCCGGTATGGCGCGAAAAAATGCGGCGAGCAGATCGGTCGTGCCTATGACTGCGTCCAGCCCGGCCTTCGCCGTAAAGCTCGCCGCCAGGTCCGTCTCTTTCTTTTTGTAGAGACCGAGCTGAACGGTTCCTGCATTCGCGCGGTAACAGCGGCCGCGAAATTCGCCCGTTACGGCGAGCGATCCCGCGAGGCTCAACTCCACATCGGGTGCCACCACCAGTTCACGCCCTAACGGGAGCCTCGCGTTGGCCAGGCTCAGAGCGTTAACCGCCAGCGGGTAAGCATACGTGCCTTCCAACGCAAACGTCCCTGAAACATCCCATTCGTAAACGGTGTTGACCGGCTGATTGTGAATATCGCTGGAGTTAGATGGTATTCGGAACTCGGAGAGTGCTTTTTCGACGGCAGTCTGCAAAGTGGGAAACCGGCCGCTCTCGCTTTGGATCAGTGTGTACACCGTGACAGAGTGCGCTTGCATGTGCGTGCCGCTCACGCCAAACCCGGCCGGAGTGCCCGTCGCGACGGTCACCGCAAGCGTGGTATCGATTTCAAACGAAACCCACGCCTGTCCGGGGTTGATCGAGATCTCAGGCGCAGCGCCGCCGGTTTCAAACAAATTCTTTTCCGAGCTTCGGAAAACACGGATCGATGTATTCGCGCCGCCTTTGACACCGAGCGCGACTGCCTTCCCGAGTGCGAGTTGCGGAGCTTTATAGGTACCCCCAAATAACGCTGCTTGAAAGGGAGTAGCATCGAGCGCTTTGCCCGCAGCGCTCACAAACTCGCTTGTTTTGGATGCCAGTCCTGCCAGCCCCAAGCGGGCCGCATCGCTCTTTTCGTCAAACTTCAGATCGATTTTTAATCCGAGACTGTCGGTGACCGGGATGGTGGGCATTGCGCCCAAGGTAACAAACCGCGTGCGGTAAGCGGTTCGTCCGTAGCGAGCGAGCTAGTGCCGGAATACGATCGGCACAAACGAGATCCGGATGTCTCCGATCGTCGGCTGCGCCATCGTCAGCACGCTAGGAAACTCGGGCATCTGGATATTGTTGTACTGCAGACGCGCCGCATCGCCCACAAATCCGCCCGAGCCGTCGCGCACGGCATAGTCGGTGATACGGCCGCGGCCATCCAGACTCAGCGTCAGCACCACGGAGCTGCGCAATTCCACCGGCACCAGGTTCGCATCGGTACGATCGGCATAGATCACTGGCACCTCGTAGGCAACCTGGCGCGTGGTCGTTCCGATCGTCAGCGCCAGCGCGCCGAACAGCAGGATGCTGGAAACCACTCCGCCGGTTGCCGGAATGGTGATCGGCCGCATGAGCTCACGCAGGCGCATCTTCCAGCTATTCCAAATCCTGCGCCAGCGCGATCCGTCGGTCTCCATCAAAAGCTGCCGCTCTTTGGAGGCCATTACCAGCAGCTTGCTCCGCAGCGAAACGGGAGCAGCGGGAACGGGCAACTCCACCAGCGAGGAGCGCACCGAACGCAGGTCATACACCAGCGCCGCGCACGTATCGCACTCGCGCAAATGCGCTTCCACTTTGGAGTGCTCACGCCGGCGCAGCCTGCCGTCTACAAAGTCCGCGCTTCGCCGCCTGATGTTGCTGCATGATCGGCTTGCCATTTCGCTCTAAGCCATCGCTTCCGAAAGCCGCTGATCCGGCCGTTCCGTTATTTCGCGCCGCAGCGCTTCGCGGCCGCGCAAAATTCTCGATTTCACCGTCCCGAGCGAGACCTGCAAGATCTCGGCGATCTCTTCATAGCTCAGGTTCTGAATGTCACGCAGCACGACTGCCGTGCGGAACACCGGGTTGATACGCGCCAAAGCGCGCTCGATAAGCGTCCGGTTCTCGCTGTCGAGCGCCTGCTCGTAAGGCGAGCGGCCCGGGTCTGCTGTATACGCGAGCGGGCTCGTTCCCTCGTCTTCCATCGATACTTCGGAGCGGCAGTGTCGCGCGAACCAGCGCCGGTGATTGTGCGCTTCGTTCACCGCGATGCGATAAATCCAGGTGCGCAGGCTGCTCTGCTCGCGGAAGGAATGTATCGTCCGGAAGATTTTCAGAAAAACCTCTTGCACCACATCCGCGGCATCCGTCTGGTTTCCTAGCAGCCGGTAGACCATCCCAAAGAGCTGCTGCTCGTAGCGTACGATCAGCTCCTCGTATGCTTCTTCAATCCCGGCTCGCAAACCTCGAACAATGCGGGCCTCGTCTTCGGAAAGTCCTACCGGACCGCCGGCCAGAATCGAAAGGCTGCCGGGACGCCCGAACAAGGGTTGCGCCATCGATTGAATTTTACCTCGGGAAACCGCTCCAATCGTCCCGCACTTATTTGGACACCGCCGCCCGGCTGGAAGTTCCCGTCTCCTGCGTTACGGCCTGGTAATACGCTTCATAGCGCGGAATAATGAGCTCGGTGCTGAAGCGCGTTTGCGCCGTTTTGCGCGCCGCCTGCGAGATTCGTTTATTTAGGGATGCATCGGAAAGAAGCTCAATCAGGCGTTTTGCCTGGGCTTCGATATCGCCCACCGGTTCTAAAAACCCGTCCACCTGGTTGGTGATCAGATCCGGCACTCCGCCGGCTTGCGTTGCAACCGGCGGCACCCCGCAAGCCATCGCCTCCAGCGCCGCCAGGCCAAATGCCTCCGTTTCACTCGGCAAATGCAGCGCATGCATGCGCGGAATCAGCCGCTCCATGTGATCCTGCTTGCCTAAAAAGCGGACGTGCCGTTCCATCCCAAGCTCGTAAGCCAGTTGCTCGGCTGGACCGCGATCCGGTCCATCGCCCGCCATGACCAGTTCCGCATCCACTTCTTTTCGCACTTGCGCGAGCGCCCGCACGCAATCGAGGACGCGCTTTACCGGCCGGAAATTCGAGATATGCAGAATCCGCTTCCGTCCTTCCTTCCGCGCCTCTTCGTCGGGCTTGTAAAGCGAGCAGTTGACGAAATTGTGAATGACTTCGATCGGCTTCTGAATGCCAAAAAAATCGACCGTGCGCTTGCGCATAAATTCGCTGATCGTCGTAATCCCATCGGAACGTTCGATGGAGAACTTTGTAATCGGGAAATAAGAGCGGTCAGCTCCGACCAGCGTAATATCGGTGCCGTGCAACGTCGTAATGAACGGCAGCCGCCGGCGGGTGATCATCTGCTGGGCTAATAATGCCGAGATCGAATGCGGAATCGCGTAGTGCACGTGCAGCAGGTCGAGGTCGTGACGTTCGGCAACTTCCGCCATCCGAGAAGCGAGCGCAAGCGAGTAAGGTGGATAAACGAACAGCGGGTAGGTCGAAACTTCGACTTCGTGATAAAAAATGCCGGGCGTGCCCGGATCGAGCCGGATCGGGTTGGCGTAGCTGATGAAGTGGACTTCGTGGCCGCGCTGCGCCAGCTCCATGCCGAGCTCGGTAGCCACGATGCCGCTGCCGCCGTAAGTCGGATAGCACGTGATCCCGATCCGCATCTTTTATGGATGCTCAGAAATCGTGCAAGTTGCGGACGACATCGCTACGCAAGCCCGCGGAGCAGCATACCTGCCGCGAGGCACGCAGCGAGGATGACGGCCGCTAACGCTATCCGCATCATCGCCGGGCTGCGCGGCGAAACCTGAAACATCAGGCTGCTGAGCCAGCGCAATGCCGCCCCAGCTTCCGGCAATGCCGGATCACGATGCCTCGCTAAAGACACGGCCCGCTTTGAGCGGGATGCGCATGGGCTGAAAGTAATCTTTATCCGCGACATTGGTGAGCGAAATGGGAACATCCACACGGCGCGGAACGGGATGCGCCGATAGCCGAGCGAATTGCCAGCTCCGCACGCGTTTCGTACTTCGGGCCAGCAGCAGATTCTATCCGTTGGCACATGCCAGCAGCACTGCGCCCAGCAGCAGGATGAGCGTGGGGCGATCTCGCCCGTGCGCGTCTCGATGAGGTATTCGGCGTAGACGTCCTGACCCTTCTCCGTCGACGGATCGCCCAGATCCAGTCGCCCCATGCGAATCGAGATCGGCGCGCGCCGCCCTGAGCGTGAGACCCGGTTTCAATTAAGAACTTTGCATTTCGATCCGATGAGTCAAGAGTGAAACTGGAACCCGATATCAGCGTCGTTCTTGTTACCTACAACCGCGCTCGGTTCTTACCTCGCACTCTCGACAGCATTCACGCTCAAACATTCGCAAATTACGAATTGTTAATTTGCGACGATTGTTCAACGGATTCCACTCGTGAAATTTGCCGGGCATACGCCGCGCGCGACTCGCGCATCCATTATTACCGCAATAAGGTAAATATCCGCATGCCCGCGAACTTAAACGCCGGTCTCGAACGCGCCCGCTGCGAACTTGTCGCCAACCTGCACGACGGCGATATCTACCATCCCACCCTTCTCGAAAAGTGGCACAACGCTCTCGTCGCGTACCCAAGCGCCGGCTTTGTCTTCAATAAATACCGGCATCTCGACGATGCGGGAAACGCCGCACTGGTGGTGAACAATTTTCCGGAGCTGATTCCTGGCCACAAATTCCTGGAGTACTGCTTCCGCGGGCGCGATCTTGAGTCACCAGTCTGGGGCACCGTGATGGCGCGCCGCAGCATCTACCAAAAATTCGACTACTTCGACACACGCTATTCCTTTTGGGCCGACTTCGACATGTGGTTCCGAATCGCCGAAGAACACGATGTCGCGTTTGTCAATGAATCCCTCATTGATTTGCCGAGCAAGAAAGTGATGCCGCATCTATTTCGTCTCAACGCGTTCGAGCCGCACCTTCAGATGTTCCGCGCCTTCTGGGCCGCTCGTTGCCGGCATTATCGCGGCAGCCGGAGGCAACTCACACGAGAGCTCGCCAAACAAACATACGACTTCGCTGTATCCCGCGCGGGCAGAGTGGCCGCACGCCTCAGGTAAAGCGTTACCAGCGGTGTTCCCAGCCGCGCCACCAGGCGGTGTCGCCCAGCTCTAGCGCGTTCCACGTCGCGTCCATGGCGCGCGGATCGCCGCGCTCGATAGCTGTTTCCGAGACACTGGCAGGAATTGCCACCAGTTCGGACAAGCGCCGGAAAACCGCAATTCGCTCCGCACCGTGTGTACGCGTTAAAAGGTGCCACACACTCAATGCATCCTGCGGCCGCGCGGAGGTGAGCATAACCTGTAAATCCTTAGTATCGTTCCGCTCTTCAAAATCAGACAAAGCGCTGCGCAGCGTCGCGGGAGCATCATCGAAATAGGGGATACCGGGTCCTCGTCCGGATTTTGTCCGGCAGCTCGCGCCCGCCGGGATGAACGATTCCTGCCGCTTCCATTCGAAGGCTACCCAGCCGGTTTCGACGTGCAGAATTCCGCTGCCATCCGGCGCAACACGCAGCGTGTAACGGCAGCCGAGGTCGATCGTCTTCGCGGACGGCGTATTGACGACGAAGGTTCTCGGCGGGGCCCAGATGAATGCATGAATCGCCCCATGATCGAGCGCCAGGCGTTCGCTGCGATCGATCACGCGCAGACGCGAACCGGCATCGACTTCCACTTCACCGATCTGCGGCGAGTGCAGACGCACTTGCGAATTTGTTTTGGTGTCGATCCACTCTCCTTGCGCGAGCGTACGGGACTGACCACTATTCGCGGTCAGAACCCAACCCGAGGCGGGCGCTCGATGCCAGAAGAAGAACGATGCCGCAAGCGTCAGCACAACCACAGCGGCAGCCGCCAGCCGGTATGGAATCTGCACGCGCCGTTTTACCGGCCGGTAACGAAACTGGGCGAGCGTTTCTTCCAAACGAACGATCTCGACATCGGGCTCGCCGCTTTTATCCCACAAATATTCGTCTTGCATCTCTCTTACACCTGCGTTTTAAGCACTTCGCGCAACCGGCGCATTCCACGGCACAGGTTCACGCGGACCGAATCGGGCGTTAAACCGGTGCGGGCGGCAATCTCGGGACCGGTCATGCCCTCCACCAGCCGCAAGAGCAGTGTTTCGCGGTAGGCTTCAGGAAGCGTGCGCAGCGCATCGAGAATCGCGAACGCCTCATGATCCGGCTGCGGACCACCCGCGGCATCCAGCGCGATGGGTCCGATTTTGCGCTGGCGGTGAAAATCGGCGGCTGTGCGCCGAGCGATGGCCAGCAGCCAGCCGCCGAATGCTCCCGCCTCGCGCAAGGATGCAATCTGCTCGAGCGCTTTGACAAACACGTTCTGCATGAGATCCTCGGCATCGGCTGGCTCGACATGCGCCAGCAGGACTCCGTGCACCAGACGCGCATGCTGTTGATACAACTCACCAAAGGCCCGGCGGTCGCCTGCCTGCGCGGCGCGTACGAGTCCGCTATGGTCGTTTTTGCCAAACGAACCCGGATCACTGCGCAGCTCGATTGAAGCTTCTATCAAAACCAGTTACCGCGATGCTACAGCTCCCAAACCAAGGCTTGCGTCGATTTCTGCCGGCTGGGGAGCGTGGCTGAATCGCTTGACCTCCGCTAGTTTGACCCGCTCGCCTTCCACGGGGGCCACGGCCCCAGGCCGGTAATCACCATATTTCGGATTCGAAGCCACCACCGCGACAACCCAGCGACCCTCATCCGGCCATTGCCGGGCAATCGAGAAGCCTCCCTCTTTTCCGCTAAGCGGTTCCATTCTCAATGGAATCGACCGCCGTTGTCCGTTGACCAGACCCTCCGCCGCGGCACTCATGGTCGTTTGCTCCGGAGCTGTGCAACTAAACGGTCGAACAATCATTACGGCGTGTCGCGCCTGCGCTTCCGCGTTGTTCGCGGCGCTGCCGATCTGTAAGCCGAATCCGCCTGCCAGCAGAGAGAGTGCGCCCGCTAATCCGGCGGCGCCGATTGCCAGTTGTCTTTTGACTTGCATAAATCCTCGTTTCTCGAATGCCTGAAAACAGCATTCGCGAAAATGACGGAACGAAGCCAGCCGACTGTTAACCGGTATGGGTTTAACCGATGTGGGTTTCCACGCTGCTTTCCGCTTCTGCAGCACTTGCGACCGTGCGGCGGCCCCTTGTCTCCTGGACTCGTATCCAAAGCATATAAAGCACAATGAGGACATTGATACCGAGCACGGCCACGCGCTCCCAATCCGCGCGTTCAGCCACCTTAAGCGCTTCAAAAGGCAGATATAGCGTGCCGGAAAGAAGCGCAAACCATTCCGCCCAGACACGCCGGTTCCACAGGCCCCAGGCTTCGATAAAACGAACGGAACTATAGGCCCCGATAGCTGCCCCGATGACCCACCAGCGGGTATCGCTCACGGTAGTCGCCGCATTCAGCGCCATATGCCCCAGGCGCCGGTCGAAGTCGATATGAAGCTGGTAAAGAAGGTTCTCGACGAGTTCCTCGGCATGGGAGCGGACGGCTAGTAGCACAATTCCTAGTACCAGTACTACAAGACCCTTGAGTGCCTCGAGGCCGGCGACGGCGCGCAGTCCGGCTTTGCTGGTGCGCTCGTCCACCGCCCCTGCATTTTTTGCGGTTTCCGGAGGCCGTTCGTTCTGCATACTCCGATGCTGCCACAAGGAAGGGTAGGCGCCGCTTTCCGCAAAGATACGTAAAACAGAAAAGTTCTAGAACCAAAAATATGTTTCGTTGTATCTTTTCGTGGCGTCCGCGGTACACTGAAGGCAATAACGGACGGAGGCGCACTCGCGCGCCTTCGTCCCCTCCGACACAGCAAGGGCTCCGTTCTCCTCGAGCGGGCCTTTGCTGCGAAACTTAGTTCGCGTCGACCGTAGCTAAAGCTTAACGTAAGTTACGTTCTTGGGATGTGGCGAACTGCCTGCAATTCATGAAATTTGTTGCCGAGAAGGGGTGCATAAGTACTATGACCCCCACCCAAAAAGTTTATTTATGAAAGCGCAGTCAGTTGCAAAATTCTACGGAGCGGTTTCCACCATTCGTTCGCGCATTCCCTCGCGTCTGGCCAGTTTCTTTTGCATTTTGCTGAGCGCTTCCGCCAAATCCTCAGGCGAATGCAGCTTGAACGTGGTCCCGTGAAAAGCGCGTGTAAGGTGCTCGATTGCATCCGGAAATTCGGCACCGGCATGCGGCGAATACTCGAAGTAGAACACCGGGATAGACGGCTCGACCGGAGTCATATCCGCCACCTCGGCGCTGGAGCGAAAACGCTGGGCAGGTCCCAGGAAAATCACCGCGTCGGAGGGCTTGGCGCGCCCGGTCTCCTCGCGTAAGAGACGGCGCAACAACTCAGCCCAGCCGCGATCCCGCTGCAGGACCTGGTACGAAACGGAGCCGAGCTCGAGTTTTGTAAGCGCTTCCGCCAGAGCACCGATTCCGTACCGGTCAAAGTCTTCGTCACGGTAAACTTCCTGCTGCTGGTCGAGGTTAAACGCGACGATACGGACCGAGGCGAGCGGAAGCTGGCGAAGCAGCGAAGAGAGCGAGCCAAGCAGGAAGGCGCGGTCCCATGCCCGGAGCGCCGTGGAGTAGGGCCAGGCAGGTGCCGCATCGAGCAGTACGGTCAGACGCAGGCCCGTTCCGCTTCCGGAGCTTCCCTGCCACTGCGGAAGCGAGATCGCCTGAATTTGAAGCGGCTTTAGCGCCATGGGCGCGTTGGCGTCGAGTCCCCAGCCGGCCGTTCGCACGCGCCATGTTTTGCGGAAGATGCGATTCTGCTCGTTTGTGACCACAAGCTCGTTCTCGTATGCGCCTTCGCCTGCCGCATAGACTCCGCTGAATTGCACTTCCGCATGCAGGCGTTTTAAATTGACGCGAACTTTTGCTTCTTCAGGAATAGCCGGAAGAAGAAAGGACTCGCCAAGAACGGTCGGGCTGCCATGCAACGGCGTTACGCGCAGCAGCATGCCAAGCCGCGTCTCTGCGCCATTGAATTGCCCGATGCCGCAGCGCACGATATAGCCGATCTCGTAGCGGAACGAGAAATCGAGAAACGGCTTGCGCGTCTCGACATGGCAATCGAGCGGGTTTGCCATCGCGGCCTTGTCGAACAAATAAGCGATGCCGGCTTGAGCTTTCGGCGTAAGCGGCGATTGTGCTGCCGCCGATGCGGCCAGCAAAGCCGAAAGGAGCAGATATGGAATATGTCGCAGGCAGCTACGTCCTTCGCCGGGCCGGCCGGAACGCCAGGAAACCGAGCAACACCAGCAGACCCGATCCGCCAAGTGCTTTGCTCTCGAACGATATCACGGATCTGGCATGCTCGGGAGGAACGAGCGCGAAGCACATCGCCACCAGAGTCACTAGCAGGCCGGCCGTTCCGCTCGCGCGCTGCCCGAACTTCCAGGCGGACAAAAAAATATAGATGTAGGGCAGAAAAGCAACCAGGATTTCCATGTCCATTAAGAGCTGCCAGCCGCTACGCAGCGTCTCGCCGGTTTGTGTGAACAGGAGAAAAACCGTGCAGGCGATGCCCTGCACGACGAGCGCCAGCCAAGGCGTTTTCCAGCGCGGATGAAGCGCTTTAAATGCGGGAGGAAACAAGCCGTCCAAACCGAGACTGAACGGCATACGGGCCGCGCCCGCGCTCCAGGTGCTGAGCTTTCCCAAGATGCCGAAGACCAAAAGCACGGCGGCCAAGCTGCCGAGCCAGGCGATTCCGAGACGTGCGCCCGCAACGGAGGCGACCTGCGCGAGCCCGCTGATGGGATTGATGTCGGCCGGTTTCAAAACCAGCATCAGCGACCAGGAGCCCGCGCTATAGCCGAGCGCCACGGCAGCCGCGCTGATGAAGGCGGCTTGCGGAATCGTCTTTGCCGGGTTGCGAATCTCGCCGGCCATCAGCGTCCCGAGTTCCAGCCCGGTGTAGGCGAAGGCGATTTGAGCCCAGAGACTGATCCGGCTCAGGTTCCTCGCCGCACCGAAATGAAAGGACGTCGCCGAGCCGTGAACAAGCCAAACCGCCGCGCCCGCAAGAAAGACCACCAGGCCGCCCGCGTAAATCATGACGCCGCCCACATTGCTAAGCCATTTCGTCGTTCGCAAGCCGAGAATATTCAGCATCACGATCAGCCAAAGAGCGGCAATGGCCAGTGCCACTTGCCAGCCTTCCTTGCCGGCACTGCCGCCACGTCCCGCCGCTTCCCAGGCCATGTCGGCAGCGATAAGCACCAGGGTCGGCAGGAAGAGCAGTACACTCAACCACCAGCTCCAGCCGCAGATAAAGGCATGGCGTTCTCCGAATGCCTGCCGGGTCCAGATGTAGAAACCGCCTTCACCGGGAAAGCGCTTCGACAGACGCGCCACGACCAATACGCACGGAACGAAGAACAGCGCCGCCGCGGCAATGTGCAGCGGAATAGCGATTGGTCCGACATGAGCGAAGGCGGGAATAAGCTGCGGGCCTAACGTGGCAGCGATGTTAAACAGCACGAGATCGGTGAGGCGGAGCTCGCGCGGAAGCGCGACGCGGGCCGGCGAAGCTACATCAATTTTTGCGCTCACGCCTCACCACGGCTTGATCAAAGGCATGCAGGAGCTCTTCGCGCGGCGAGTACGGGCCCGGAGTGTAGGCACGCGACTGAATGCCCAGTTGCGATTGCTCGACAATCTGCCAGTCCTCGCGGTTGGTTCGATCCCAGAACTCGATTGCATCATCGGCGTAGAAATCGGCGCGCTCAAGCTCGTCCGGATGAAAGTACCACTCGCAGAGGATTTCGGTGCGATCGACCGCTTTCGGCCAAAGCGTGTGGAGCAGCATGTAGTCCGGATGCAGGCTCAACAGCAGGTTCGGATAGATTGCGTAATAGCAGACCTGTTTACGCTCAATCTCGCCGAGGCCGGGCAGATACGCGCGCCGGCGTTTGCCATCAAGGCTCATCGTTTCGGCGCCATTGCAGAATCCCATCGCGCCGCCAATGTAGCTATCGCAAGCGGGTTCATTATCGGCGCCCAGATAATCCGTCAACCGGTTCAGAGCGGGATGCAGCAGCGGACAGTGGAGACACTCGTTGTAATTCGACACGAGGAGTTTCCAGTTGGCGTGGACATCGTAAGAGATGCGCTTATGGAAGCGCAGCTCGTGCATGCGCCAGGGTGCAAATTTCTCCGGCAACGCGCCAAGCTGTTCGTGCAGCGCCGCAGCGCCGGCAGCCAGATTCAAGAAAACATGGCCATCCCAGCTATCGACGCGGATTTCGTGTAACGGGTAATTTTGCCGAACGAACTCGGGCGGCATATGCGGAGCGCCCAGCAACGCGCCGTCCAGAGCGTAGCTCCAGCCGTGATACGGACATTGGATACGGCGCGCGAAATGGCCTTCGTTTTCCGTGCAGATGCGAGTGCCGCGATGGCGGCAGACGTTATAAAACGCGCGCAGCCTGTGGCGATCGTCGCGCAAGACGATGATGCTCTCTCGTGCGATCTCTCGCAGCAGGTAGTCGCCTGGCTCAGGCAGCATTTCGGTGCGGCCGGCCCAGATCCACCCGTTGAAGAAGAACGTCTCGAGCTCGCGGCGAAAGAGATCGGGATCGGTGTAGTACCGGCCGGGCAAGGTCTCGAAGGCGCGGGGCAATGTGCATTCAGCTTATGTCATTTTCGCGGTGCGCCGGCAGGTGCTTGCGCGGCCACTCGGGTGAGTGCCGGGTGTTTACCAGCCGAACAAGAACAAAGCAATCGGAAGAAAAAGAAAGATTTTATTTTTTCAGGTGCTATCTCACGTTAAGATAACTACTTACCAACGCGCCCAACCATGTCGAAAGCAAATCCCAACCGGCTGCATGCGGAAGAACGACGCCGGGAGATTTTGCGGGTACTTGGGCAGAACGGCCGGATCACCGTCGATGAAGTGGCGCGCCGTTTCAGCGTATCGGCGGTGACGGCGCGCGGCGATCTGGACGCGCTTTCCGAAGCGGGAGCGCTCATTCGCTCGCACGGAGGCGGCATCCGACCGCTCGATACGGTACCCGAGCATCCGCTGCGAGTGCGCGAAAGCATGCATCACGACGAGAAAGTGCGAATTGCGCAAGCGGCTGTTCAATTGATTCGTCCACTCGAGACGGTCATTCTTTGCACCGGATCGACTTCGGCCGAAGTGGCCCGGGAGATCCGCCGGCGAGCAATAGAAAACATCACGGTCATCACGTACGCGCTCAATATCTCCACGCTGCTTGCCGATCTGCCGAATCTCTCGCTGGTCATGCTGGGCGGGTTCCTGCGTCATCCTTCTACGGCATTTGTCGGCCCGCACGCCGAGCATATGATGCATTCGCTGCACGCCGATCACTGCTTTATGAGCACGGTCGGCCTGGACGGCGATGTAGGTATCACTACGCTCGACATTATGGAGGCGCAGCTTAATCAGCATATGATTTCGGCAGCCGCGCAGGTCACGGTACTAGCCGATTCGAGCAAGCTGGGTCATCGCAGCCTCTCGTTGATCTCCGATTTCCGGAATATCCATCGCGTGATCACGAACGCGGACGCCCCAGTGGAACAGGTGGAAAAGCTGCGCGCCCGCGGTGTGGAAGTTCTACTCACTTAAGGGTTCGCGAAAGTCCTACAAAAGTATAGGTAAGGATTCTACTTGTAAAAAGCTACTACTGCTTTTCTTTAGCTTCGTTTTTCCTTGACAGCGGCTTCATTCCCGACCTACAATTCCGTCAAAAGCTTCGATCGGCCGGCAACTAGCGCCGGGATACAGAGGGCGGCATTTCATGAGGGAAAAAACAGACACAGCTAATCTGCGGCAGATTGCGAATCTGCTGCTAACGAGTCTCACGGCACTGGCGTTCACGTTTGTGCTCGCCTGTTCCTTGCAAGCGCAGGAAGTGACCGCAGGTATAAACGGAGTCGTCACAGACCCTTCGGGGGCTGCGGTTGCAGGCGCGAAAGTGACGGCGAAAGATCTCGAGCGCGGCAGCACGTTTCCGACGGTGACGGACGGCAGCGGCTTTTACAATCTGCCGCGCCTGCCTGTCGGGCGCTATGAAGTGCGCGTAGAAAACAGCGGCTTCCAGACGGCTATCAAACCGGAAGTGGTTCTGCAGCTCAATCAGAATGCCAAGATCGACTTCGCGCTGCAGATCGGCAATGTCAGCCAGAGCGTGGAGGTGACCACCGCCGCGCCCATTTTAGAGACGCAGACGACACAGCTCGGCACAGTGCTCGATGCGAAAACGAACGTTCAATTGCCGCTGGCGACGCGCAACTACGTGCAGTTGACACTGCTCGCGCCCGGCACGGTGACAACGGACCCTTCCATGTTCACCGGAGCGCAGTCCACATTCAACGGCGGACGTCCGCTAGTGAATGGCAACCGTGAGCAGGCCAATAACTTTCTGCTCGACGGCATGGATAACAATCAGATCTCCGAGAATGCCGTGGGCTACACGCCGAGCGTGGACGCGATTCAGGAATTCAACATGATTACGCAGAACGCGTCGGCCGAATTCGGCAATTTCATGGGCGGAATCATCAGTGTAAGCGTCAAGGGCGGCGCGAATGCCTTCCACGGCAGTGCGTTCGAGTTCTTCCGCAACGACAAGCTGAACGCGAATAACTGGGCAAATAACTTTAACGGGCTGGAGCGGCCGCTGCTGCGCTGGAACGAGTTCGGCGGATCGCTCGGAGGCCGTATCATTCGCGACAAGCTGTTCTTTTTCGCCGATTACCAGGGTTCGCGCTTCGATCAGCCGGCTACCAGCAGCGGCTTTTCGGTGCTAACGGCCGCGGAACGCAACGGTGATTTTTCGCAATTACTTTCGCTGCCGACCCCGATCCAGTTAGTGGACCCGAAAACGCACCTGGCGATCCCCAATAACAACCTGGCGGCGGCCGGCCTGGTTAGTCCACAGGCTTCGGCGATTGTAAATTCATCGCTCTACCCGCAACCGGTCAATAGCAGTCTGACTAACAACGCGGTAAACACAACGCACAGTTATACCAATCAGGACCAGGGCGATTTCCGGCTCGACTGGAACGCGTCAGATAAAGACCACCTGTTTACCCGCTACTCCCAGGCGCACATCGAGAATCCCACAACCAACAGCATTGCGCTGCTCTATAACTCAAACAATGTCTATCCGCTCTATAACGGCGTGATCGACTATACACGCTCGTTCAGTCCTAGTTTTGTCAACGAAGTGCGCGCAGGAGTCAATTACAGCCCGATCGTGACCGGCACGCTTTCGGGGAGCGGAATTACTGCGGCGAGCGTCGGTATTCCGGGGGTTCCGAGCGACATTCTGCCCGCTATGGTCTTCACCGGCGGCAACGCTTCGACCATCGGAAATGCGTATATTCTGCAGTCGTTCGCAGATACGGTCATTCAGGCGGAGGATACAGCGGTTATTACGAAAGGAACGCATACGATGCGTGCAGGTTTCCAGACCTTCCGCGACCGCATCAACACGTACTACTCGGGTAATGCGGGGATCGCCGGACAGTTCGGATTCAACGGGCAATACACCGGTTCGCCGGAAGCGGACTTCATGACGGGCATGCCGTATAACGTGCAGCATGGCATTACCGAGGGCGATTGGGGACAGCGGGCATGGGTTTACGGCGCGTTTTTTCAGGACGACTGGCGCATTACTCAGAAATTAACGCTGAATCTCGGTCTGCGCTGGGAGTTACATACGCCCTGGGTCGAGGTCAAGGACCGGCAGGCGAATTTCGACCTGCTTACCGGCGCGCTCGAGCCGGCCGGGCAGAACGGAAACAGCCGCGCGCTGTACAACCAGTACAACGGCATCACGAATTTCCAGCCGCGCGTCGGTTTCGCGTATAACTTCGCGCATAATACGGTGCTGCGCGGCGCCTATACGCTTTCGAACTTCCTGGAAGGGACAGGCACGAACCTGCGCCTGACTCTGAACCCGCCGTTCGGCTCGGAGCACAACGTAAACTATGAACCGGGGCAGCCTTCTTCGACGCTGGCGCAAGGTTACACGATTTTCGGCCTGCAGAATCCGAATAACATAGATTATTCCGGCACCTCGCTTCGCATCTGGAATCCGAACTTCCGCCCGGCGGTTTCGCATCAGTGGAACATCGCGCTGCAGCACCAGTTCGGCAACTCGCTGACCGCACAGGTCAGCTACGTCGGTCAGAATAACGATCACTTGGTTGTACCGATCTGGGCTTCGCAGCTTTATAAGCTGCCGGATGGAACAAATGTGCCTGGATATCTCGGCGCAAATCCGTCGTTGCTATCCACGATCGGCAATGCCAAGCTGACCGATACGGTGGGCGTACAGAACTACAACGCATTGCAAATAGCGGTGCAAAAGCGCTTCAGCAGCGGACTGCAATTCCAGGCGAATTACACCTGGTCGAAATGTCTTGCCGATGCGGTCGGCTATTACGGCGGCTACGGACAGGCGCAGGGGAACTGGTATTACTGGCAAGATACCTATAATTCACAGCGGAACTACGGTCCTTGTTACTACGATGTGACGCATGGTTTCAACGGATTCGTTACTTACGATATTCCGTTCGGACACGGACGTAAGTTCGGCAGCAGCGTGAACAAGGTCGTGAACGCGATCGCGGGCGACTGGTCGGTGAACGCGATTGTGAACTGGCGCGGCGGCTTCCCGTTCACGATCGGCTCGAGCGAAGACAACAGCGGCACGAACAATCCGAACCAGCTCGCCGATTGCATCGGCACGCAGCATGTCTTCGGGACGCGCAACGTCAATCCGGCATCCGGCACGACGAATGGCTACCAATGGTTTGACCCGGCAGCTTACGCTAATGAAGCTCCGAACCAGTTCGGAAGCTGCGGCGTCGGGACAATTCGCGGTCCGGGATTGCACAGCGCAGATCTAAGCCTGACGAAGCT
>DATBGM010000209.1:0-41988 GCA_036557945.1 Bryobacteraceae bacterium | reverse complement strand
TGACACGATCGGACTGATGCTGTCGTAGAAGAACAACCGTTCGGAGCCGGTCAGACGGCTGATCTCTCCAGCCAGAGCATCGCTCGTCAAGGGGCCGGAGGCAACGATCACAATACCGGAAGCCGGAAGGCTCGTCACTTCTTCCCGGCAAACCACTATGCGCGGATGCGATCCGATCACGTCCGCGATATGGCGCGAAAACACTTCGCGATCCACCGTCAGCGCATGCCCACCCGGCACTCGCGCCTGATCAGCCGCACGCAGCAGCAGTGACCCGAGCAGCCGCGCCTCCTGTTTGAGCAGCCACGGCGCGGAGTTCGCCTGTTCGGTTTTAAGTGAATTACTGCAGACCAGCTCGCCGAAATTGTCGGTCTTATGCGCCGGCGTGCGTTTGCGCGGGCGCATTTCATAGAGCACTACCGGCGCGCCCGTTTCGGCCGCCTGAAAGGCAGCTTCACATCCGGCAAGGCCTGCGCCAATGACGTGGATCATTCGCAAATTCAATTTTAGAATTGTTCGCGATATTCGCCGAAGACGCTCCGCAGCCGGTCCGAGATTTCGCCGACGGTCGCAAATGCACGGCAGCACTCGAGAATGCTCGGCAGCAGGTTTTCGGTCGAGCGTGCCGCCTGCTCTAAGCGTGCAAGAGCCGATTCCACGACGGCCGTCGACCGCGATGCACGCACTTCGCGCAACCGCACCACTTGCCGCCATTCGAGCTCCGGATCGATCTGAAACGTCTGCGGCGATTCGTGCTCTTCGATCTGAAACTTGTTCACGCCCACCACGACTTGCCGCCCTTCTTCCACCGCGCGCTGGTATTGATAGGCCGAACTTTGGATTTCGTTCTGAATATAGCCGCGCTCGATGGCAGCAAGCGTTCCGCCGATAGCATCGATACGCTCGATATAAGAGCGTGCTTGTGCTTCGATTTGGTCGGTCAGCGCTTCAACGTATTCGCTGCCGCCGAACGGGTCGGGCGCTTCGGTCATCCCGCTCTCATAGGCGATTACCTGCTGCGTACGCAGCGCTACCCGCGCGGACTTCTCGGTCGGCAGCGAAAGCGCTTCATCCTGCCCGTTGGTATGCAGCGATTGCGTCCCTCCGAGCACGGCGGCCATGGCCTGCAGCGCCACACGCACTACATTGACCTCCGGCTGCTGGGCGGTAAGAGTGGAACCGCCCGTCTGGGTATGGAAACGCAGCATGCAGGAGCGGTCCTGCTTCGCTCCGAATCGCTCGCGCACCAAGCGCGCATAAAACCGCCGGGCCGCGCGAAACTTTGCAATCTCCTCCAGGAAATTATTATGCGCGTTGAAGAAAAAACTCAGCCGCGGCGCGAATGCATCGATATCCAAACCCGCCGCGAGCGCTGCTTCGATATACGCGATGGCGTTGGCCAGCGTGAATGCCACTTCCTGTACTGCCGTGGAGCCCGCCTCGCGTATGTGATAGCCGCTGATCGAGATCGTGTTCCACTCCGGCAGCTCAACACCCGCCCAGGCGAACAGATCGGTAATGATGCGCATCGCTGGACGCGGTGGATAAATATAGGTGCCGCGCGCGATGTACTCTTTCAAGATGTCATTCTGAATCGTGCCGGAGAGCTTGCGCCGGTCCACGCGTTGGCCGTCCGCCACCAAAACGTAAAGGCAGAGCAGAATGGCAGCCGTCGAGTTGATTGTCATCGACGTGCTCACTTCATCCAGCCGGATTCCCGCAAAGAGCGTCTGCATGTCGGCCAGCGAATCGATCGCGACGCCAACGCGCCCGACTTCGCCCGCTGCCAGCGCATGGTCGGAATCCATGCCCATCTGCGTCGGGAGGTCGAACGCAACCGAAAGCCCCGTGATGCCCTGCGAGAGCAGGTACTGATAGCGGCGATTACTTTCCTCAGCGGTGCCGAACCCGGCATACTGGCGCATGGTCCAGAGCCTGCGCCGGTACATATCGGGATAGATGCCGCGCGTAAAGGGAAATTGGCCGGGCTGTTCGGGAACCGACAAGCTAACGCCGCGCAATGCGCCGTGCGGTCAGAAAGGAGGTGATACAGAAAAACGCCATGACGGCACCGAAGAAAATAGCGCCAATCATGCCCGGGCGATTTTCCCGATGCTGAATGGCCCAGACGAAAAGATAGAGCGCGAGCACGCCGAAAACTCCGCCGATTGCCTGGTTCCAGATCACGCGAGCAGGCCGCACCACTTCCGGCACGACATGCGTTGCGAACTTGCGCGCGTGCTCGACCTTGACGGTTTTGGCGACTTTGATGGCGTCAGCGAGCTTCATCGATTAACCCGGAACGCTCGACTTCTCCGAAGATATCGGCAAGAAGAATGCTGACCGCACTTTCGTCCGAGCCGGCACTCAAAAACCCGGACATGGTGACAGGAACCGGCTGCGGATTTTGCGCCGACATTGAAAATGCAATCTGTTTTTGCGGATCGATAATCCACACCGTTTGAACACCCCAGTCGAGATAATGCGCAGCTTTATCGAATGTCTTATTCAGCTTGTCACCGGGCGATAAAATCTCCACGCACAGGCCGAATGGTTTCGTGAGATATGGGCTCTGGAGCGGCTTGGAATCGGCAACCACGTCCGGAACAGGATAAGCGAGTTGCGAAAGCTTTAGGCGAACTTCCGGGAGAGCCTTCCATCCACGCTTAAACAAGAGCGTTGCAATAACGAATGCCAATGCAGAGTGGAGTGCCGTAGGCATGGGCTTTTGGAGGACTTTGCCAAACCAATACTCGAATTGAGGCGTCGAGTCCTCTGCGTACAGCTGCTCGAACTGTTTTGGACTCAGGAAACTGTGCGCCGCCGCCATAAGAGCCTCTAACGTTCAGTATCGCCGATTGATCGTCGTCAATGCCCTTCGGCCTCTAAGTAGCGTTCCGCCTCGATCGCAGCCATGCACCCTGCGCCGGAGGCGGTAATCGCCTGGCGATAGGCGCGGTCCTGCACATCGCCCGCGTGAAACACACCGGAAATATTCGTGCGCGCTCCGCCATGGCTGATGATATAACCGTCCGGATCGAGATCGAGCTGCCCCACGAACGGCTGCGTATTCGGGATATGGCCGATCGCCACGAAAAAGCCGTCGACTTCGCGATCGTAGACTTCACCGGTCTTCACATTTTTGAGCTTTACGCCGGTGACAAAGCCTTTGCTCACGTCATAGATATCGTCGACAACGGTGTTTGTGACGAACTTGATTTTCGGATTCGCGCGCGCGCGCTCGAGCATGATTTTGGAAGCGCGGAAATTCTCGCTGCGATGTACCAGCGCGACTTCCTTGCCGAAGCGTGTCAGAAAATTCGCTTCTTCCATCGCGGAATCGCCGCCGCCGATGACCATGATCTGCTTGTCGCGATAGAAAAACCCGTCGCAGGTCGCGCATGAGCTGACACCGTAACCGATCAGTTTCTGTTCGTTCGGCAGATTGAGCCAGCGCGCGGAAGCGCCTGTTGCCACAATCAATGTACGGGCCTGAATTTTCTCGCCGTCTTCCAGTTCGAGCGTAAACGGCCGCTCGCGGAGCTCGGCTTTCACCACTCGCCCATGGCGATATTCGGCGCCAAAACGCTCGGCCTGCTTTTTCATATGGTCGATCAGCACCGGACCATGAATGCCTTCCGGAAAGCCGGGGAAATTTTCGACTTCCGTTGTAATCGAAAGCTGCCCGCCCGCCTCGTGACCTTCGAAGACGAGCGGTTGCAGGTTCGCGCGTGCGGCATAAATCGCCGCCGTGTTCCCGGCGCAGCCAGAGCCGAGAATGACTACGTTCTGTAAATTGTTCATGGAAGAAAGTAGTTGGTAATGTGAAATGCCAACCAGGAACCAGAGTACGCTAGCGCCAGCATATAGCTGAACTGAAAGAGCGGCCACTTCCATCCGCCGGTCTCGCGTTTCACCACCGCGAGCGTCGAAAAACACTGCAGCGCAAACGCGAAGAACACGAGCAAGGCCACCGCGCCGGCCGGACTCAGATCCTGATGTATCGCCGCCTGCAAACCTTGCGACGGCTCTTCTCCTTCGATGCCGTAAATGGTTCCCAGGGTTCCGACGATCACCTCGCGCGCAGCGAGCGACGTGATCAACCCGATGCCGATCTTCCAGTTGAAACCGAGCGGCTTGATGGCAGGCTCGATGGTCTTGCCGATTGCGCCGGCGAAACTGTCTTCCAGTTGCGGCGCGTGCCCTTGATGAAGCGGCAGATGCGCCAGTATCCAGATGCAGATGGCAACCAGCAGAATGACAGTCCCGGCTCGATGCAGAAAGACTTTCGCGCGATCCACCAAACGCAGGCTGAGCGAGCGCAGGGTGGGCCAGCGATACGGCGGCATCTCCAGGATGAAGTTCGTATCGCGGCTCTTCAGAATGCTCGATTTGAGCAGCCGCGCGACCGCAACAGCCGTTACAAATCCGAGTACATAGAGGCTGAGCATGGTCGCCGCCGGCAGCGACAGGAAACCGCCGAGCAGCGGGATGTTGGGAACGAACGCCGCGATTAACAAGGTATAAACGGGCAGACGAGCCGAGCAGGTCATGAGCGGCGCGATCATGATCGTCGCCATACGGTCGCGCTTGTTTTCGATGACGCGCGTCGCCATCACGGCCGGAACGGCGCAGGCATAGGCGGAAAGCAGCGGGATGAACGATTTGCCCTGCAATCCGAACTTGGCCATGGTGCGATCGGCGATCAGCGCCGCGCGCGCCAGATAGCCGGAGTCTTCCAAAATGCCGATGAACAAAAAGAGCAGCAAAATCTGCGGCAAAAATACAATGACAGAACCGACGCCTTTCCAGACGCCATCGACCAGCAGCGAGCGCCAGGGCGAATCGGGCAGCACCTGATTGAACCAGAGGCCCGAGCTGGCTACGCCATTCTGCAGCCCGTCCATAACAGGCTTGGCCCAGGAAAAGATGCTTTGGAAAACCGCCATGACCACGGCCAAGAAGATCAGCGGTCCGGCAATCGGGTGCAGAAAAACAGCATCGAGGCGGCGCGTCCACAAGGGCGGCGCGGGCGCGCGATAAGAAGCACGTTTGCCGAGCGTCGCAGCCCATTGCCGGCATTTCGGCACATCGTGCAGCACCGGCAATTCGATGCGCGCGGGAGGTGCATTCAGCCGGACGGCAGTGCCAATCAGAAATTGCTGGATACGATCGATGCCGGTGCCTTTCGAAGCACTGATGAGCGCAACCGTACAGTTCAATTCCCCCGATAAAGCAGCGATATCCACCTTGCCGCCGCGCACGGCGAGATCGTCTGCCATGTTCAGCAGAATCAGAGTGGGCAGTCCAAGATCGAGAATCGGCGCGGCCAGCACGAGGTGGCGGCCGAGATTCGTCGAATCCAGGATCAGGATGACTGCGTCGGGCTTCGGAAAATCGGTGCGCAGCCCCTTTAAAACGTCGTGCGTCACCTGTTCGTCTTCCGCGCGCGGGTGCAGGCTGTAGACGCCGGGCAGATCGACCAAAAAGACTTCGTGCTGGTCTTTCAGCCTGGCCTTGCCCATGCGGTGCTCGACCGTGACCCCGGGAAAGTTCGCAACCTTCTGTCGCAATCCGGTCAGGCGATTAAAAAGCGTGGACTTGCCGGAATTGGGCGGTCCTACAATCGCCACAATAATCGGCCGGTCGTGCGCTGCGGCAGGCGGCCGGATCGACGGATTCGGGAGTAGGCCCGAGCGCGGCCCCAAGCTTTCAGAATGGCCGCCGTGACAATCACTCATGAGAGCACGACGAGATCCGATTCTGGATGACGCCGGATGAAGAGCCGGGCCGCCGTCTCGTGACGCAGAGCCACTTCGGAACCGTCCACCCGGAACACTCGCGGACCGCCGCCCGGCGCCCGCCGTCCGGGAGTTACCTCAGTTCCGGGAACGAAACCAAGCTCCATCAGCCGCCGCGCCACACTTTCTGGCAAATCTAAGTGATCCAGAATACATCGCTGGCCGGTGGGCAGATCGGCAAGTGTGTGCGCAACTCCGTGGGGTTTCTGTTTCGATGGCTTGGTTCCCGCGGTCAAGATATACGACCCTTTTAGTATGAGATTAGCACGATGATCGCGCAAGAGATTGTCGTGCAATCCTTTGAGTCGCCTGCAGGCTTGCGAGACACAGCGAAATCTTCAATATTATGCGTGCGGGTCGTCCTCTGTTATGATGCTCGTGTGCTGCGGGACTGCGGCTCGCAACATCCTCCTGTGAGCGAAGCAGGCGGGGCCTACACCCGCCAGGAAGTTTGTCGCCTTCTAAAAATCGAACATCGCCGGCTGCGAAGCTGGGAGCGGCAGGGTCTCGTCCCGGAGATCTCGCAGTATACCTTCTCGGATCTGCTGTCTTTGAAGCGGCTGGCGCGGCTGCATAGTGAGAAAGTGCATCCGCGGCTCGTGCGGCAGGCGCTCGAGTCCCTGCAGAAATATCTAAGGGACTCGCCGCACGGTAACGAAGACGTCCAGGTTTATAAGGAAGGCCGGCGCGTGCGCATTCAGATCGGCAAGCAGAAGCTGGAGCCGGCTTCCGGGCAGTTGCTGTTTGATTTCGCCGAGGAAGAAATCAACAAGCTGCTGCAATTGCCGGCCTCCAAGAGCAGTTCGGCCATCGCCGAACGGCTGCGTCATAAGCTCGACGCCGACCGCTGGTTCGAACACGGACTGGAGCTGGAGCAAACCGGCGCGCCTTACGAGCAGATTATCGAGGCGTATCAAAAGGCAGCCGAGCTTGACGAGCAATCGGCCGGAGCTCGTGTAAATCTTGGCACCGTATTTTTTAACGGGCACGCCTGGGCGGATGCGGAGGCACAGTACAAGGCAGCGCTCGAGATAGATCCGGAGTATGCGCTGCCGCACTTCAATCTCGGCAACCTGTACGATGAGCGCGCAGATTACCCGGCTGCCGTGCATCACTACCGCGAGGCCATTCGCATCCATCCGAATTACGCCGATGCGCACTACAATCTCGCGCTGTTGAGCCAGGGACTAGGCGACGTGATGACGGCCGTGAAACATTGGCGCGTTTACCTGAAGCTCGATCCGAATAGCACCTGGTCGCAAATTGCGCGGCGCGAGCTGGCGAAGCTCGAGAGCGCCACTGTGCTGCCGGGAAAACGGCCCACTGCTTTAAAGCCGCAGCTTGTCAAAAGCGAGCGGGTTTGAAAAACATCGCCGCGATTGTCTTAGCGGCGGGAGCCAGCACCCGTATGAGCGGGCGCATCAAGCAACTGCTCGTTTACCGCGGAGAAGCGCTGCTCGAGCACGCCGTGTCGCAGGCTTCGGCATGTTTTGAACCTGTCATCGTCGTCGTCGGAGCACATGCCGAGGTGGTGCGCTCCTTTTTTGAGCGGCGGCCGGAGATCCTGGTTGTGGAGAATACGAATTGGAAGAGCGGTATGGGCTCCTCGATCAGCGCCGGCATGCAGGCTATGCCGGAGTGCGACGGTGTCGCAATTTTATTGGCGGACCAGCCGTTAGTGACCGCTGAACATCTCAGCGCCATGCGCGATCGCTTTCAAGGAGAGATCGTGGCGGCACGCTACAACGATTCCGTGGGTGTGCCGGCGATTTTCCCGAAACGATTGTTTAGCGCGCTGCAGACGCTCAGTGGCGAACAAGGTGCCCGGTCGATCCTGCGGGACTCCGCTGAGCGTGTAATCGCATTCGATTTGCCGGAAGCAGCCATTGACATTGACACGCTGGAAGATTTTTCCGCGCTGCCCTAAACAATACCCGCCAGTCTCTGCACGGTTTGAAACGTGTCGCTTTCCGCCGCAGACTTGTCCGGCCGGTAGCGCTTCACGCGCGCAAAGCGCAGCGCCAGCCCGCTCTTGTAGCGCGGGCTGACCTGAATTTCATTGAAGGCGATCTCGACGACGATTTTGGGCTCGACATAGACCGTGTATTTGTCGCGTGCGATTTCGATTTTTTGCAGCTCGGCGGTTTGCCAGGCGAGCATTTCGTCGGTGAGCCCTTTGAAGGTCTTGCCGAGCATGGCGAAGCCGCCCTTTTCGGTATCGCGCGCGCCGAGATGCAGGTTGCTCAGCCAGCCCTGCCGCCGCCCGTTACCCCATTCGGCCGCCAGGATCACGAGATCGAGTGTCCGTGCCCGTTTAATTTTGAGCCAGCTTTGGCCGCGTGCCCCGGCCGCGTAAGGCGCATGGCGCGATTTCGCCATCACGCCTTCGTTGCCGCTAGCGAGCGCCTGGTGTAAAAAATCTTCCGCATGATCACGGCTCTCTGTTTCCAGATGCGGGACCAGGTTCCCGGCAGGAACGAGGCTCGATAATTCGCGGAAGCGACGTGCCTGCAGATCGTCGAGCAGCGGAGCGCCGTTCAGATAAAGCAGGTCGAACCAGAACGGCGTCATGGGCAACTCGCGCTGAAGCTGATCGATATTGACCTTTCGGCCGAAGCGGCGCATGGAGACCTGAAACGGCTGCGGACGGCCCTGCGCGTCGAGGCTGAGCACTTCGCCATCGAGAATGACGCTGTGTGCCGGAATGGCGCGCACCGCTGTCACGATCTCGGGAATCGCCTCGCCTACATCATTGGCGCTGCGCGAGTAAATTCTTACTTCGTCGCCGGATTTGTGCGCTTGTACGCGAGCGCCGTCGAATTTATATTCGAGCGCCGCTTCGCCTCCGAGATTTTCGAGGGCCTCGGAGACGTCTTCGGCCGTCTGCGCCAGCATTGGCTGCAAAGGGCAAAAGAGCTGCACATCGAATCGCTGCAAGCCGGCATCGCCTTCGGCCATAGCGGCACGCGCAATCGCGGTAATACCGCCGCCCAGCATGGCCGCCCGCCGGATGCGTTCCGCACTCAGGCCGGACGCTTTGGCTACGGCTTCGAGCATAATGCCTTCGAGTGCGCCCTGACGCAATTCGCCCAGCAGAAGCCCGGAAAGGAATTGTGCTTCTTCGCGCGTGGCGCGGCTGAATAGGCGTTGCAATAACTCGCGCTTGCGCGCTTCCGAACCGGCGCCGCGTACCGAAGCCAGCTCCTCGAGCGTACGATCCACCTCGAGAATCGCCAGCACCGGTTTTTCGAACGGCTCTCCAATGGCCGCGCGCAGCGTAGCGTAACCAACGCCGATGCGGCCCTGGCGCGTAGTGCCCGAGAGAAATGCTACCGTTACCTCCACTTCTTCCGGATTCAAGCGCCGCAGCAGAGCCGCGAGTAAATCAATCTTTTCGAGCCGCCGGCTGGTAGCCGTGATACGCCGCGACGTCTCGACCGCTTCAGCGAGAAGCATGCGTCCGTCTATTTAAACTGCTCATCGATCTCGACGCGATAGCCCGCCGCCAGCGCATTGGTTTCGTTGGCCATACCGACGATGGCCATCAACTCGCCGAACATCTCTTCGCTCATCCCTTTCTTACGTGCGGATGCGCCATGCGAAGCCACGCAGTACCCGCATTGATTCGTAGCGCTGACGGCGACATAGATCATTTCTTTTGTGAGCGGATCGAGCGCGCCTCCGGGAGCCATGATCTGCTTGATACTCTCCCAGGTACGGCGCAGCGTCGCGGGATCGCGCGCTATAGCTTTCCAAAAGTTGTTGATCCAATCGACCTTGCGAGTGGCCATGATGTCGTCGTACACCGAGCGTACTTCCGGAGTCGCGTCCGCGTATTCGATCAGGTTTAACGTTGTTGTCATAGAGCTACGAATTTCCAATCAGAATGCCGGCGAGAAAAACGAGCACGCCGCCGACGATGACCTGCAGCGCGGCGCGGACGAGCGGCGTTTCCATATAGTGCTGGCGGACCCAGCTTATGATCCCAAGCTCCGCCAGGACAACGGCGATGGCGATGCCGGTTGCGAGGCGGAAATTGTCGATCAAATAAGGAAGCGTATGACCGATGCCGCCCAGAAACGTCATCACGCCCGTCACGCAGCCGCGCAACAAAGGAGTGCCGCGGCCGGTCAGCGAGCCGTCGTCCGAAAGCCCTTCGGCGAAGCCCATGGAAATGCCGGCGCCAACCGACGCTGCCAGTCCGACCAGAAAGGCGTCGTGCGCGCGATGCGTCGCGAAGGCGGCGGCGAAAAGCGGTGCGAGCGTCGAAACCGAGCCGTCCATCAATCCGGCGAGACCGGGCTGCACGATCTGCAGCACGAACATGCGCCGCTGCGCTTCTTTTTCGCCGGCGCGCACGTCGGGCGTGAGATGCTTTTCTTCCATCGCCTCCGCGCAGGCGGAGTGCTTCGCTTCGGCTTCGGCCAGATCGCCTAGGAGCTTGCGAGTGGACGCATCCGACGTTCGCTCGATCGCGCGTTCGTAGTAGCGGCGTGTCTCCAGTTCCATCGATTCGATGGCGCGCCGCACCGCTTTCGGCCCGAGCGGGCGCACCAGCCAGACAGCCGGACGCGAAACGAAACCCTTCACGTCTTGTCTGCGAATCAGCGGCAAACGATCGCCGAAGCGTTCGCGGAAGAGCTCGATCAGGCGGGCGCGGTGATCCGACTCCTCCTGCTGCATTTCCTCCAGCATGCGAGCCGTCGCCGGAAAATTTTCGCGCAGTGCTTCGGCGAACTCTCCGAAAATCCGCCCGTCCTCTTCTTCGAGCGATACCGCCAAAGCCAGAATTTCGCGCTCCGACAGATCGCTGAAGTTCTTGGCCATCTGTTCTTACTTTGCCAGTTCAGTTGTGCAGAATTTGCAGCGGCGCGCGGCGATCGGTATCTCGCTTAAACACTCGGGACAGCTTTTGGTGGTCGGATCGGGCGGATGCTCGCCGCGCTTGATGCGCGCCATAAGTTTATTGACAGGAAGGACGACAAAGAAGTACACTGCCGCGCCGATCAGCAGAAACGAAACCAGGGCGTTGATAAATTCCCCAATCAGGAATTTACTGTTGTGAACGGTGAACAAAATGTTGGAGAAATCAGGTTTGCCAACGATGGCTGCGATCAGCGGTGTTAGCAGATCCTTTACCAGCGCGGTAACCACTGCCCCGAAAGCTGCGCCCATAACGACAGCCACGGACAGGTCGAGCACGTTGCCGCGCAACATAAATTCTCGGAAGCCTTTCATCACACTCTCCTTGGTTTTGCTATCTTAACGCCAGGTCCGCCAGACCTGGTGCGTCACAATGGAAGAAGCACCCCTTCCATGTTGGACCGAATCTCGGTGCATGGCGCGCGCCAGCATAACCTGAAAAACGTTAGTGTCGAGATCCCGCGAAACACCTTCACGGTCATCACCGGATTGAGCGGTTCGGGCAAAAGCTCGCTCGCATTTGACACGATCTATGCGGAAGGACAGCGGCGCTATGTGGAAACGCTCTCTCCGTACGCGCGACAGTTTCTGGATCAAATGGAGCGCCCGGAAGTCGATGCTATCGACGGGCTCAGTCCTGCCATTTCGATTGAGCAGAAAACCACTTCACGCAGCCCGCGTTCGACGGTTGGAACGGTAACTGAAATTTATGATTATCTGCGGCTGCTGTTCGCATCGGTGGGAGTGCCGCATTGTCCGCTCTGCGGAACCGAGATTGCGCGGCAGTCGCCGGGACAGATTCTGGAACAGGTTTTTACGCTGCATCAAGGCGAGCGGATCATGATCCTGGCGCCCATCGCGCGAGGCCGCAAGGGCGAATACAAAAAAGAGCTGGAAGCGGTTGCCAAAGGCGGCTTTCGCGCGCGCATCGATGGCGAGCTGCGCACGTTGGACGAGGTTCCCAAGCTCGATAAGCGAAAAAATCACACGATCGAGGTTGTCATCGACCGGCTGGTTGTGAAACCCGGAATTCAGACGCGCCTGGAAAGCTCGATTCAGACGGCGCTCAAATGGGCGGATGGGCTGGTGATCGTCGCCGTGGTGAATGGCGACGAGCGCCTGTATTCGGAAAAGTTGGCCTGTCCGAACGACGGCACCAGTATCCCGCAACTCGAGCCGCGTTCGTTTTCATTCAACAGTCCCTACGGCGCGTGCGAAACCTGCCGCGGAGTGGGCAGCACCTGGGCTTTCGATCCGGTGAAAGTGATCGCCGATCCTTCCAAGCCGCTGCTCGATGGCGGCCTGGGGCCGGGCTCCAGTTCGTCGTACATGATTACGGCGCTGAACGAAGCGGCGGAAGAGTGCGACATCGATCTGTCCGTACCCTTCGAAGATCTGCCGAAAAAGACCCGCAATCTTCTGATCTACGGCAACAGCATCTTTCCCGGCATTCTAAAAAAGCTGGACGAAAATTACGCGCGGGCGCCGGAGTTCTATCGCGAATGGCTGATGGAGTACATGTCGCCAACCGAGTGCCCCGATTGCAACGGTAAGCGGCTCAAGCCAGCGAGTCTGGCGGTGCAGGTAAAAGGCATCTCAATTGCGGATTTCACGGCCATGCCGATCGCGCGCGCGCTTCCCCTGGTACGCGACTGGAAATTCAGCGAACGCGAGCTGCAGATTGTCGGCCGCGTGCTGGAAGAGATCGGTAACCGGCTCGAATTTCTATGCGCGGTGGGGCTGGATTACTTGAGCCTGGAGCGCTCCTCGGCCACGCTATCGGGCGGCGAAGCGCAGCGCATCCGGCTCGCGACGCAGATCGGCTCGAAGTTGCGCGGCGTGCTCTATGTGCTGGATGAGCCTTCCATCGGCCTGCATCCGCGCGACAACGGCCGGCTGATCGACACGCTTCATCATCTGCGCGATTTGGGTAACACGGTGCTAGTTGTCGAGCATGATGCGGAGACGATCGAGCGCGCCGACTATGTCATCGATCTGGGGCCGCGTGCGGGACGGCTCGGCGGGGGCTTGATGGCGCAGGGTACGCCGGCCGAAATCATGCAATCGCCGCGTTCACTTACGGGCGCGTATCTGTCGGGACAAGCGCTCATTCCCGCTCCGCCGGCGCGGCGCAGAGGAAACGGGGTCGCTATGACGGTGAAAGGCGCGCGCGAACACAACCTGAAGAACCTCGACGTGGATTTTCCGCTGGGCACTCTAACCGTGGTCACCGGCGTGTCGGGTAGCGGCAAATCGACGCTTGTGCACGATATTCTGTATCGCGCGCTGGCCAAAGAAGTGTATGGATCGAGCCAGGCGCCGGGCGCGCACGATGCCGTGATCGGTCTCGAACACATCGATAAGGTCATCGCCATCGATCAATCGCCAATCGGCCGCACACCGCGCTCGAACCCCGCGACGTACACCGGCGTTTTCAGCCCGATTCGCGACATTTATGCCATGCTGCCGGAGGCGCGCGAGCGCGGATACAAAGCCGGACGCTTCAGCTTCAATGTGAAGGGTGGCCGCTGCGAAGCCTGCCAGGGCGACGGCCTCAAACGCATCGAGATGAACTTTCTGCCCGATGTATATGTGACGTGCGATATCTGCCGCGGGCGGCGCTACAACCTGGAGACGTTGCAGGTCAAGTACCGGGGAAAGAGCATCGCCGATCTGCTGGAATCGACCGTGGATGAAGCGCTGGAGATTCTGCAACACATTCCGCAGGTACACGCAAAGCTGAAGACGCTCGCGGAAGTGGGGCTCGGTTACATTCACCTCGGACAATCTTCGACAACGCTTTCGGGCGGTGAAGCGCAGCGCATCAAATTAGCGAAAGAATTGAGCAAACGGCAAACCGGCCGCACTTTTTATCTGCTCGACGAGCCGACGACCGGTTTGCATTTTGAAGATGTGAAGCACCTGCTCGATGTACTGCAGCGATTGGTGGATTTGGGCAACACCGTCGTGGTAATCGAACACCAGTTGGACGTGATCAAGAGCGCCGACTACCTGATCGATCTCGGGCCGGAAGGCGGCGAGGGTGGTGGCCGCGTCGTGGCTACCGGCACCCCGGAAGAAGTCATGACGAACCCGCAGAGCCACACTGCCGAAGCGCTTCGCAAGGCAACAAAGGCGCAGCATGCAGCCTGAGGAGATCGAAAACGGGCTGCCCGTGGAAGGTGCAGCGGAGCAGGCGGTTGTTGCACTGCCGGAGCCGCAGGCCGAGCGCGTGCCGTTCTGGGGCTACATGGACCTGGCTTTGGTCTTGGGACTGCTGATTGCTGCCATGGTTTTGATCGGACTGGTCGCCGGCATGCTGATGTACGGGATGCCGAAGCTGCGTCACGATCCGGCCCCGCTGATGGTCCCGATGAACCTGGCCTTGTATGGCGCTTTATATTTAAGCCTGCGCGGAGCGCTTCAACTGCGCTATCACCGCCCGGTGTTCCCATCGTTGGGCTGGCGGCGCGCGGGCGTCAATCCGCTGTTGATGATCTTCGGCGGCGTTTTGCTGGCGTTCCTCATCTCGCTCGGCGCCTCCGCGTTACACACGCCGAAAATTCCGACGCCTTTCGACCAGCTCACCGGCTCGCCAATCGAATTGACTATCTTCGGCATCATGGCGATCGTAATCGCGCCCATCTTTGAAGAGTTGTTTTTTCGCGGCTTCATTCAACCGCTGCTTTCGCGCACCTTCGGCATTATCGCCGGCGTGCTTTTGACAGCCGTGCTTTTCGGTTCGCTGCACCTGATGGAATATGCCTGGGCCTGGCAGTACGCGCTGTTCATTTCTTTCGCGGGCGCGGTTTTCGGCTGGCTGCGCGCGCGTACGGATTCCATTATTCCTTCTACCGTGATGCACGGCGCTTTCAATGCCGTGTCGGTAATTGCTTTGGCTTTCGGAAAGAACATTTAACAAGATGACAGAAATTGCAGTGCTCACCCGCAGCACGACGGAAACGATCGAGTGGACGCCGGAAGGCGTCGTCATGATTGACCAGACGCGCCTTCCGCGCGAAGTTGTGTTTGTCACCTGCCGCGACTACCGCGACGTAGCCGACGCGATTCGCGACATGATCATTCGCGGCGCACCCGCTATCGGCGTGGCCGCCGCGATGGGTGTCGCACTCGGTGTTCTCCATTCGGAAAATCCGTCGCGCGACATGCCCGCCATTTGTGAAACGCTGGCCAGGACGCGGCCGACGGCGGTAAACCTGTTCTGGGCCATCGACCGTATGCAACGGGCGTTCGCGGCAGTTGCCGACAAGCCGCTCGACCAGATTCGCGCGCATCTCGTCGCCGAAGCCAAAACCGTTCGGGAAGAGGATATAGCAATAAACCAGGCGATCGGTCGTAATGGCGCCGAACTCGTGCCGGACGGGAAAACCGTGCTGACGCATTGCAACGCAGGCGCGCTCGCGACCGCGGGCTTCGGGACGGCCCTCGGCGTGATTCGCGCGGCGGTGCAGGCCGGCAAGAAAATCGACGTATTCGCCGATGAAACGCGACCGTTTCTGCAGGGCGCGCGCCTCACGGCCTGGGAGCTGCAGCGCGACGGCATCGAAACGACACTCATCACCGACAACATGGCCGGGCATTTTCTCAAGAGCGGACGCATCGGCTGTGTCGTGGTGGGTGCGGACCGCATTGCCGCCAACGGAGACGTCGCAAACAAAGTCGGGACTTACGGTGTCGCTGTCCTCGCCAGGGAAAACAACGTGCCGTTCTACGTCGCCGCGCCGGTGTCCACGCTCGACCTCACACTCGCTTCCGGCGACCGGATTCCCATCGAGGAGCGCGCCGCCAAAGAAGTCGTGGAAGTACAGGGAGTGACAATTGCGCCCGCAGGCATCAAGGTTGCGAATCCGGCTTTCGATGTGACACCAAATCGCTATGTCACGGCGATCATCACCGAGCGCGGCGTCGCGCGCGCGCCCTACGCCGAAAGTCTGCGTAAGTTGACCGCTTGAACCGCACCCTCATGAGCGACATGCGTTGTTATTCTTGAACTAGTTTGATCAACGGTTTTCCTGCCAGCGCTGCCTGGCGCGCGGCCATCCGCTGGAGTTGTTTGGGTACGGCGCTTCTGCTGCCCATTCAAGCAAGCGCACCCACCGATCAACCCCTGCTGGCCATTCTGCAGGGCGAACTCAAGCGCGAGTTCGACGTTCTGAAAACAAAGGGGAATCCGGCTCCCTATTTTCTTGCGTACGAAGTGACCGAAGAGCAATCCGATACCGTCATGGCATCGCTTGGCGCGCTGCTTGAAAAAGGCCACGAACGAGCGCGCGGTTTCGACACGACCTTGCGCGTAGGCTCGCCAAAGTTCGATAACTACCATCCGTATCGCGGCCAGCAGGTCCGCTTCACCACGTTCACGTCGCTCAGCCTGGATGATGACGCAAACCAAATCCGGCGCGCGCTTTGGGCCGAAACCGACAAGGTCTATCGCGCGGCTTCGCGACGCTATCTCCAGTTAGAAACCGATCGCGAGCTCCTGGCCAAGCAGGATCGTCAAGACGCGGATTTCTCGAGTGAAGAACCCGCGCAGTCCATAAGCGAGGCGGAGACGTATCGCTACGAAATGGCGGCCTGGGCGCGCAAAGTACGAGCCTGGTCAACGGAATTCAAAAAATATCCGAAAATTCTCGGCTCCGGTGTCAGTTTCCGCGCGCAGCGCGAGATTCGCACACTGGTCAACAGCGAAGGATCGGCTATCCGGCAAGGAACCAATCTCTTCCGGATCGAGATGCAGGGCGGAGCAGTCGCGCCGGACGGCATGGAGCTCAGCGATTTCACAACAGTGGAAGCAACCGACCCGGCGCATCTGCCGTCCGACGAGGTGATGCGCGGCAAGGCACGCGCTCTGGCGGAGAAGCTGAATGCAATGGTGAATGCGCCACCGGCCGAGCCGATCGTCTGCCCGGCGATTCTTTCCGGGCGCGCTGCGGCAGTGTTCTTTCATGAAATATTCGGACACCCGATCGAAGGGCAGCGGCAGAAAGATATCAATGAGGGCCAGACCTATGCCGACCGGCTGAATCAGAACGTGATGCCGGACTTCATTTCGGTCGAGTTCGACCCGACACGCAAGCAATATGACGGCGCCGATCTGATCGGCTCGTATAGATACGACGATGAAGGCGTAAAAGCAAGGCCGGTCAAAGTTGTGGCCAATGGCGTACTGAAAAGCTTTCTGCTCTCGCGTTCGCCAGTCGGAGAATTCGTTCACTCGAATGGGCACGGCAGACGTCAGCCGGGGTTCGAGGTCGTGGCGAGGCAATCGAATCTGCTGGTGGAATCGTCGAATCAGGTCCCCGAGCGGGAGCTGCGGAATCGGCTGATCGAAGAGATCAAGCGTCAGAACAAGCCGTACGGATTGTACTTCGAAGAAGTCGCGAGCGGATACACACGGACCGGCCGGCGCGGGCTCCAGGCATTCACGGTTGTTCCGCTCGTCGTGTACCGCGTCTATCCGGATGGAAAACCGGATGAACTCATTCGCGGCGTCGATATTGTCGGCACCAGACTCGCTCCGTTCAGCAAAATTCTGGCGACGTCCAACCATGCGGAAGTCTTCAACGGATATTGCGGCGCCGAGTCGGGCAGCATTCCGGTTTCGGCGGTGTCTCCGGCCATTCTGATCTCGGAGATCGAAACACAGAAGAAGCCGAACTCGCAGCTTCAACTGCCGATTTTGACGCGGCCGGAGGTTCCGTGAGAATCGCCGCCGTTTGCGTGCTCCTGGCCGCACTGTTGTCTGCAACGGTTCCAAGCGATAGCGCAAGCTGGCAGAAGGACGTTCAATTGCGCGCCATGGCAGATGAACTGGCGCGCTCAAAAACTCTGCAATTGAACACTCTGGAGAAGCCGTATTTCATTCAATACGTCAGCGAAGACAGCGAAGGCGTAACGATCTCGGCAGACCTCGGCGGTTTAACGCATTCCTCGCGTTTCCATGTTCGCCGGCCGAGTGTCGAGGTACGCGTTGGCGACTACGCGCTAGATGATACAAATTCGATCTTCTCGACGAGCCGGCAGCTTGGTCTTTTTCCGCTGGACGACGACTACGGCGCCATGCGCACGATCTTGTGGCGCACCACCGACGCGCTTTATAAATCCGCGTTGAATCAAATCACACAAAAACGAAATGCTCTGCGGGAAATTGCCGATCCCGACAAGACGCCTGATCTGGCTCCGGCCAAAGCGGTACAAATACTCGAGCCGGAACGGAAATTCGAAGTTGACCAGAGCGCCTGGGAAGGCTGGGTGCGCCGCGCGTCATCTCGTTTCGCTTCGCATCCGGAAGTGATGCGATCGAGTGTCCAGTTTCGGGCGTTCGGATCGACGTACCGCCTGATCAACTCGGAAGGCACTATCGTACGAATTCCGCAACCGCTCGCGACCGTACAGGTGCGGGCAAGCAGCCGGGCGGGCGATGGCAGGCGTGTATGGAACCACGCCTTTGTCATCGGATTGGACACGAGCGCGTTACCCAAAAGCGACGAGCTTGCCGGCCTCGCGCAAACGGTTGCCGTCGAAACCGAATCGCTCGCGAAAGCGCCTCTGGCTGAAGACTATTCAGGCCCGGTATTATTCGAAGGCGAAGCCGCGGCGGAGATGATGGCACAGGTCTTAACGGACGCGCTTGTAGTGCGCCGCAAGCCAGTCGCACCGCCGAACGCGAACACCGCCGCCATACAGATTCCCGCCAGCGTCTGGGCGACACGCGTCAATTCCAAAGTTGTTCCCGAATGGCTCACTGCCTTCGACGATCCACTGGCGGATAGCTACGCGGGTGTCCAGCTCGCCGGACATTACAGAATGGATGATGAAGGGGTGCCCGCCGAGCGCGTTTCGGTGATTGAGAAAGGCACGTTCAAAGGATTTCTGCTGAGCCGCCAGCCAGTGCGAAATGCCGGCGGCTCGAACGGCCACGGCCGTCTGCCGGGTCCTTTCGGCTCCGAGCTGGCTGCCGTGGGCAATCTCTTTATCGAAGCAGCAAGCCCGGTGCCCGAGGCGGAACTACGAACGAAAATGCTCGAGAAGGTGAAGGCCGCCGGGCTCAAATACGGGCTCATCGTTCGCCGGATTGACTTTCCTTCCACCGCGGCATTCAGCGATCTGCAAAGCATGGCCTTGCAGGCCAGGCAAAGCGGCTATTCGCGCACGCTGAACCAGCCGTTGCTTGTATACCGCCTCTGGCCCGACGGCCACGAGGAATTGGTGCGCGGCCTGCGGTTCCGCGAATTCAGTGCGAAGGACCTGCGGGATATCGACGCCGCGTCCGATAAGCCGTACGTCCTGAATTACATGAATAACGGCTCGAGCTTGAACCTGCTCGATGCCTCGTCAGCGCTGGTTGGCTCCTCGGTCGTCTGCCCATCGCTGCTTTTCGATAACGTGGAACTCACGCGCGCGGAGAACGACGGCGACTTGCCGCCTGCCGTGCCGCCTCCCGCACTTACCGGCGGCGAGTAGCACATGCCGATCCTCAGCCGCGCCATCTTCAAGGAAATCTCAGCCAGCGCGCTGCTCGGGACTTTTCTGTTTATTTTCGTACTGTTTCTGCGAACGATCGAGCGGCTCTCTTCGCTGCTGGTGCGAATGTCGGCCCCTGCGCCCGTGATCGGCAAACTGCTGCTCTATGCATTGCCGTCGACCCTGCCATTCGCGCTTCCGCTTGGCGTTTTAGTCGGCGTGCTGATCGGCCTGAGCCGCATGTCGGCCGATAGCGAAATCACGGCTATGCGCGCCTCCGGCATCTCGAGCGCCAGCGTGCTGCGTCCGGTGCTCCTGTTTTCTTTTTCCGCGCTCGTCATCACCGCGCTCTGCTCACTCTGGCTGACGCCGCTCTCGCTACATCTGGAATCGAAGGTCGCGCGCAACTTTGCCGCCGCGCAGCTTACCGGCAATATCGAGTCCCGCATCTTCGACGAGCAGTTTCCCAATATCGTTCTCTACGTGGGCAACGTGACCACAGTGGGAAATCAGGTGATCTGGCGGCCGGTTTTCATGGCCGATGTGACGCCGGCCGACGAACTGCGGCGCGAAGGTAAAAACCGGGGCGCGGGCCCCCGAGTCATGGTGGCGGAAGAGGCGATTCCGCACCCCGATCCGGTCCACAACCGCATCATCCTCGACATGCGCAATTTCCGCTCGACCGAGCGCGATAAGGAAGGCAAAGTCGTCGGCACCGTCGCTCCTTCCCAGATAGAGGCCTTGCAGGCGCAGAAGCAGGATGAGCTGCAGGTTAACAAAACCGTGCAGGAGATGGACACAGGGCCGCTGTATAAGCGCGTGTACCGCCGGCACGGCTTGTCGCGCGAAGATTACGTGGAAGCCGCTATCGAATTGCATCAGCGGTTCGCTTTACCTCTGGCCTGTATGCTGCTGGCGCTGGTAGGCGTTCCGCTCGGCATCTCGTCGCGCAAAGGCGGGAAATCGGCTGCGTTCATCTTGACCGTCATACTGGCGTTTCTTTACTACTTGAGTTTCATCACGCTTATCGGCCTGGCGAAAAAAGGCAGCCTGCCAGTTCCGATTGCGGTCTGGACACCAGACGCAGTATTTCTTGTCGCGGGTCTTGTGCTTGCGCGGCGTCTCGAGAAGCCCGGCGATTACGATCTCGGCGCATGGTTCAAACGTGCGAGTCTACGCCTTCTGCAGCGTGTTCGAGGTCTGCGGCCCGCCCCCGGCCAAAGCCAGATCCGTATCACCGGGATCCGCCGCTTCGGCTTGCGGCCGCTGCTGATCGACGCTTATGTCCTCAACGGCTTTCTGTTTTATCTCGTGGTGCTGCTGGCGGCGCTCGTCGCGCTGATCGAAGTTTTCACATTTTTCGAGCTCCTGGGCGACATGATCAAGAACGACATCAGCATGTCGATCATGCTCGATTACCTGTGGCATCTCGCACCAAGTCTGATCTATCAGCTCACACCCATCGCGACCTTGGTTGCTTCGCTCATCTGCTTCGGCGTCATGACAAAATACAACGAGGTCACCGCATTCAAAGCCGGAGGCGTGAGTGTCCACCGGCTGGCCGCTCCCGTGCTCGCCATCAGCCTGCTGCTAAGCGGAGTATTGTTTGTCTTCGACCACTACTACATTCCCGAAGCGAACCGCCGGCAGGAGATGCTGCGCGCCGAGATAAAGAAGAAGCCCGTTGCCACGTATCTGAAGCCGGACCGGCAGTGGATCTTCGGTGAAGGCCCGCGCGTTTACAATTTCCGCTTCTTCGACGCAAAGAAGGCAACGATGTCGGATGTGAACGTTTATGAGCTCGATCCGAAGACGTTTCGTGTCGAACATCAGATTTCGGCTGAGCGAGCAATTTGGGATCCGGCAAAAGCCGCCTGGGTGTTTCAAAACGGTCTGAGCCATCTCGATCGCGAAGAGGGCGGCAGTTACCGGCAGTTTTATGGAAAGAAAGCCGTCTTCCCGCAGTTAACCGAACCACCAACCTGGTTCGCCAAGGAAGAAAAAGAGTACAAGGAAATGAACTTCGAGGAGCTCGACCGTTATATCCGAGAGCTGCAGTTAAGCGGCTTGAATACCATCCCGCTGCAGGTGCAGTATTACAAGAAGTTTGCCGTTCCGTTGTTTGTCCTGATCATGGCTCTGCTCAGCATTCCGTTCGCCTTCGTGGCCGGCAACCGTGGCGCGATGACCGGAGTCGGTATCAGCTTCGGAATCGCCATCGCCTATTGGACCATCGGCACGCTGTTTGAGCAGATGGGCGACTTAAATCAGCTTCCAGCCATGATGGCAGCCTGGTCGCCCGATGTAATCTTCTCGCTCGCCGGTTTGTACTTTATGGCCCGTATGCGGACGTAGGCGGCTCAGGTCGCGGCGTGTTCATACCAGTTAAGGACACGCAACGCCCGCAGCGTATTCCACCTGCTGGGCCGGCCGTCCCCGTCCTCGAGCGTAAAGTGGACCTGGCCGGGATGCGTGTTCTCCAGTAGCCATGTGCCATCGGGCTGCCGCTTAGATCGGAGCAAATCGATCGCTTCGTTCATCCGCGAGTCCGGCGGCGCATCCCCGGCCGAGCGGAAGTATTCGAGGGCGCGCAGGACGTCGTACTGCCAGCGGGTCGGAAACGAGAATTGCAGCCAGGCCGGATTAACGACTTCACCTGTACTCTTGCGCCGGAAAAGCTTTCGTTCGAGAAGATACTCCTCGCCCCGGCGCCGAGCTGCAATGGATTCCACAGAACCACCGGTTGCGCGCTCATGCGCCAACAATCCTTCCAGCACATTGATCGTGGTCGCGAACGACGAGCGGACGGACCCGTTTTCCGCCTCGCAGTTCCAGCCGCCATCCTCAAGCTGCTCACTAACGAGGCGGGCGACTACGCCATCCATATCTTGCCCAAAGTAGGTGCCCAATGTGACCGTCCTGCCATTAATGCACGGCTCGACCTCGCCGCTGAAGAATGGCTGACCGGCATGTTCCCAACGGCAGTTTTCTTTGACCAGCGCCACTGCCTGGTGTACCCGTTCAGAACAAGGGTCGATCCCGAAATCGTGCAGCAGTTGGAGCGTTGGCAGCGTTGACGTCCAGGGCTGGCCGCGATTCTCATCAACATGATCATCGTCTCGCCAATGAAAGCTCCGCGCCGGAAAACATGCGCCTCCAGCCCATTGACCGTCTTCGCCCCGCAATGCCAGCAGTCTGGCACCCCAGCCCTCGGTGGCCACCCGTACGCGCTCTGCCGCGACTACTTCAGCCGGCGCATGAACCAGATCCCGCAACACCTGCCAGCGGATGGCGGGGTCCGAATCCAGCAGCCAGTCCGGTACCGTCACGCGGCTGAGTCTAGCACGCTTCTCAAACAACACCCGCTTTGGCTAAACATCGATCCCCAGCTGCCACAGCACAAACCCGATGGCCTGTTTAAAGTACAGCCAGCGCAGCTCTCCTGTATCAGGCGAGCCCACGTGCGGCCGCGGCGAGCCGTACACCACCATGCCATGCGCCTGCAAAAATCGCTTCACGCGGTAGATATGATATCCGTCGCTGACCACGATGCAGGAGTGCAGGTTCATACGACGCATCGTTTCGGCCGCTGAATCCAGACTCTCCGCCGTCGTCTCGCCTTTGTTCTCCGTAATGATCGCTTCTGCGCGTACGCCATGCTGCGTCAGATAGGCGCGTCCGACTTCGCCTTCGGTAAATTGCGGGTCGCCGCCGGCGCCGCCGGTGGTCATAACGTAAGGCGCCAGGCCTTTCAAATACAGCAACAGCGCATGGTTCAGACGCGCCTGTAAAACCGGCGAGGGACGTCCACGGTACTCGGCCGCGCCCATGACCAGAATCATGTCCGCCGGACGCGCTTCCTCCGTCCTCGATTGCACTTCAATCTGCTTGGCTACATAAAACAGGTAGCCTAAGAACAGGACAAAAAGGACCAAAAGCAGGACGGCAGCACGTCTCATGCCGCTTTGTTCAGCGTTCGCATGAATGGATCGATGAAGTTTCCAGTCTACGCCCGCACCCGTGCCGAGTCACTGTGCAACTGACCAGTATTCAAAATCCGCGCTTGCAGGAACTTCGCAAAGCCGCTCGCGCCGGTCGCCCTCTGCCTGAAGGCCTCGTTGTTGCCGAAGGGCCGCACCTTCTCGAAGAAGCGAGCGCCAGTTGTTGGAATGTGCAGGAGATTTTCGCTACCGAAACCGCCCTCGCGCGCTTTTCCAGCCTGCTCTCGCGGAGCTCCGCCACAATAACCGGGATCTCGGAACGCGTGCTTCATTCGCTCGCAACTACGGAAACCAGCCAGGGATTGATCATGCTGCTCCGCCCGCGCGTCTGGAGCTGGTCTGATCTCATTTCAGAATTCTCCCTGATCGTTGCGCTCGATGCCATCCAGGACCCGGGCAACATAGGCATGATCCTCCGTTCCGCTGAAGGCTTCAGTGCAACCGGCATCGTTCTCTTAAATGGCTGTGCGCGCATCGCTAATGGGAAACTGCTGCGTGCGGCCGCCGGTTCTCTCTTTCGTATTCCTTTCCTCGAGGATGTTCCAATCGGCGAGTTCCTTACTCGTCTGGAAATGAACCGCGTCCCGCTTTATGCATTAGCGGCGAATGGTGAAATTGCACTGGCCGACGCCGACTTGCACAACGCCTGCGCATTTGCGGTGGGAAATGAAGGCCGGGGCGTTTCACCCCAGATCCTGGACGCGGCGAAAACAATCTCCATACCCACGCGCGTCCAATCCTTGAATGCGGGCGTCGCCTGCTCCATCGCACTCTTTGAGGCCGCGCGCCAGAGGACATCCTTGTGAGCCTGTTCGACACCACTCTGCCCGGCGAAATCGGCCAGGACGCCGGTCGTCCGCTCGCCGACCGCATGCGCCCGCGCACTCTCGATGAATTCGTCGGTCAGGAGCACATCCTCGGTCCGGGCAAACCGCTGCGGACGCAAATCGAAAACGGAAATCTCACCTCGCTGATCCTTTGGGGCCCGCCCGGCTCCGGAAAGACGACGCTTGCCCGGCTGATGGCGCAAAAAAGCCGTGCGGATTTCATCCCTTTTAGCGCCGTGCTGAGCGGCATTAAAGAAATCAAAGCTGTCATGGCCGATGCCGAAAAAGCGCGCCGTCTCGGCCGCAAAACGGTTCTGTTCATCGACGAAATCCACCGCTTTAATAAGGCGCAGCAAGATGCCTTTCTGCCCTACGTGGAGCGCGGCGATGTCGTTCTGATCGGCGCCACCACCGAGAACCCGTCTTTCGAGGTCGTCTCTGCATTACTTTCACGCACTAAGGTTTATACCCTACATGCGCTCGAAAAGGAAGAAATCGCGGCCATCCTGCGCCGTGCGCTCCAAACCCCCGAACGCGGTTTGCAGCATTTTGCATTAAAGATTTCCCAGGAATTGGTCGATGAGATTGCTACAGCCTCGGATGGCGATGCTCGCTCGGCGCTAAACACGCTGGAACTCGCCGCCGGACTGGCAAAAGACGGGCAGATCGGCCGCGAGGCCGTGGCCGACGCGCTGCAGCGGAAAATCCTGCTGTACGACAAGTCGGGTGAGGAACATTACAATCTCATCTCGGCTCTGCATAAGTCGGTCCGGTCGAGCGATCCGGATGCTGCGCTCTACTGGCTGGGACGAATGATGAAGGCCGGAGAGGACCGGCTTTATTTGGCTAGGCGATTGGTTCGTATGGCGATTGAAGACATCGGAATGGCGGATCCGCGAGCGGTCGAACAGGGCATTGCCTGTATGCAGACCGTCCATTTCTTAGGAATACCCGAAGGAGATTTGGCGCTCGCGCAGCTTACCATCTACTTAGCGTTAGCACCGAAATCGGACGCCGCGTACCGGGCGCTCGGTAAAGTGAACGCAACCATTGAATCGACGGTGGCTGAGCCCGTTCCTCTTCACCTCCGCAATGCGCCGACTCGCCTGATGAAAGAACTCGGTTATGCCAAAGGCTACCGGCATGCTCATAAAGAAGAGAATGCGGTGACCGATATGCCTTGTTTACCTCCCGGATTGGCCGGAGTTACCTTTTATGAGCCAACCAACCGCGGCTTCGAGCAGCGAATACAGGAACGTTTGGACTCCCTAAGAGAGCAGCGGCGCCGGCCCGCCCCCCGCAGTAATGAGTAAATTCAGTGTAATCTTAAAGATCGGAGTTATTTAATTGTGCCCGAAAGTACCCTTTTTTTAACCAAGCGTCCCCCGGAAACCACCCTCTCGGGTGAACGTCGCAAATCGAGTCGTTTTCCCATCGAGCGCGACGTCCGGTATAAAACCTTAAATCAGAGAACAGAAACATTAGCCGGTAGCGGTAAGACCCTGAATATCAGCAGTTCGGGCGTGCTGTTTACGTCAGATCACGATCTGCCGGTCGGTACCCGGCTGGAGCTTTCTATCAGTTGGCCCGCTCAATTAAACGATCGTTGCCTGCTTAATCTGGTAGCCCGCGGGCGCGTGACCCGGCACAATAAAGGCCAACTGGCGCTTCAGATTCAACAGTACGAGTTTCGCACCCAGAGCCGCCCCGGTAACGGAAAGTAATTACTGAGAGGTCGGCGGACCCACAACGAGCTCGTTGTTTACCGATTTAACGCCCTTTACTTTCTTCGCGAGCTTCGTGGCTTTACTCTTGCCACGTTCGGTACTCACGCGGCCTTTGATGGTGACGACACCGTCCTTCACGGCTACATCGTCAGCCCCGCCTTTCACGTCCATATCGGTCGTGAGCTTCATACGGACCTGATCCAGGATACGATCGTCCGAAGGCGGCGTTTTCTGATAGGCGGAGAGATGGACTGCACCGGAAAGCAGCGCAGCCAATACAATTTTCTTCATTTCAGGCTTTCTTTTCATTCTTTACCTGCCATAGCCCGCCAGTCAATTGCGTTGAGAAATTCGGGATCTTCGCGCCATTTCGGCCGGACTTTGACAAAGAGCGATAGAAATACCTTGTGGCCGACCAGTTGCTCGATCTTCGCGCGAGCAGCAGAGCCGATCTTTTTCAGAACGTTCCCGCCCTTGCCGATAAGAATCGTTTTTTGCCCCGGTCTTTCCACATGGATCGTAGCGGCGATGCGCGTCAGGTTCGGTTTCTCCTCCCATTCGTCGATCAGGATCGCCACTGCGTGCGGCACTTCTTCTCGCACCACACGCAAAATACTTTCCCGGATCATCTCGCCCGCAATAAAACGAAGCGGCTGATCGGTCAGGTAATCGTCCGGGAAAAGCGGCGGCGACTCCGGCAGATTTTCGATAATCGCCCGCTGCAGCTCAGGCAAACCCTCGCCGCTGCGCGCGGAGACTGGAATGGCCTCGCGGAAAGAAAACATTCTTCTGTAATCTTCAATAACCGGTAGCAGCCGCCGCTTATCGGCCACTCGATCGATCTTATTCAGTACGAGTATTGTGTTTTCGGAACGGACGAGCGCGCTTACCGCCTGCTCGTCTTCCGGTCCGGTCTGCTTCGTAGCATCTGCCATAAACAGGACCACGTCGCGACCATCGAGCGAAGCGCGCACAATCTCCATCATGCGGCGGTTGAACAGCGTATCCGACTTGTGAATCCCCGGCGTATCGATAAACACAATTTGGAAATCCGGTCCCGTGAGCACGCCCTGAATCGATGTACGCGTAGTCTGCGCCTGCGCTGCCGTGATCGCAAGTCTTTCCCCGATGAGCGCGTTGAGCAGAGTGGATTTGCCGGCATTCGGGCGTCCGGCTATAGTGACGAATCCGGAGCGAAACCGCTTTTGAATCTTCGCCTCGCGCGAGCGCACAGGGCGATTGGCTGCCCGTTGTGCGCCTTTAGCATTTCCCGCGGGCTCATCCATTTCGCTCACGAGCCGGCGCCGACCGGTGAAGGCTCTTCCACGCGCGAAACGCGTACCTGCTCGACACGCCGTTCGTCACCCGCTAAAACTTCGACTCGAATCCCGCCACGCTCGACCGTTTCGCCGACCTGCGGTACGTGTCCGAGCCATTCGGCAACCAGCCCGCCGACGGTCGTCGACTCGGTATCGTCTTCCGGCCGGAAATCCAGCAAATCGTTGAGCCGGTCCAGATCCAGGCTCCCGGGCGCGATAAACACATGATCCGCTTCCTGGCGGACATCGCGGCCGGGCTCGTGCTCGTCGCGGATTTCGCCCAGGATCTCTTCCACCAGGTCTTCCATCGTGGCCAGGCCCGCCGTATTGCCGTATTCATCGATCACGATCACCATGTGCGAGCCGTTGCGCTGCATCTCGCGCAGCAAATCGCTGACCGGTTTGGTTTCGGGTACAAGCAGAATGGGCCGCGTCACGTCTTTCAACGCCTTGGCCTGGCGCTCGGCCGGGTCGAGCTCAAAAATGTCGCGCACGTGCACAAAGCCGATCACGTTGTCAATCGAATCCACATAGACCGGAATGCGCGAATACTGCTCGTGAATGACAAGCTGCCGCAGGTCCTCGAGCGACTTGTCGGCAGAGATAGCGACAAGGTTAGGTCGCGGCGTCATGACCTCGCGCACGCTCTTGTCGCCGAATGCGACGACAGAATGAATCAAGCGCCGGTCTTCCTCTTCCAGAATGCCTTCTTCAGCCCCCGCGTCGATCAGGGCTTCGATGTGCTCAACCGTATCGCCCGCATCGGATTCCTCGCCGGAGCTTCGATTCAGTTCGAGCAGTGATTGAAATCCGCGCACCAGCGCCGCCAGCGGCCGCGCCAGTGTCGCCAGCAGCTTCGTAACCGGCAGTGTTTTGTTCAACCATAGAAAACTGTTGCGCCGGTATAGAAACTGCGGCACCAGGTACGTGGAGACCAGCATCACAAAGAACGAAGCGGCAATCGCCTCCAGCACGCTCTGCCAGTTCGGAATATTCGGCCGTACAAAAGCGCACAGGTAAAACACACCGATGAGAAACAGCGAGACGTGTTTAATGAGCGAAAATGCCAGCGAGCCGTGTTCGAGATCGAGCCCGATCTTCCCGGCAAGCGTCTCGCGGAAAAACTCGAGCGAGGGAAAATCGCGCCGGATCAAACGCAGCGACTCCAGATACAAAAGCTGCATGTACGACACAAAACAAAGCAGCGCAGAGAGCAGCAGGGCGACCGCCAGGCAGATCAGATTCATGCTCGGCCTCTCCCGCGGCGCGTCCGATTGCGTGCAATCAGCCCTTGCGGCAGGCCAAATTCCTGCCGCCATTTACGTTCGGCGCGCGCCATGTGGCCGGCATCGCGTTCGTGGTCGAGCCCGGTAAGATGCAGCAATCCATGCAGCATTAAAATACGCAGCTCATCGAGCGTGCTGTGTCCGAACTCCGCCGCCTGTGCTCCGGCGCGCGAAAGCGAAATCGCCATTTCGCCCAGAGCGCCATCCGGCGAGCGGCTGGGGAATGAAAGCACGTCCGTCGGATAGTCGCGGCCAAGGAAACCGCGGTTTAAGCGCGCCAGTTCCCGGTCGTTTGTTATCAGGCAGAGAAAGGCGGCGGCGTCCGCGATCTGCTCGCTCAAGCACCGGGCAAACGCCCGCAGATCGCGGCGGTCCGTCGCGGAAAGCGCCGGCGATTTTGGAAGAGACCGGAACAACAACGTGGCTTGACTGCTGGCGCGCGCTTGTCGATCACCGTCGGGAGACATAGGCAGATCAGGAAAGCGGCGAAAAATCGGGGATCTCCACCGCCGTATTGAGCGGCGGCTCTGCCCGCGGCTCGCAAGCGGCTTCATTGTCGAGACGCAGCGCAAGCTGCCGTCCGGCCCCGATCAGGTCGTTGTAGCGATCGTAAGCTTTTACGATTCGTTGTACCAGCGTGTGCCGGACCACATCTTTTTCGTCGAAACTGACGAAAGCGATTCCTTCCACGCCCTTCAAAACATCTAGCGCGTTCAGCAGACCGCTTTTTTTCCCGCCCGGCAGATCGATCTGCGTCTGATCGCCGGTCACTACCATCTTGGAATTAAAACCCTGGCGAGTGAGAATCATTTTCATCTGCTCGACCGTCGTATTCTGAGCCTCGTCGAGAATGATGAAACAGTCGTTGAGCGTGCGTCCGCGCATGAATGCCAGCGGCGCGATTTCGATCGCGTTTCGCTCCACCAGCTTCTCCACTTTTTCAGCGTCGATCATGTCGAATAGCGCGTCATAGAGCGGCCGCAGAAACGGATCGATCTTCTGCTGTAAGGTCCCCGGAAGAAAGCCCAGGTGCTCGCCTGCCTCAACCGCCGGACGTGTCAAAACTATACGGCTGACGCGCTTGTTCAAAAACGCGGAAACGGCCATCGCGACTGCCAGGTACGTCTTTCCGGTGCCCGCCGGTCCGATACCGAACGTAAGATCATGATGCTCAATGGCGTCCACGTAGCGGCGCTGGTTGACGGTTTTGGGCGCCAGTACCTTCTTGCCGAAGTTGCGCGACTTGCCGCTCTCCACCAGCCGGCGCAGCGACACATTGGGATCGGCCGTAACCACGCGCATGTAGCTGTTCAGGTCGCCGTTGTTGAAAACGTGACCTTCGCGCACCAGGTCGACGTAATCGCTAAGAATCTGCTCGGCGCGCCGCACCTCGGCCTCTTCGCCTTCGAGCTCCAGAGAATCGCCGTCGAGCAGGCGCGTGCGCAGGTTCAGCCCGGATTCGATCAGCCGGATGTTTTCATCACGGGTACCGAAAAGCGGCTCAATGCCGCGAGAAATCTGAATACTGGACTTCATCAAGAGGAGAAAGGAGGGATAACGATCAAGAAAGATCTAACTGTCGGGTAAACACGAAACTCGCGTTGAAGCGGCTGAAACAAGCCAGCCTTTTGGCAGATCCATTGAACCCACGGGCGCAGGCGCCGGAAGCTCATTCCCTTCGATTATAGCAGGATTCAAGAGTAGTCACAGCAGTCGCAGAAATTCTCACAATTTCTGCTTCATACTCACAATAAAGACTTTGCGCGGCCGCGTGCTTGTCGGGCATGCGTCGCAAGAGCATGTGAGCGGGCTTGGCGGTGTTATGTTCGAGAGCGCTCGCGAGAATCTCTCGCAAGCGCAAAACTCGACACGGAGGAAATACGATGGGCGAATTGATCGTAATGCCGTCAAGAGAACAGGCTGGCGAACAGCCGCCGGTTACACTCGACCTTTCCGTCTGGAAGCGCGCGCCGCGCGAGCGCACACCGGCCTATTTCCCGACGTACTCCACAGTTTCGAAAGCCATGCAGACGGCGCTGCGCGGCTGGGTGCGGCAATGGTTCCAGTCGCATATGGAAATTCTCTTACGTCCACACACCGCCTATCCGATTCTGGTCTATCAATGCACCCATCCCTTCTCTGGTCGCCCGACCAACATGTTCACCTATGACATTCAACAAACCGAGACGCTCAACCGCGCCTTTGCATCGGCGGCATACCGCCTCGGCCGCGAGTTGAAGTCCATCAATACGAAAAATTTCGGCTGGTTCACGCGCGAGCACTACTTCGCCTATCGCAGCAAGGAAGTGGTCAAGTACGTCGCCAGGAACCGGCGCGCTCTGTACCGCATGTTGAATGTGGAAACCGTGCTCATGGACAGCATTCTCAAGTTTGCAATCATCGATATTCCGAAGATGGGCCTGGAAGATGCGGCTGTGCTGCTGCGTCGCGCGTTCAATACCCAGCTACACCGCTTCTCCGATGAATGCGCTCTCAGCGATCGCACCGAAGATCTGCTGCGCGTGGCAACCGAAGCACTCGCGTCGAAGCTGCCCGATGAGAACGTAGTGATGCTCCCGCTCGCAGCCTGAGTTTGTTGCTTGATCGTGTCGAGTAGGCGTTTCAGCGCGCAACTCGAGGGCATCTCCAGACGTTGATGCGCCTCTTTCAAGAAATGTCTGGCGCAAGTGATTCGATACACTAACTCGCGTCATCATGCGGCTTTGTATCGGATTGCTCTTTGCCCTGTCAGTTGCTGTCTTCGCGCCTGCTCAAAATCAAACCCACTGGATCGGAACCTGGGGCGCAAGCCCCTCTCCCCAACTGTCAGACGCCTCGCAAGTGAAGAAGGCGAACCTCACCTTCGCGAACCAGACGATACGTGAAATCGTGCATGTCAGCCTGGGCGGTTCGCTGGTGCGCGTGCGCCTCTCAAACGCCTATAACAAGCAGGCGGTCCAAGTCGGCGCCGCTCATATTGCCCTGCGCTCGAAGGATGCAGCCATTGCGGCCGGGTCCGATCGCGTCCTTACCTTCAGCGGCCGCCAGAGCGTGACAATTCCGCCGGATGCGCTCGTGCTGAGCGACCCGGTTACGCTCGAAGTCCCGCCGCTTTCCGATGTTTCGATCAGCATATTTCTTCCCCAAGCAACCGCGGCCGCGGGCATTCACTATGCAGCGCAACAGACAAACTATGTGGGTGCAGGCGATCTTACGTCGGCCGCTGCTATCTCGAGTCCTTCCACTCTCAGCTCCTGGGTCTTCCTGACCGGGGTCGATATCGCGGCGCCCGCGGCGGCTTCCACTCTGGTCGCCTTTGGCGATTCCATTACCGACGGAGCCCGCTCGAGCGAAAATGCCAATCATCGCTGGCCCAACTTCCTCGCCGAGAGGCTGCGCGGCACTCCCATCGGCATTCTCGACGAAGGTATCGGCGGCAACCGTATTCTGCACGATCCCAATACGAATATCCAGTTTGGCGTGAGCGCGCTCGCCCGCTTCGACCGTGACGTTCTCGCACAACCGGGCGTGAGATACGTGATTATCCTCGAAGGGATCAACGATCTCGGGCATGCCGGACCGAAACTCTTTCCCAACGAACAGGTCAACGCCGAGGACATCATCGCCGGCCTCAAACAGCTCATCGCCCGCGCGCACGAAAAAGGAATCAAAATTTACGGCGCAACACTCACGCCCTTCGCCGGTACCCCGTTCCCCGGCTATTTCTCCGAAGCGAAGGAGACGGAACGCAAAGCGGTGAACGAATGGATTCGCACCAGCCACGCCTTTGACGCCGTGATCGATTTCGACCAGGCTGTTCGCGACCCGGCTGCGCCCGACCACATTCTGGCTGCCTTCGATGGGGGCGACCATCTCCATCCCGGTGACGAAGGCTACAAGGCAATGGCCGGGGCTATCGATCTGGCGTTATTTCAGTAACCCGTCTGCCTGGCAACCCTCCCGCCGTCGCCTCTCAACCTGTGTTCCATTCCGCGCGATCACGGGTCCGGTACGAAGCCGGACGTTTCCGCAAAAGACGTAGCCGCGCCAGTTCCAAATCGGCCGCCGGCTCTTCGGCTGCCTCCGGCTGCATCCTCCATTCAGCAGGCTGCAGCAAATCAGTCACAGAGATTCCAAATTTCGCCAGCAGAATATCGGCGAGCGGAGCATGCAATTTGCGCTCGCCTTTCAGCACGTTATGCAGATGCGGCTGCGATATGCCTAGTAACAACGCCAGTCCGCGTTCCGAAAACTCGCCGTTACGTATTCTGGCGTTGACAAGTGCCAGAAGACGGGACTGAAGCGCCCGAAATCCGAGCGATTCGACCCCGGAAGATAATTCCAAACTGAAATAGACCCCCTCAATTTTGAAAGAATCTTGAGAATTTTACAAGATCCACACCTACGATTTCTACAACTGGCAAAGTCTTGATCAGAAACGTCTTATAGGAAAAATCCGAGACTTTCACTTGCCTGCCGCCGGAAAGTATTCCCTACTTTTTTATCAAAAATAAAAAAAGTACTGTAAGTTTTAAACAGAGTTAGCACGCAACCGGGTGCCAACGCCAGGTTGCAGACGAGAACAAAAACAATGCAGTGGACCCGCTCAGAAACCCTTGCCCTTGCCCAGCAGTCTTGCACCTATTGCTACGGTCTCGGCCTCCGGCCCGGCCGCGGTGGGGCGTCGACCCCATGCAACTGCGTCTTTCGCGCCATCTTTCGCGCCTGTTATGCGCGCTTCCGCCAGTGTGCCTCCAAGGAGAAATACATCAGCCGCGTCTCGCTCGAAGCGAATCCGGGACGCCAGCGTAAATCCATCTGGGGGCTGAAAAACGAGGAGTACATCGCCGATTTCTGCCTGGTAAGCCGACGCACCCTCGCCGAACGGGAGTATCGGATCTTCAAATATCATTTCCTGCTCGGCGCCGATTGGAAATTGTGCTGCCGCAAACTGAAAATGGATCGCGGTTCTTTCTTCCACGACGTCTACCGGATCGAGCAGCGGCTCGGCAAGACTTTCCGCGAGCTCGAGCCGCACTCGCTCTTCCCCCTCGATGAGTACTTCAGCAGTACCGGCCGTCAAAAAGTGGAAGCGTTTAGCCCAACCCCGGTAGAAACAGAACCCGATACGAAAACCACACGAACGATCCTGAAGTTCCCGCTAAAGCGCGCAGCCTGAGAAATCGAGCGCTCTAGCGTAAGCCCGCGCAACGCATCTCACATCCTTTTCTCCTGAAAGTAAGCCAGCAGGAGGGACGCGGCTTCAATCGCCATCAGTCCCTCCTCTACCTTTGTCCGGTGGTTGAGCAGCTCCGAATCCGCCAGCCGGAACTTGCTGCGTACCGCTCCGAAGCGCAGGTCGCGCGCGGCAAACACCAGCCGCTCCACCCGTGCCGAAACGATCGCTCCCGCGCACATGACGCACGGCTCGAGCGTGACATACAACGTGGACCCGCAGAGCCGGTAATTTCGCAAACGTGTGCTCGCCTGCCGGATCGCTTCTATTTCGGCGTGTGACGTCGGATCGGTTGCCGAAATCGGATGATTCCAGCCCTCTCCAACGATCTCATCGCCCGAAACCACCACCGCCCCCACCGGAACCTCATCGCCCTCCGCCCGTTCCGCCAGTTGCAAAGCGCGCTGCATAAAGGCGCGATCCGCGTCTGTCCACCTGCGCTGTTCGTCCACCGGGAACATGAGGGCACACCCGTTCGTATCTTAATTTGCCCCGCTTATCCGAAACGAATGACGTTTCAGCTTGCACGATAAGCCAGGCTTGATTTCTAAGGTACCCTAGCGGGGTAGAGGAGACGATGTTCCGGTATATTTCTCTTGCGTTCAAGAACACGCTGCGCAACCGTCGCAGAAGTTTCCTTACGGTCTCGAGCATCGCCGTCTCGTTATGCCTGCTCGGCGTGCTGATTGCGATTTACCATGCGCTTTTCATGAACCAGCAAAGTCCCGGCCAGGCGCTGCGGCTCGTGGTACGCAACCGCGTTTCGCTCGCGCAGCCGCTTCCCATCGCCTACGAGGACAAAGTGCGCCGCGTGCCGGGAGTGCAGGAAGTCTCGGTGTGGAACTGGTTCGGCGGTACCTATAAGGATCAGAGCCAGAAGAATTTCTTCGCGCGTTTCGGAGTTGAGCCGAAGGCCTTCCTGAAAATACGCACGCAGCTCGAAATGCCCGAGGAGCAGCGCCAGGCGTTTATTCATGACCGGACTGCCTGCGTCGTTTCCGAAGATATCGCGAAAAAGCTCGGCTTTCGGGTCGGTGAGCGCATTACGCTCGTCGGCGACATTTATCCGGTTACTCTCGAACTGAAAATAGCAGGGATTTTCAAAGATCCGGACGCCATTCAGTCGCTCTTCTTTAATTACGATTATTTGCGCGATCTGCTGCCAGTCGGACGCCGCAATTACATCGGTACTATCGCCGTGCTCGCCGATTCGCCTGACAGCGTTCCGCGCATCGCCAAAGCGATAGACGACATGTTCGAGGATTCCTCTCCCCAAACCAAGGCCGAATCCGAACAGCAATTCGCCCTGAGCTTCGTTTCTTTCCTTGGCAACATCAAGGTCTTTCTGCTCAGCATCTGCGCCGCCGTGACATTCACAATTCTGCTGGTCTCCGGCAACACCATGGCGATGTCGGTACGCGAACGCATTAAAGAAGTGGGCGTGCTGAAGACACTCGGCTTCACCAACGAAGGCATCTTAAAGATCATCATCGGCGAGGCGCTCTGTATTGCGCTGCTAGGCGGTATTATCGGGCTGATCCTGGCCGCTTTGATTACCACCGGCGCTACCAAGGCGGGCGCAGGCGCAATGGTCGGCGTCGCCAATTTGTCGCTGACGCCTTTCACCATCATTCTTTCGCTCGCGGTTGCGCTGTTGATCGGATTCATCAGCTCGTTTGTGCCGGCCTGGAACGCCGCGCGCACCAATATTCTCGATTCCCTGCGCTACAGCGGATAGGCGGAAACAGATCATGGCCATTCCTCTCTCCTACAATCTGCGAAACCTGGTGGTTCGCAAGACCACCACCGTCATGACTGCGGCCGGTATCGCCCTGACCGTTGCCGTCCTGCTGGCTGTACTCGGCCTGGTCAGCGGATTGCAGTCCGCCTTTGCCGCCACCGGCGATCCGTTGCGTGTTCTCGTCATGCGCAAGGGCGGTAACGCCGAGCTGACGAGTTTGGTCACCCAGCAGCAGTTTCAGATCATCAAGAATTTTCCCGGAATCGCCAAAGGGCAGGACGGCCAGCCGCTCGCGTCGCTCGAAGTGGTCACGATCGTCAACATGCCCAGCGCCGACCGCCCCGACGGCACGAATATTACGTTGCGCGGGCTTTTGCCGACGGGAATTCAGATGCGCAAATTGCGGCTCGTTTCCGGACGCTGGTTCCGTCCCGGCCAGCGTGAAATCGTCGTCGGCAAACATCTGCCCGAAATCTATGCGGCCGCGCACGTCGGCAAACAACTGAAGTTCGGTAAAGGCGAATGGACTATCGTCGGCGTGATGGATGGAGGCAGCACCGCAACCGACAGTGAAATCTATGCTGACGGTAACCAGGTCTCCTCGGATTTCAACCGTCCCGATACCTGGAGCTCCGCGCTGCTGCAGGCTACTGACGAAGTCACCGCCGACGCGCTCAAGAAATCGCTCGAAAACGATCGCCGGCTGAACGTAACGGTGATGAGCGAGCGCGCCTACTACGACTTGCAGACAATCTCATCGCGGCCCATTAAGTTTCTTGGTTTCTTTATCTGCATCATCATGGCTATCGGAAGCTGTTTTGCCTCGATGAATACGATGTATGCCGCCGTCGCGCGCCGCGCCACCGAAATCGGCACGCTGCGTATTCTCGGCTTCACGCGCGGCAGCATCCTGCTGAGCTTCTTCCTCGAATCGCTGATGCTTTCGCTCATCGGCGGCATACTCGCCTGCCTCATCGTATTGCCCATGAACGGCGTCACCAGCCGCATGGGCAACTTCATCACGTTTAGCGAGGTAAGCTTCAACGTCCACATCGGTCTGGACATTATGGCGATCGGCCTGCTCTTCGCGCTGCTCATGGGCGCGATCGGCGGTTTACTGCCCGCCCGCCAGGCGGCCAAGAAGGAGATTTTGACTGCGCTCCGTGAAGTCTGAGCGCCTGCGCAATATCCATGGAAACTGAGTTGAAAAGTCTGCGCATCGATCGCAGCGCCAAGCGTTCCGATGAGCCCAAAGCGGTCACCAAGCTGATCGCCATCGCCGTCGTAGTTGCGCTTGCGGCCATCGGCGCGGTAGTTGCCTACCAGAAACTGAATGCCGCTACGCCGGTGCGAGTCGTACAGGTCCAGTCACCTGTGGCCGCCTCTTCTACCGGCGAGCAAACGATATTGAGTGCTACCGGCTACATCATTGCCGCTCACAAAATTGAAGTGGCGTCGAAAGTAAACGGCCGCGTGGCCTGGATCGGCGTCGATAAAGGCGATCGCGTGAAAGCCGGACAAACGCTCGTCCGTCTCGAGGATGACGAATATCGCGCCCAGGTCACACAGATGAGAGGTCAGCTTGCCAATCTCGAGGCCAAGCTCCAGCAAGCACTCAACGGCTCCCGCCCGCAGGAGATCGCCAAAGCGCGCGCCGATGTGAATCAGGCCAAAGCCGATCTCAGCGATTCGAAAGCGTCGCTCGATCGCACCCGCCAGCTCACCCAGGAAGGCGTTCTCTCGAAACAGGCCCTCGACGATGCCCAGGCCAAGTACGACGCCGATATTGCCAAAGTCGCCAGCCTGCAGCACAGCCTCGATCTTTCCGTGCTCGGTCCGCGCAAAGAGGAGATCGATCAGATCCGCGGGCAGATCGAACAGGCTCGCGGTGCGCTCGAATACGCGCAGACGACGCTCGACAACACCGTCATCAAAGCACCCGTTTCCGGCACCATCCTCGATCGCAACGTCGAAAAAGGCGAATTCATCACGACCGGTTTCGTCGGCGATAAAGGCGCTAAAGGTTACATCGTGACCATGGCCGATCTCAACGATCTGCAGGTCGAGCTTGATATCCCGCAGAGCGATTTTCCTAAGTTGGGCCCCGAGCAGAAGGGAATTGTGACCACCGATGCCTATCCCGACCGGAAATATCAGGGCTTTGTGCAGCAGGTATCGCCGGAAGCCGACCGCGCCAAGGCTACGGTTCAGGTGAAAGTAAAGATCCGGAATCCGGACAGTTATCTCCGCCCCGACATGAACGCTACCGTCAACTTCTACAACGAAGCGAGCGCGCAGCCCGCCGAAACGGCCAAACAAGTAATCGTCATCCCGCCCGGCGCAGTGCACAACGGCACTGTTTTCGTCGTCGTCAACGGACGCGCCCGTAAGCGCGGCGTCAAAACGGGCGGCACCTCCGATAAAGGCGTGTTGATCGAAAGCGGCTTGATCGGCGGCGAAGATTTGATCGTCAGCCCGCCGGCTGATTTAAAGGATGGACAACGAGTCGAAGTGAAGAGTTAAAGGAAGCCAATGAGCGAAACTGTCGTTAAAGCAACTCAACTGAGCAAGGAATACATACGGGACGAGTTCCACGTGATGGCGCTCGACGGAGCCAACTTCGAAGTTCACCGCGGAGATTTTGTCGCGCTGATGGGCCCGTCCGGCTCAGGCAAATCGACGCTGCTGCATCTCATCGCTGCCATGGACAAACCCAGCGGCGGAGAGATCGAAGTGCTCGGCGCAAACCTGCGGCAACTCAGCGACAGGCAGATCGCACATTGGCGCAATGAGCACATCGGTTTCATCTTTCAGTCTTTCAATCTGATTCCCGTGCTGACGGCTCTGGAAAACGTCGAGCTGCCGCTCAAACTGACCAGGCTCGGCAAGAAAGAGCGCGTCGAGCATGCCGAAACCGCGCTGAAACTGGTCGGCCTCGGCGACCGCCTCAAGCATCTGCCGAAGCAGCTATCGGGCGGCCAGGAGCAGCGCGTCGCTATCGCCCGCGCGATCGTCACCGACCCCGACTTGATTCTGGCTGATGAGCCGACCGGTAACCTCGACGCCGCCGCCGCCGAGGATGTGCTGACCATGTTGAGCCGTCTCAACCGCGAATTCGGCAAGACCATCGTGCTCGTCACGCACGATCCGCACGCGGCGAAATTCGCGAAGACGGTACGGCATCTCGAAAAAGGTCAACTGCTGCCCGAAGGCCAATTGCCCGCCGATTGGGCCAACGCCATGGCGCTGCGCAACTAATGCCGGAAGTGCCGCACCCCGGTAAACACCATCGCTAAATTCAATCGGTCCGCCGCCGTGATCACATCGCCGTCATTCACCGAACCGCCCGGCTGAATCACCGCTGTCGCGCCGTTGCGAGCGGCTTCTTCCACGCCATCCGGAAAGGGAAAGAACGCATCCGAGGCAACGACCGTTCCCGCCAGCGGCAGAATCGCTTTCATCGCGCCGATCTTCACGCTGTCCACCCGGCTCATCTGCCCCGCGCCTACCGAAACACTCTGTCCCGCGCGCGCATACACGATCGCGTTCGATTTCACGTGCTTGGAAACCTTCCACGCAAACTGCAGGGCCTTCAATTCTTCCGCCGTGGGCTGCCGTTTCGTTTTCACCTGTAACGTGGCCGGATCGAGCTTGCCTGCATCGGGCGTCTGCGCGAGAAATCCTCCGGAAATCGATTTCACTACCAGCTCCGGTTTGCCGGCCGTCACTTTTACTAAGCGCAGATTTTTCTTCTTCGTGAGAATGCCGAGTGCGGCTCCGGAGAACGCGGGCGCGGCGATCGCCTCCACAAACAGCTTCGAAACCTCTGCTGCCGTCTCTTCGTCCAGCTCGCGATTGAACGCCAGGATGCCTCCGAACGCGGAAACCGGATCCGCTTCCAGTGCCTTCCGGTATGCCTCGGCCAACGTCGCCTGTTCCGCGCACCCGCATGGGTTCGTATGCTTGATGATTGCCGCTGCCGGCTCGTCGAATTCCTGAATGAGCTGCCACGCCGCATCCAGATCCACCAGGTTGTTATACGAAAGTTCCTTGCCGTGGAGCTGCTCTGCGCCCGCAACGCCAGTCGCATCGCGCCGGTAAAGCGCTGCCTGCTGGTGCGGATTTTCTCCATAGCGCAGCGAAAACGCCCGCGGAATAGAAACCTGTAAGCGCTCTGGCAGCGGTTCGTCGTTTTCGATCTGCAGCAAACGATTCGAAACCGCTACATCGTAAGCCGCTGTGTGCAGAAACGCTTGTTGTGCCAGCTTCCAATGCGTTGCGCCGCTCAATGCTCCGCCCAAATCTCCCATTTCGCGCAAAACTTCTTCATACTGCCCGGGCGATGCCACCACCGCCACGTCTTGAAAATTCTTCGCCGCCGCGCGAATCATGGTCGGCCCGCCGATATCGATGTTCTCGATCAGCTCCGCGCGCGTGACGCCCGGTTTCGCCGCGTATTTCTCGAACTGGTACAAATTCACCACCACCATCTGGATCGGCGGAATCTCGTGCTCCGCGAGAGCGCGCATGTGTTCCGCATTCGACCGCATCGCAAGAATGCCGGCTGCGATCCGCGGATGAATCGTCTTCACGCGCCCGTCGAGCATCTCCGGAAAACCGGTTACGTCTGCGACTTCGCGCACCGGAATGCCCGCTTCGCCGAGTGCGCGCGCCGTGCCCCCGGTCGAAATCAGCTCCACTCCCATTTCGTGCAGCCGTTTCGCAAAAGGCACAATTCCCGTCTTATCGGTAACGCTCAGCAGCGCGCGTTCAATCTTCGGCATAAAAAGTCATTTTCACAAACACCTAGAATCGGAATTGTGCCTCACATCTGTACCTTGATCCCGGGCGACGGTATTGGCCCCGAAGTCGCACAAAAAACCATTCGCGTCATTGAAGCAACCGGCGTCGATATCCGCTGGCAGCGCATCGAGCTAAATGAGGCCATCATTCTCGAATCCGGCAAAACGCTGCCGAAATACCTGCTCGATTCGCTCAATGAAACGAAAGTCGGATTGAAGGGACCAGTTACAACTCCGGTGGCAGGCGGCTTTCAAAGCGTAAACGTCGCCCTCCGCAAGACGCTCGATCTCTTCGCGAATGTACGCCCCGTGCACACGCTGCCGGGTATTCAGACTCGCTTTACCGACGTGCAGATCGATATGGTCATCTTCCGTGAAAACACGGAGGATCTGTACTCCGGCCTCGAGCACGAAGTCGTAAAGGACGTCGTAACAAGCCTGAAAGTGATCACCCGCACGGCTTCTGAGCGCATCGCCCGCTACGCCTTCCACTACGCACGCAAGAACAAGCGCAAGCTGGTTACCGCCATTCATAAAGCCAATATCATGAAGCTCGCGGATGGGCTTTTCCTGCGCTGCTGCCGTGAAACCGCCGCCGAATTTCCCGAGATTCGATACAAGGAGCTCATCGTCGACAATGCCTCCATGCAGCTTGTCATGCGGCCCGAAGCATTCGACATCCTGCTGCTGCCGAACCTCTACGGCGATATCGTCTCGGATCTCGCAGCCGGACTGATCGGCGGCTTAGGCATTGTGCCCGGCGCGAACATGGGCGAAACCCATGCCGTCTTTGAGGCCGTGCACGGCAGCGCGCCCGATATTGCCGGACAGGGCAAAGCCAATCCGACTGCGCTCATGCTTTCCGCCGTCATGCTGCTCATTCACATCGGCGAACAGGAGGCCGCGCACAAGCTGCGCCATGCGATCGAAAGCGTCTACCGGGAAGGCAAGCATCTCACCGGCGATGTGGGCGGAACCGCGTCTTCGGAAGAATTCACCGAAGCTGTTCTGCGCGAATTGAAAGGATAAGATCATGCTTCGAGCGGGCTTAATCGCATTCTTCTTTGCGACCGCGCCACTCCAAGCGCAGAACCCGGTCATTATATTCCGCGATCCGGTGATCGCGCTCGAACATGTGCGCCTGATAGATGGCTCCGGCACGCCCGCACGCGCGGATCAAACCATCGTCATCGATCACGGCAACATCAGCGCGCTCGGCGCGGCCGCTTCAATCTCAATTCCCGCAGGCGCCCGCGCCCTCGATCTGAGAGGCGATACCGTTTATCCCGGCTTGGTAGGTATGCACGAGCATCTGTTCTATCCGGCGCCCAATAACGGCGGCCTTCCCGTTTATACCGAGCTCGCTTTCAGCGCACCGCGGCTCTATCTGGCGGCCGGCGTCACCACCATGCGAACCGGCGGCTCGATGGAACCTTATGCCGATATCAACCTGAAGCAACTGATCGAGAAAGGACTGACAGGCCCGGCGATCGATGCAACGGCTCCGTATATTCAAGGTCCCGGCGGTTTCTCGTTTCAGATGCCGGTTGTGCATTCGGCCGAGGCGGCGAGACGCTTTGTCGATTACTGGGCGTCGGCGGGCGCCACGTCCTTCAAAGCCTACATGAACATCTCGCACGATGCGTTGGCGGCGGCGATTCAGGCCGCGCATGCGCATCGCCTGAAGATCACAGGTCATCTGTGTTCCGTGGGATTCACCGAGGCCGCCGAGCTGGGGATTGATGATCTGGAGCACGGGCTGCTTGTCGATACCGAATTTACTCCCGGCAAACAGCGTGACGTGTGCCCCAAGGGATCGGACGCTATGAAAGCCCTGAACC
>DATBGM010000208.1:0-17169 GCA_036557945.1 Bryobacteraceae bacterium | reverse complement strand
CGCTTGCTTTCGGAAAATGCCCTCCGATTTAATATCGCTGCAAATTTGCTGCATTCTAAGTTAAAAATCATGAAAATGGCCATCGAAGGCGGAGGAAACGGCTCGTGAGTCTTTTTAATGCCCTATCGGTGAGCGCGTCCGGCATGTCCGCCGAGCGCACACGCGCCCAGATCCTGGTGGAAAATATCGCCAACGCCGACACGACGCGCACCGCCGAAGGAGGACCGTATCGCCGGCAAGATGTCGTCTTCCAAAGCGAGCAGGTCGATACGTCCTTCTCTTCTCTTTTCTCGTCCAGCATGGCGGAAGGCGCAGGAAACGGCGTCGGCATCAGCGAAGTTGTCGAGGACACGAGCGAACCGGACCGGCGCTATCTGCCGGGCCATCCCGATGCCGATAAAGACGGTTATGTGGCATTTCCCAAAGTGAATCCCGCCGAAGATATGGTTGATTTGCTGGGTGCCTCCCGCTCCTATCAAGCAAACATATCCGCCATTTCGGCCGTAAAAGACATGATTCAACGGTCAATCGATCTCTTCCGCTCGTAATTCGCCATGTCATTCGCCATTTCTTCGATTACAGCCCCCGCGCCCATCGAAATGCCGGGTGCAAGCGCCGCCGGCGCGGCGCCGAAGCAATCTTTTCAGGACGTTTTCTCCGCGGCCGTGAATCATGTGGAAGCCTCGCGCGCGTCCGCCGACCAGGCCGCTCAGAACTTCATAAACGGCGGTAATCAGGAGCTGCATGCGACCATCCTCGCCGCGCAAAACGCGGAACTCGACTTCGAAATGTTTCTTCAGGTGCGAAATAAAGTCGTTTCGGCCTACGAAGAGATTATGAAGATGCAGCTCTGATCCGGGCTGCGTAATCGATGAGCCAAATCACAAAAATCTTTAAATCCTTATCGGGCGGGCAGCGCGTCGGTATCGCGGTCGTGGTTGTCTTTTTGATTGCCGGGCTCGTGAGTTTTGTTCGCTGGCGCCGCGAAAGCGATTTCCGTCCGTTATTCACCGGAATGGCGGCGGAGGACGCCGCAACCGTGGTTCAGAAGATCAAGGAAGCAGGCGTCGATTACCGCCTCGAAGCCAATGGCTCTTCCGTAATGGTTCCGGCTGAAAAGGTCGATGAGCTGCGACTGGAGCTGGCCGGTGCGGGCTTGCCGCGGACGGGGCGTATCGGTTTCGAGCTGTTCGATAAAACGAACCTGGGCGCCACCGATTTCACCGAGCATATCAACTACCGGCGCGCGCTCGAAGGCGAGCTGGAACGCTCGATCCGCTCGCTGAACGAAGTCGAACAGGCGCGCGTACATATTACATTTCCGAAGGACTCCGTTTTTCTCGATTCGCGCGAGCCGGCCAAGGCAAGCGTAGTTCTTACGTTGCGCTCGGGTATGCGCCTGAGCGAAAGCAACATTCTTGCGGTGACGAATCTCGTGGCGGGAGCAGTAGAAGGACTGAACCCCGAGTATGTTTCCGTCGTCGACATGCGCGGTAACCTGCTGAACCGCGCCAAGCGCGCGAATGGCGAAATGTCGGGAAGCGACGATGCCGCGCTTGAATACAAGCATGCCGTTGAAAAAGACCTGCTCGCGAAAGTCGAGGCCACTCTGACGCCTCTGCTCGGTGAAGACCACTTCCGCGTCGGCATCTCGGCCGATTGCGATTTCAGCACGAGCGAGCAGACGGACGAAACATTCGATCCCAGCCGCTCGGTGATGACAAGTTCACAGAAGTCGGAAGATATGTCGAACCGTCCGGATACTTCGGGTGTTCCGGGGACGCCTTCGAATCTTCCCCGCCCCATTTCGCGGCCGATCATGGGAGGCGCCAGCGTTTCGCGGCGCACCGAAAATGTGGCCTATGAGACTTCGCGCAGTGTTCACAAAGTCAACGTACCGCGCGGTGCATTAAAGCGGCTCTCCGCTTCCGTCTTACTCGATCAGGAAGTACAGATGCAAGGAAGCGGCGCCAAAGCGAAGCGCGTGCTGGTGCCGCCGAGTCCTGAAAAAATAAAGGCAATTCAAGCAATCGTCGCAGGCATCATCGGCCTCACGCCTAGCCGCGGCGACCAATTGGTCATTGAAACGTTGCCTTTTGAACAAACGCGCGAGATCGAGCCGGTTTCTGACACGCCCGTCAAATCGGTTCCCGGAACGACTGATATCCGGAAACTACTGCACAATCCTGCTCTGCTGATTGGCACCGGAGTGGGCCTCGTGCTGATGGTCGGCGTCGCAGCTTTTGCTCTGAAGCGCAAAAAGAAGAAAGCGGCCAACGCTGTGCGAGTCACAGCGGCGCTTGAAGCAGCCGAAGCAGCCGAGAAGCAGGCGCGACCAGAACCCGAAAAGCCGCAGATCGAAGCCAAAGCGCAGCCGAGCCTGCCGTCCCCTGAAGTAGTAGCACAGGTCGAATCGCTGCGCGAGAACGTACGGCAGACCGTGAACCGCGATCCGGTAGCGGCCGCAGGTGTGATTCGAAACTGGATCGCGCAGACGGAAGCCAGGTAGTTTTCAGGAATTACGATGGCGTGCAAGATTGCAGCAGATGAGACAGAAATACAAGCGATTCAGTGGCGCTCTACGCCGGGCCTGCGCTCGCTAAGTAAACAGCGCGCGGTTACTCCTTCAGCGCCCCGCCCTACCGATCCGGTTGCGCTCGATAGCGCACGACTCGCAGAGCTTGATGACATCCGGCAAATGGAGCTGGCGCAATGCCGCCAGGCCGCTCTGGAAGAAGGAATGCGGAAAGGGCGCGAAGCAGCCGCAAACGAAATCAAGGCGGCCAGCGACCGTGTGGCGACGACTCTACGCGATCTGCTGGCCATGAAGAACCGGATGCGCAGCCAGGCCGAGGCAGACGTTGTGAAATTGTCGCTCGCCATCGCGCGACGGATTCTACATCGCGAGCTGAATGCGGATCCCGAATCGATTCAAGGTATCGTCTATGCCGGACTACAGAAGCTGCAGAACCGTCAAATCTCGAGCGTGCGTATCCCGCCCGCTGCACTCGAACCGGTTCGCGGCGCACTCGAGCGAGCCGGGATGGCGCCGGCCGTCACGGTTGTGGCTGATCCGAAAATGCGCGCCGGAGATGTGATTTTCGAAACCTCCCTCGGCGAGCTCGATTGCTCGATAGAAACGCAGCTTCAGGAGATTGAGCGCGGCTTTGCCGACCGGCTCGGTTTGTAAGCTCATGCTTCCTCCGGAAGAGCACCTCAACCTTTCGCGTTTTGCAGACGATCTGGCCAATTACGAGCTGCTGCGCTGGCGCGGCGTCGTGACGGAAGTGACCGGCCTGGTGGTGGAATCGCAGGGGCCGCCCTCGGCGGTCGGCAGCTTCTGTGAAATCCGCACGCGGCAAGGCCGGATTATTCGCACGCAGGTGGCTGGTTTCCGCAACGGGCACATTGTCTCCATTCCGCTCGAAGAAGTCGAGGGGCTCGAGCCCGGTGACCCGATCTACGCGCGGCCTGCCGAGGCGCATGTGCGCGTGGGCCCCGATCTTCTGGGACGCGTTCTCGATGGCTTCGGAAAACCGATCGACGGCGGCGCGCCGATCGCCGGAAACGAGAGCTATAGCTTGTTCGCCGAGCCGCCTGGGCCGATGGACCGTGAGCATATTACGCATATGCTTTCAACAGGCATCCGAGCGATCGACAGCCTGCTGCCCTGCGGACTGGGACAGCGCATCGGAATTTTCGGCGGAAGCGGTGTGGGTAAGAGCACGCTGCTTGGCGCCATGTCGCGCGAAAATTCTGCCGATGTGACGGTGATCGCGCTCATCGGCGAGCGCAATCGTGAAGTCCGGCATTTTCTTGAACACGAGCTTGGCCCGGAAGGACGCGCACGTTCGGTAGTTGTAGCGGCGACTTCGGACCGCCCCGCGCCGCTCCGCATTCGCGCCTGTTTTGTTGCCATTGCCATCGCCGAATATTTCCGCGACCAAGGCAAGAACGTGCTGCTTGTGATGGATTCGGTGACGCGTCTTGCCATGGCGCAGCGCGAAATCGGACTGGCGGCAGGCGAGCCGCCCAGTCAAAAAGGTTACACGCCTTCTGTCTTCGCCATCCTGCCGAAAATCTTCGAACGAGCCGGTGCGTTCAAAGCAGGCTCGATCACCGGCTTCTTTACCGTGCTGGTGGAGGGCGACGACCACAACGAGCCGATCGCCGACGCCGTGCGCGGTATCCTCGACGGCCATATCGTTCTTTCTCGGGAACTGGGCGCGGCCGGGCATTATCCGGCGATCGATGTGCTCTCGTCTGTTTCACGCGTGGCCTCGCTGGTGGCCAAGCCAAATCAGCTTAAAGCCGCGCAAAAGCTACGCGAGGCGCTCGCCGTTTACCGGAATGCCGAAGACCTGCTTCAGCTTGGCGCATATGTTTCGGGATCGAATCCAAAGCTTGACGCCAGCATCCGCTCGCGCGAGCAGATTCTGTCATTTCTACGTCAGGATTCGCGGGAAAGGGCGCCGCTCGACCGCACGCTGTATGAGTTGACGGAGCTCGCTTCCGCGCTCTAAAAAATCCTCGCGCAATGACCAGCTTCAAATTTCGCCTGGAATCGGCCTTACGCCTGCGGCATCTCGTAACCGAAAGCGCGCGCAACCGGCTTCAGGAGCTGATCGCGCAACAAAAGCGCCTGGAAAATTCCCTGGCGTCTCTGGACGATGAGAGGGCCCAGGCCGTCTCGTTTGTTCGTTCGGCAAATGAGCCCGGCGCGCAGGATCTGCGGGCGCTATCGCTTTTTTCCCTCGGATTGCAGGGCCGGAGAAAGGCACTCGAAGAGGCAATCGCCGATATGGCCGCTCAAATTGCCGAACAAAAATACCGTCTGCTTGCGGCCGAGCGCGACGAACGTTCCGTTTTGAAACTGCGGGATAGGAGATTTGCTGAATGGAATCTAAAAGTTACGCGCGAAATTGAGGCCACTTCGCAAGAACTTTGGCTGCTTACGCACACTACTAGCATGGAGCCGTAAGCGCCAAAAAACAGACAGAATGTTTGACACCGATTCCGCAAGCTGGAGAAAATTTTTGATCGGGCAAAGCGCCCCGATCCTCGAAATCTGCGACATCATTCATTTGATCGCCCCCAAGCGCTGCACCGTATTGATCACAGGAGAGACCGGTACAGGAAAAGAAGTCGTCGCACGCGCCATTCACGCCGCAAGCAATCGCGCAGCCTTCCCGATGGTTTCGCTGAACTGCACGGCGTTACCAGCGACTCTGATCGAAACCGAGCTGTTCGGCCACGCCAAGGGCGCGTTCACCGGCGCACAGACGAGCCGTACCGGACGTTTCGAGCAGGCGCACCGCGGCACGATGTTCTTGGACGAAATCGGCGATATGCCGCTTGACGCACAAGCCAAACTGCTGCGCGTTTTGCAGGAGCGGGAATTTGAACGCGTCGGCAGTTCGGAAACGGTAAAAGTGGACGTGCGCATTATCGCTGCTTCTCATATCGATCTGGAAGCGGCTGCACGAGAGAAAAAATTTCGCGAGGATTTGTTTTACCGGCTGAACGTTGTGCCGATCCACATGCCGGCCCTGCGCGAGCGCCGCAGCGATATTCCGCTGCTGGTCGAACATTTCCTCCGCACGATCGCCGATTCGGAAAATTCGCCCGTGAAACAGATCACGAGCGGTGCGCTGGAGTATCTGCAGGAGCTCAATTGGCCGGGTAACGTTCGACAGTTGGAGCATGCCGTCCAAAGGGCGATCGTGTTGAGCGGTGAACGCCTGCTCTTGTCGCGGAATGATTTTGCGCCACAGCGGCCGAACACCCCGGCGGCGATTCCGTCCGGAACCCATCCGCTAGTGAAAGTAAGCACAGAAGGCCTGGATTTCGACGCCGTCGTGACGGGTTTCGAGCGATCGCTGATCGACCAGGCTCTCACCATCACGAACGGTAATAAGTCCCACGCCGCCGATCTGCTGGGTATCAAGCGGACAACGCTGCTGGCAAAATTGAAGAACTTCGAAGTGCCCGCGCTGGCGCTGGCCTGTTGAAGCGAATCGCCGTAGCCTAAGCGGTAGCTTCCAGCTCTTCGACGAGCGATTCCCATTCGGTCATGGCGCGGTCCAGCTCTCCCCGGCGCGCCTCGAGCAGATTCGAGAGGCGCACCGCTTCCTCAGCATTCACAAAATCGGACAAAGCGAGTTCCGATTGCTGGATTTCGCTTTCTAGTTCGGCGATACGGCTTTCGAGCTGTTTCGCCTGATCCTGCATTTGCTTCAGCTTGATCGGATTGATGCGCTTTGAAGCAGGCTGACGGACGGGGAAAGCGGCCGGTTCGCCAGGCGTTATGCGGTCGAGTACATCCCGAATGGTTGGCGTCTGCTCCGCTCCGCCGCTCTTGCGCCATAAATAATCAGCAAAATTGCCCGGAAAGACATGCACCGTTTGGTCAGCCACCTCAAAGACGCGCGTAGCAAGCTTTTCAATGAAGTAGCGGTCGTGCGACACGAACATAACGGTACCGGTATACTTTTCCAGCGCTTCGAGCAGCACGTCCTTCGCGCGTAGGTCGAGGTGGTTAGTAGGCTCGTCGAGCAGGAGGAAATTGGCCGGGTGAAGCAGCATGCGCGCCAGCGCGTAGCGATTGCGTTCGCCGCCTGAAAGCACCCCGATGCGCTTGAAGACGTCGTCTTCGGTGAACAAAAAGCAGCCGAGCAGATTGCGCAATTCAGTATTGGTCATGCGCGGAGCCGCCTCGCCCAGGTCGTCAAGCACGCGCGCTTCTGTATCGAGCTCTTTGTATTGGTCCTGGGCAAAATAGTCGAGTTCGACATTGTGCCCGAGCGTATAATCGCCCGAGGTAAGCGGCTCGGCGCCGGCCAGTAGCTTCATCAGCGTCGATTTCCCTGCGCCGTTCACGCCGACCAGCGCAATACGGTCGCCACGTTCGATGATGAAATCGACATTTTTTAAAACCTGCTTTTCGCCGTAGTTCTTGCTGACGCTCTTAAAAGTGGCAACCACGCGTCCGCTCGCCTTCGGCTGAGGAAACGTAAAGTGAATCGTCTTCTCTTCCGGCGGGAGTTCGATCCGCTCGATTTTTTCGAGCTCCTTGATACGGCTCTGTACCTGTTTCGCCTTCGAGGCCTGGTAGCGGAAACGATTGATAAAGGTTTCGAGCTGCGCAATGCGATCCTGCTGATTTTTATATGCCGCTTCGAGCTGCTCGAGACGCTCGGCCTTCTGCGCCCGGTATTTTTCGTAGCCGCCGGTGTAGGAATGCACTTTTTTGTTCCAGATTTCGACGATCTTTTTCACCGTGATATCGAGGAAATAGCGATCGTGCGAAATCAATATATAGGCGAACTCGTAATTGATCAGGTAGTCTTCAAGCCAGTTGCGCGCTTCGAGGTCCAGGTGGTTCGTGGGCTCGTCGAGCAGCAGGAGATTCGGCTTTTCGAGCAGTAGCTTGGCGAGAGCGATACGCATCTGCCAACCGCCCGAGAATTCCTCGGTCTGCCGCGTCCAGTCTTCTTTGTGAAAGCCCAGACCGGTGAGCACGGTTCCAACCTGCGCTTCAATGGTGTAGCCATCGCGCGCCCGGAATTCGCTGTCGGCCCGTTCAAAACGATCGGAGACCTGGCGGTATTCTTCGCTTGCCGGATCGAGCTCACTCATGCGTGCCGTGAGCATTTCGAGCTCTTTTTCGAGCTCCTGCACTCCCGCGAACACACTCAGACACTCGGCGAAAACCGTCCGGCCCGTAACGCGCAGGCCGTCCTGCGGCAGATAACCAATGCATATGCCCTTGGTCGAGGAGAGCGAGCCGTAGTCGAGCGGCTCGATTCCGGCAATGACTTTGAGTAGCGTCGATTTCCCGGTACCGTTTCCGCCGACCAGGCCGGTGCGCTCTTTGGGCGTGATAAGCCAGTCGAGCCCGTCGAACAGCAATTTGTGCCCGAATCTCTTACCCGCTGCGGAAAGTTGCAACATCCGCTACTATTTTCGCAGCGGCTATGTATTATTCGGAGGGCTCGTCCTCTTTGCCGGACTCTAAGCTTCTCTTTGTTCGAACACGCTTGATCAGCATACAAACAGCCAGCACAATCGGGACCAACGATTCTAAATGTGGATTAGCAAACGCTAGGCGCTGGTCAGATTCGGGGACTGTAAGACTGCTGTGCGTTGAGCGAAGATGCTCCCGTTCCAGTTTATGAATTACTTCTTCTGTGTTTTGGAGCGCTTCTTCGGCGGCTGATATCTGTTCCATTGCGTCTGCGGCAATTTGGTAGGCATCAGGCTGACCGTTTCTGCCGAACATGTCAAGAATTTGCGTAAGCAGCCGTTTGGTCTCACTGAGCGCCTCGGCAACCTCTTTACATGCACTCCAGCGCTGCTTTGATGCCCAGCGCTCGCCATAGGACAGTTGGCGGGCGCTGTCGCGAAGCAATTCAATCACATCCCGTTCCAAGCCGCGCGCAATTAACCGAACTTCCCCTTCGAGACGTTCAAGCTCACGCTCTTCCGCTTCAGCATCTTCGTCGCGTAACGGCCGCTTTTGGAAGCTTTGCATTTGGACCAGACTCGCCCGGATAGAGCTGAGCCGGGCACGCGCAAAGGACAGGTTCGTCATGAAGTCCTCCTGGAAACTGCACAGACCGATGCAGTTTAAGGACCAAAACCACGCCCTCGATTCCGGATTAGTCGTTCGGAATCGACCAGCTCTTCTCGAGCATGGAACTGTATTCTCCCGAGGCGTAGATCTCGAAGGCGACTTCGCTTGCCGAAACGGCATCGAACGCGGAATCGCGCAGCCGCTGCTCATACCACTGATCTAAATAACGGTGGTAACGTCGCAGAAAATCCGGGGACAATGCCTGCGGGGCCGGCAGCTCCTGCAGAACGGCATGCAAACCGAAGGAGCGCCGGAACAAGGCGCAAAAATCCAGCACGCCCCAGCTTTCGAGTTTGGCCCGGACGTGCGGCGGGATTTCTTTCACCAGCAGCACGGCAAAGCTTTCGACGCGGACCGTACGGCCGGAGAACTGTCGGGCCGTCGAGGCGCTTTCCGCACATTGTTCGGCCCACCGGCAGATATCTTTCCCGATATAGAAGAGCATCCGGATTTCCGCATAGCGCCCGCGCAGCAGCATCCGGTCGAGCTCTTCCAGCGGCGTTTTATCGCGCGGCGCCAGCCCTTGCAGCATCAGACTCGCCCGCGAGCTTTCCAGCAGCAGAGAATTCTCATCTGTGCTCGAAAATGGATGCAAAATCAACGGCGGAAGCTGAAAAGCCGAAGCTTTGAAGCTCTTTTCTTCAGAGCTTGTCATGTATGCGTTCTCGATCGCCAGCACTTAGAGTGTAAACCTGCTCCCTGATAGATTGCGCGGTTTTCTTTAGCCGCAGATAACCTATCGGCAGGTTCTTCGAAAATATTACTTGCCGGTAGCGGCAGGTGGAATAAAAGCGGGCCGGTTCAGTTCCATTTGAATAAGCGTATCCAGCGATTTCCAGGGCAACGCTCCCGGAACTTTCCGGCCATTCAGAAAAAACGTAGGTGTCTGCTCGATCTCGAGCGCCCGTCCTTGTTTCAGGCTGGCTTCAACCTCGGGCGCTGTACCGTGGATATCAAGGCAAGTTCCAACTTTCGCGGGGTCGAGCGCATGCTCTTTGGCGAAGCTCAGTACCTTTTCGCGCAGGTTACCCGGGTCGATTTCACCCTGATGCTCGAAAATCCAATCGTGAAATAACCAGAAAATCTCCGGTTTGCCATCGCTCAGGCAATGAGCAGCTTCGGCCGCAGGCCGCGCCCACGGATGAATCGAGGCAATCGGGAAGTCTTTAAAAATGACGCGCACATCGTGCGGATATTTCTGGGGAAGATTCTCCCGCAGAGTGCGCGCGAACTCACGGCAATAGGGGCACTGAAAATCGTTGAATACAACAAGCGTGATCTTTGCGCCCGGCGGCCCGAACGAAGGACCGTCGGCGGGAATCAGCGGCGCCGTTTCGAGGAACGGATTCTCGCTCAGGTCCCAAACCGGATCGGCCACCAGGTGTTTGCCGTCGGCCGTCAAATGGTAGACTTTGTCCTGTTTGGTCTCGCCGACGCGGAGATGCACGACCAGGCGGTAAAAGCCATCGAGCGCAGACGGTTCGGGATCGCCAACTGCAATCTGTACCGATGACGTGAAGCCTTCTGCATAGCGCAGATAGTCAGCGAGCTTCTGTTTGTCGACCGCCGGAGCCGGTTTCCGTGCAGCCGTTTGCCCGGCAGAGATTCCCGCGAGCACAAAGGTTAAAAAAGCTGCCTGGATACTTCGCATGTTTCTCCACAAGTGTAGCTGTGCGGCGGGGCGAGCCAATGCGCATCCTTATACTGAGAATTGTCCTCTCTGCGGCGGTACGCTCCCGGTTTTACCCTGGCGCTGGCCCTGATTTGTCTCTATCTTTATCGGCTGGCCGGTGTTGGCGTGCTCGATCCGGACGAACCTCGTTATCTTGCCATCGGCCGCGCCATGACAGCAAGCGGCGATTACATTACGCCGCGCCTTTGGGGATCGCCCTGGTTTGAAAAGCCGCCGCTGCTCTACTGGCTCACCAGTTTGGGAACAGCACTACATCTGGGGCCTGAGCTCTGCGGCCGTTTGCCGGTGGCCATCCTTAGCCTGGCGTTTCTTACGGCGATGTTTTTCCTGCTGCGCGCGGAATTTGGATCGGAGTGCGCGGCCATTGCTTCGGCCCTGTTGGCGGCGTCCGTGGGCTGGTTGGCGTATAGCAGCCTGGCGCTGACAGATCTACCCTTGGCAGTTTTTTATTCACTGGCTGTGTTTCTTGCGCTGCCGCTGATTCGCCTGCCCCTAGAGCAGCGGCCGCAGACCTTTCGTTTCATGCTCATTGGCGTTTCGCTCGGGTTCGGGACCCTCGCCAAAGGTCTGGTGCCGATCGTATTGGCTCTTCCGTTTTTCTGGTTCTTGCGGCGTTGGTGGCGGAGCTGGTGGATCTCGCTTGGCGCATTGTTGCTGGTTGCGCTGCCCTGGTACCTCGCCGTGTTTGTCCGCAACGGCAAGCCTTTTCTTGAAGAATTTTTTTGGAAGCACCATTTCGAGCGCGTCTACTCGGCTTCCCTCTTGCATGTTCAGCCCTGGTGGTACTACCTTCCGGTCCTTTTAGGAGCACTGCTGCCCTGGACGCCGCTGTTCGGTTTGCTGTTTTTGCGCCGCGTGCGCTGGGACGAGCGCCAGCGTTTTCTCGCTGTTTGCGCCGGCTTCGGTCTGCTGGTTTTTAGCGTCGTTATGAACAAGCTTCCCGGTTACCTGCTTCCGCTGATTCCCTCCGCCTTCGCGCTGCTTGCAATTTCGGTGAGCCGGACCGGGCATGTGCGCTCCTTGCGCTATTGGCTCATTCCCTGCGCAATCTTCATCGGATCGCTGCCGCTCGTGGCCCAGATCTTGCCGGACCTTCTGGCCGCGGGTAAAATTTCTCTGCCGCGCATACCCCACATCGGGGCAACGGAAGCATTCTACATCGCTACTCCGCTGGCAGTAGCTTTGCTTGCGCGCCGCTCCTGGACCGGTGCTCTGCTCGTTCTCTGTTTTGTCGCAGGCGGCTTTTATCTAAAGATCGCTGCATTTCCCGTTCTCGATCGCACGGCTTCGGCGCGCAGCACATGGCAACACCTGAAAGATGTAAAGGGTTCGATCTGCGATGACTGGCTGGCGCGCAAGTGGGCCTACGGTCTGGCTCTTTATCGCGGCGAGCCATACCCGCCATGCAGCAGCGGAGCTTACGATTTCGCTCTGCGAGCGTACGAAAAAAACGCTCCCGTCCTGGTGCCAGAAAGCAAGCGGTGAATTTCGCCGGTTTGCGATAATCGGGTCGGCAAACGACTATGGCTTCAATAAGGAAACTCGGAAATAGCGATCTTGAAATTACCGCGCTCGGCGTGGGTGCATGGGCAATGGGCGGCGCAGGGTGGCAATTCAGTTGGGGTGCCCAGGACGACAGCGATTCGATCGCGGCCATTCGCACGGCGCTCGACCAAGGCTTTAACTGGATCGATACCGCTGCCGTTTACGGACTCGGCCATTCGGAAGAAGTCGTCGGACGCGCCTTGAAAGGACTCTCGAAGAAGCCATACATCTTCACGAAGTGCGAGAGGACGTGGGACAAGAGCGGCAAAATCGCGCCGTCGTTGAAAGCCGACTCCATCCGGCGCGAATGTGAGAACAGCCTGCGGCGTCTGGGCGTGGAGGTAATCGATCTTTACCAGGTCCACTGGCCCGAGCCGGACGCCGATATCGAGGAAGGCTGGACCGAAATGGCGCGCCTCAAAGAAGAAGGCAAGGTACGCTGGATCGGTGTCTCCAATTTCAATGTCGAGCAGATGAGGCGCGCGCAGAAGATTGCGCCGGTCACATCGCTGCAGCCGCCGTACTCGCTGCTCGTGCGGAAAATCGAGCCGGAGATTCTGCCCTTTGCTCGCGCAAACAATATCGGGGTCATCGTCTACTCGCCCATGCGCGCGGGATTGCTGGCCGGCAAAATGACCAAGGAGCGTGCAGAAAAGCTTCCGGCCGATGATTGGCGCAGTCGCGATCAGGATTTCAAGGAACCGAAGCTCAGCGCAAATCTGCGTTTGGTAGAACTGCTCAAAAAAATTGGTGACGCCCATGGCCGAATGGCCGGCGAAGTGGCTCTGGCCTGGACGCTCGCAAATCCGGCGGTGACCGCAGCTATCGTCGGATTGCGGCGCGCGGATCAGGTTGCTGGCGTGGCGGGTGCTTTGGACTTCCGGCTAAGCGCGAAGGAGATGGAGCAGATCGAAAATTTCCAGCAAGCGGCAGTGGGCGCCTAAAAAGCCATTAGTGGCCTGCCGCAAAGAGAACGTTACCGATTGTCGTGAAACCGGCGCCTTCGCTCAGCATCAGAATCAGTTTGGCGCGGAACACATACCCGGCCGGAACGAGCGTGACTCCGCGATGCTCGTGGGTTCGCTTTTCCGCTGCTCATTCGGTTGGATCGTTGTGGTGATATGCACGTATCGAAACTGGTAACAGTTACTCTGCGACAAGCCACTAATAGTTGCTACTTTGCCCCAAACCGCAGCGTAATACCCGCCACTGCGGTCAGCGGATATGCGGGTGTTGCGTGAATGCGGGCGATGATCGGCGCGTTTGGGCTTACTCGCGATTCGAAATAGTTCTGTGTTTCGTAGTAGTCCCGGTTCAGAAGGTTATCCACACTGAAGTTGAGCTCGACCAAATGGCTCAATTGTTTCGCCAAACCGAGATCGAAGACCGTAAGCCCGGAAGCGGCGATTGACGGATCGTCATCAAGACGGTAATGGTTGATCGCGCGCATGCGAAGCGATCCGCTCCAGCCTCGCCAGGCAGTCACTGTCAGACCGGCATTCGCCACGAAATGGGGAGCGCTATCGACGTAAACGCGATGGTCTCCGCCCTTGAAGAACGCGTTCCCTATCTTCGTCATGCCGCCATTGAGCGATAAGTGTCTCGTTAGGTCGACCGATGCCTTCGCCTCATATCCATAAGCACGGCTCGGACCCTTGAATTCAAAGCTGCCGTCATCGGGGATGTAGACCAGCTCGTTCGAGTGGTCGATCAGGAACACGTCCGTAGTGAACGAAACTCGCCTCCAATTGGAAGAGGTGCCGAACTGATAAAAATCGGTTGTAGCGATGCGAGGTTGGTCCGGCCTCTGAACAACGCCCCGGGCATCGACACTATTGATTCCGCGTCCGTAATTGGCGTGGAACGTTAAAGGCGTTCTGCGCGATGGTGTAAACGCGAGGTTTCCTTTGCCCTGCCATCGACCCGCCCATTGCACTCCGCCGTTGGCCGGATCAACCTTATCGTCGATTCCGTATCGAAACCCGTCGAAACGAAGCCCTCCCCCGAGCAGTAAGCGGCCATTCCAGAGACTGATGCTTTCCTGTGCATAGCCGGCTTCGTTCGTCACATGAGCGTGAGCGCGCGTAGTTACTCCTGTTGGTGTACGACCCTCCCTCGGGTACAGGCCGACATTGATTTGATTGTCGTGAAAATTCCCGCCCGCTGCGAACGATGCAGTTGTCGAACCCAGATGATGAAGGTGCATGTATTGCACATTGCTTCCTTCCTGTAGCCGGGAGTCGTGCTGTTGAAAAGCATCGCCGTGAACGGGATCGTTTAAAAAGAACGTGAAGTTCGAATACAGATCGAATAGCGATCGTCCAACAAAGCCATCTACTTTCAAGGTGTCTCCGTTGGTCCACGATTTGCTGTAGTAGCTCGAAAGTGTTCCGAGTCTTACTCGTCCACCATCGGTGGGGTCGATATAACCAAAACGATCGAGCTTGCCCGCATCAACAAGATCGAGTGGAATCTGGCCGGATGAATAAAAGTCGTTGCGTCCGAAGATGAACCGGAATCCGAGTTTTTGGTTATCAGGCAGCGTTTTCGTGTAGTTTGCGTTCACATTGTCCCGCCGGTACCGGCCGGGATTAATGAAAGGGCCATCGGTGTAAGATCCGTCGTACGCGATGTACGAATCCACGCTATTCGACGAAGGACTCCAGGCAAGAAATCCGCGGCCGGTATCGAAGTTTCCGCCCTGCAGGCGAGCGGTAAACTCATCCGCCAGAGACTCTCGTTGGCGGATGTGAACAACCCCCAGGCCGCTAAAGTCCCCGTATTCCGGGCTGAATGGGCCATTGATGATCGTGACTTCCTGAATCAGCTCCGGGCTGAGGGATTTTAGCGTGCCGAGATATCCCTGGCCGTGCCCCTGTGTTCCCTGGTTCTGCTGCACATCGTCCAGGAGCACTTTCAGCCCACCGTTCACGCCGCCATGGTCCAGATTAAATCCGAAGCGCCGGATTTCCAGAGATTTTCCGCCGCCTTCGTGCTGTCCCGCATTGATACCGGCATTCAGCGTTTGAAACACCTGGTCGTCGCGAGTAAACAAGGTTCGATTGAACACTTCCGCATTACGCATGTCGATTTCGGGTTGAAGCGACTTCGCGGTAATCACGATGCTTTGCCCTTTCGTCAAAATCGTCTCGAACTGGAGATTAGCGGCATCTGTAGAATCGACGGGCACACGAATCCGCCGGGCAACCGGAGCAAAGCCGGATGCTGACGCGCGCAGGGTGTAATCGCCGGGCGGAACATCGTACAGGCTGTACTGGCCCTGGGCATCGGACGTGGTGTGTACAACTTCAGCACCACTGGGCTTCTCAAGATGGACAGCAGCACCAGCGACCAGCATGCTCTGCGGATCGGTAATCTTACCGCTTACCGCTACATACTGCGCCAAGAGCAAGCGTGCTGGCAATAGACAAAACAGGAGCAACGTAAATACGAATTGGTTTGTCATGCGATCGGCCTAGTGTGGTGTCCATCGAGGGTGATCTAAAAACAAACCGTCGACGAAACCGACCTGATAAGCAACAAAGAATCCAAAGGCCAGACTCAGCAGGCCGGAAGCCATGGTCATTCGCCGGTTCCAACTGGAAAACCGTCGTGCCGTGTGTAGGAAGGAAGTCGAGAGCGCGGTGGTGATTACTATCATGCCCGCGATCGTGCCCACGCCGAAAAGCAGCAGATAGGCAATTGCCCCCCAGGGCTGCCGTATCGCCGTCATCACGAGTAACGCGACCGCGGCTGAGCCCGCCAGGCCATGTACAATCCCGACCGCAAGCGGCCGCAAAAGATTGTAGAGTCCAAGCCCGCGTGAAAACCTCCGCAACCCGGCCGGCACCTCTTCGGAACGAAGTATTGATCTGTTCTGCAGCCTCTGCAAAAAACCGCTCAGGTTGAGGATTCCAAGCAGCACGAGCATTGCGGCCACCGCGAATTCCATCGCGAGACCAAGGCGCGGCGGAATCGCGACACCGAACAGGATGATGACTGAGCCGACGATGAAGATCGTGAACGTATGTCCCAAGCCCCACATGGTACCGATCAACGCGCCTTTGGCAACGCCGCTTTGCCTGCTCACAATCGTTGTGACAGCGATGACGTGGTCGGGATCCAGCGCATGACGCATTCCCAAAAGAAACCCGATCGCAACAATGCCTGCAACTGAAAACATTCCGTCTCCTGCGTCCAACGTCCGCGACTCAGATTCGAATCGGCAATACACCAGCCGTGATCAATCCCCGAACCGCGATAGCGCATCCCAGAATTGTGATCATAACTGCCGACGCGAGGGGTAGCCAGCGCTGAATGAACTGGCCTTCGGTCGGCAATTTTGAAAGCATCCGTCGCGCATAGATCACAGCAAGCCCCATACCGATGAGCACTGCAGCTAGGCCGAAGCTGAACGCGACGATCAAGAACAAGCCAAAGCCCACGCGCCGTAAAGCAAGCGCGCTCAGCAGCACCACCAATGCCGCAGGACACGGTACAATTCCGCCAGTAATGCCCAGCAAAAGAAGTTGCTTGAACGAGATTTTGTGCGTACAATCCATTGCAAGCTTCTCGTGGCGGTGGGCGCCCTCGTGCGTATGCGAGTGCCAGAGTCCACCGTGCGCATGAGAGTGCGCACCTGCAGCATGACTGTGTGAGTGAGCATATCCGCTTCCGGCGAAACGTTGCAGCGCGAGATAGAGGCCCATCCCGGCAATGAGCAGGCCCGACAGCACAGCTAAAAAGGGGTAGAGCCGCTCCGGGACGATATAGGCCTGCGCATAGATCGTGACAACCCCCAACAGATAAACACCTGCTGTATGAGAGACCGTAACAATCAGACCCAGCAGCAACGCGTGCCTTGCTGTTCCTCTGGATCCGACCAGATACGCCGCGACGATGGTCTTTCCGTGTCCCGGCTCCAACGCATGAAGGGCCCCGAGTCCGGCAGCGATGAGGGCGGCGAGGAAAAGCATGCCGAACCCCACACGCTCGGTGTGCATCAACTCCGTGAAGGCGCTGCGCGGCGTACCTTGCCGGTTTGGAGCCAGTGCGGGCGCAGGCGCTGGCGTCCTCGGTGCCAGTAGTCGGCCGCTCAAAGTGCCAGGCTGTGTGGAAAATGTAATTCGGGCTTCGAGATCTTGCGGCGGGCTGTTTAGCATGCTGGTCGGATAATTGCCAAGCGCCGCGCTGCGATCCCGGGCCGGAACCGTGCTGCTGCCCAGCAGGATGCTGTTCCCCGCTAACGCGATCACCTCTTTCCAACCAGCGCGCCCTGGAAAATTATTGTCTCGAT
>DATBGM010000207.1:0-4161 GCA_036557945.1 Bryobacteraceae bacterium | reverse complement strand
CTGCAGGAAGGCAGGGACGCGGATGCAGCTCATGTAATCGACGACCTCAGAAGGTCGGCGGATCTCAACGCCAGTGATTTCAAAGCAGGCTACGCCTCAACCGCAATGCCGGTACGCTATGCGCTGGAGCGGCGCCAATGGACGGAAGCCGCTCGCATGTCTCCACCTCCGGTCGGCGCGCCCCATATTGCCGCTATTGCCGTGTGGGCGCAAATTTTGGGTCTCGCGCGCGGCGGTCACGCTGTCGAAGCCACTGCTCAAATTCCAAAGTTGCGCCGCCTCGCCGCACAATTGCGTTCAGCAGGCAACGACTATTGGGCCACGCAAATCGATATTCAAGCGGATGAAGCGCAGGCATGGTGTGCGCAAGCGGCGGGAAAACCCGAACAAGCGCTCGCGCTGCTGCGAAAGGCAGCAGACTCGGAAGATGCGATCGAAAAACTTCCGGTCACACCCGGCCCCATCATTCCCGCGCGGGAACAACTTGGCGACCTGCTGCTTGAACAAAGTCAGCCTGCTCTCGCCGCGGTTGAATTTCAAACAGCACTCAAAGACGCTCCCGGACGCCGCGGCGCTTTACGAGGAGCTGCCCAGGCGGCGAAGCTTACAAGGATCGCGAACGCCCGGCCCTGAAAGAAAACTGAGCGCAGCGCACGCGCAATGTTTGAGGAGGCAGAGCCGGCCTCCATGTTACCCTTTACCTTCCCGCCGTTCTAGATGAAGAAACTGCTCGCTTTAAACCGTGGTGAAATCGCCATTCGCATATTACGCGCCGCCAATGAGTTGGGCCTGCGCACGGTAGCTGTCTATTCGCAGGAAGACCGCCTCAGTCTGCATCATTTTAAAGCCGACGAAGCGTACCTGATCGGTCAGGGCAAAGGTCCCGTCGAGGCCTATCTCGATGTCGAAGGCATTGTCCGGCTAGCTGTCGAAAAAGGCGTCGACGCCATTCATCCCGGCTATGGTTTTCTTTCGGAGAATCCGGCGCTGCCGCGCGCCTGCAAAGAAGCCGGTATCACGTTTGTCGGGCCGAGCGCAGAAATTCTGGAATCTCTGGGCGATAAGACAGCCGCGCGCAAGCTGGCACAGAAAGCCGGTATCCGCATCGTACCCGGCACCGGAGAACCGGTCGATCCGCGCCAGCCAGATGCTGCCCGCATCGCGCAGGAGATCGGCTTCCCGCTCATCATCAAAGCAGCCTTCGGCGGCGGCGGGCGCGGCATGCGCGTCGTCGATTCGCCCGCGGATTTTCTCCCCAAACTCCAGGAAGCGAGCGACGAAGCAGCGGCCGCCTTCGGTAACCCGGCCGTTTTTCTCGAGCGCTTCATCCGCCGCGCCAAGCACGTCGAGATTCAGATCATCGGCGATACGCATGGCAACCTGCTGCACCTTTACGAGCGCGACTGTTCGGTGCAGCGACGCCATCAGAAGGTGGTCGAGATTGCGCCGGCGATCGGTCTGTCCGCCAAAGTGCGTCAGGAACTTGCCGACGCCGCCGTCGCCCTCGCGCGCGCTGTCAATTACTACAACGCCGGCACCGTCGAATTTCTGGTAGATGCCGATACCAATGAATGGTTCTTCATTGAAGTGAATCCGCGCGTGCAAGTTGAGCACACCGTCACCGAGATGATTACCGGAATCGATATCGTGCGTACGCAGATTCAGGTCGCCCAAGGCCTGTCGCTGCCCGGCGAAGAGATCAATCTGCCGCGGCAGGAAAATATTCCGCTGCACGGTACGGCGCTGCAATGCCGCGTTACGACCGAAGATCCTGCAAGTAATTTTCGCCCCGATTATGGGCGGCTGCAAACGTATCGTTCCCCGGCCGGATTCGGTATTCGTCTGGATGGCGCTTCCGCTTACGGCGGCGCGGTGATTTCGCCGTACTACGATTCACTGCTCGTGAAGGTGACGGCATGGGGGCGCGACTTTAAACAGGCCTGCCAGCGCATGGACCGCGCTCTCCGCGAATTTCGCATCCGCGGTGTAAAAACGAACATTCCGTTTCTCGAAAACGTCGTCAACCATCCGACGTTCCGCTCGGGCGAAATGACGACCTCGTTTCTCGATGAAACGCCCGAGCTCTTCGATTTCACACCGCGCCGCGACCGCGCCACCAGGCTGCTCACGTTTTTGGCTGACATCATTGTCAACGGTAATCCGGAAGTTGCCGGCAAGCGCAAACCGCTGACGTTGCGCGAGCCGCGGGTGCCCGAATCGAGCGCACTCACGATTCCCGAAGGCACGCGTCAACTGCTCGACCGGCTCGGTCCCAAACAATTTGCCGAGTGGACTCTCGGGCAGAAGCCGCTGCTGCTCACCGATACCACGTTCCGTGACGCGCACCAGTCGCTCATGGCAACACGCGTGCGTACCTTCGATCTACTGCGCATCGCCAGCTATGTCGCGCACGAGCTGTCTCAACTCTACAGCCTCGAGATGTGGGGTGGGGCAACCTTCGACGTCTCCATGCGCTTCCTGCTGGAAGATCCGTGGAGGCGCCTGCAGTCGTTGCGCGAAAAGATCCCGAACATCTGCTTCCAGATGCTGTTGCGGGCATCGAATGCTGTCGGCTACACTGCCTATCCCGACAATGTCGTGCGCGAATTCATTCGTGAAGCCGCCGCGCAAGGCATCGACATCTTCCGCATCTTCGATTCGCTGAACTGGATGCCGAACATGCAGGTTGCAGTGGAAGCGACGCTTGCGACCGGGCGCGTTTGCGAAGCCGCAATCTGCTACACCGGCGATATTCTCGATCCGAAACGCGACAAATACTCGCTTCAATACTATGTGCGGCTCGCCAAGGAGCTGGAACGCATGGGCACGCATATTCTGGCCATCAAAGATATGGCCGGCCTGCTGAAGCCCTATGCCGCTTACAAACTCGTCAAAGCGCTGCGGGAGGAAGTCGGCGTGCCCATTCATCTGCACACGCACGACACCAGCGGCATCAATGCGGCTACTATTCTCAAAGCATCCGAGGCCGGCGTGCATGTTGCCGATGGCGCCATCTCTTCGATGAGCGGCACTACCAGCCAGCCGAATCTGAATTCAATCGTGGCCGCGCTTGCACACACCGAGCGTGATACCGGTCTCAGCTTCGACGCGTTGAACCGCTGCTCCGATTATTGGGAGACCGTGCGCGCCTACTACGCTCCGTTCGACGAAGCACCGAAATCCGGCAGCGCCGATGTCTACATTCACGAAATGCCAGGTGGCCAATACACAAATCTGAAAGCGCAGGCTGAGGCGATGGGACTCGGCGGCCGCTGGCCCGAGATTGCACGCATGTATGCGGATGTCAATATGGCCTTCGGCGACATCGTCAAAGTGACGCCTTCGAGCAAAGTGGTCGGCGACCTGGCGCTCTATCTGATCAGTCACGACATGACGGTCAAGGAACTGGAGAACCTGCCGCTCGATCATCACGTCATGCTGCCCAATTCGGTTGCGGACATGTTTATGGGTTCACTCGGGCAACCGGAAGGCGGCTGGCCAAACAGATTACAGCAGGTCGTTCTGCACGGACGCAAGCCGGAGGACGGCAGGCCCGGCGCAAACCTTCCGCCTGCGAACTTCGACGAAGCCGCCACGAAAGTGAGCGAAAGCGCCGGTTCTGCCACGCGTACCGACGTGCTCAGCTACCTCTTATATCCGGATGTGTTTGCGAAATTCGCCTCTGCCCGTTCCCGCTTTGGCGATCTGGAAGTGCTGCCGACACCGCCGTTTCTCTACGGTCTTGCAGAGCGGGAAGAAGTAACAGTGGAGCTCGAGCCTGGTAAGACGCTCATCATCCGCTTGCTTACCGTCGGCGAAGCGCGGTCGGACGGCATGCGCACCGTCTTCTTCGAGTTGAACGGACAGCCGCGCCAGGTGGAAGTGCGCGACAACTCAATCAAAGCGGAAACAAGCGCGCGCCGCAAAGCCGATCCCGCGCAGCCGGGTCAAGTCGCGGCGCCCATTCCCGGCGCTATTTCGACGGTGTACGTGCAAAGCGGTGAAACGGTCGACAAAGGCGACCGTTTGCTCATCCTTGAAGCCATGAAGATGCAGACGACCGTCTACGCTCCGAAGACAGGAACCGTAAGCGACGTGCTGGTCAAAGCCCGCGACAGTGTCGAAGCGCACGATCTGCTGCTGACGATCAACTAGCTTTTT
>DATBGM010000206.1:0-16150 GCA_036557945.1 Bryobacteraceae bacterium | reverse complement strand
GATCGGCACGTACTTGCCTTCGAGGCCGGTGAACTGCTGCGCGACGAAGAACGGCTGCGACAGGAACTTCTGAATCTTGCGCGCCCGCGACACGGTGAGCTTGTCGTCTTCCGACAGCTCGTCGATCCCGAGGATCGCGATGATGTCCTGCAGATCCTTGTAGCGCTGCAGTACCTGCTTTACGCTGCGGGCGACGTTGTAGTGCTCGTCGCCGAGGATGCGCGGATCGAGAATGCGCGAGGTCGACGCCAGCGGATCGACGGCCGGGTAGATGCCGAGCTCGACGATCGCGCGCGACAGGTTGGTCGTCGCGTCGAGGTGCGCGAACGTCGTCGCCGGTGCCGGATCGGTGTAGTCGTCGGCAGGCACGTAGATCGCCTGCACCGAGGTGATCGATCCCTTGCGCGTCGAGGTGATGCGCTCCTGCAGCTCGCCCATCTCGGTCAGCAGCGTCGGCTGGTAGCCGACCGCGCTCGGCATGCGGCCGAGCAGGGCCGACACTTCCGAGCCCGCCTGCGTGAAGCGGAAGATATTGTCGATGAAGAGCAGCACATCCTGCCCTTCTTCATCGCGAAAATACTCCGCAACCGTCAAGCCCGTCAGGCCAACGCGCAAACGCGCCCCGGGCGGCTCCGTCATCTGTCCATAGACCAGGGCGACCTTCGATTTGTGCCAGTCCTTCGGATCGACGATGCCGGCTTCCTGCATTTCGATCCAGAGATCGTTACCCTCGCGCGGGCGCTCGCCCACGCCTGCAAACACCGACACACCGCCATGTTTCATGGCGATGTTATTGATCAGTTCCTGAATAATGACCGTCTTGCCGACGCCCGCGCCGCCGAACAAGCCGATCTTGCCGCCGCGCAGATATGGTTCGAGCAGGTCGACTACCTTGATGCCGGTTTCGAACATTTCGAGACCCGTCGCCTGGTCTTCAAACGCAGGCGCTGTCCGGTGAATGGGCGCCGACTGATCGGCTTCTATCGGTCCCATGTTGTCCACCGGTTGCCCAAGTACGTTCAGCACCCGGCCGAGCGTCTGTTTGCCGACCGGAATCGTGATCGGTCCGCCCGTGTCGACGGCCTTCATACCACGCACAAGTCCGTCGGTCGGCTCCATCGCGATCGTACGCACTCGGCCTTCGCCGATGTGCTGCGCGACTTCGGTCGTGATATCGATTTTCACCGGAACGTCGAAGCCTTCGCTTGTGACCCGCACAGCGTTGAACAGCCTCGGTACGTGGCCTTCCGGAAACTGGATCTCGATCGTCGGGCCCGCTACCTGTATGACGTGGCCCTCGACACCTTGTGTCGGTGTCCTTTCGACAGCTTGTGTTTCCATAACGACTCCTGAATCTATGCGAGCGCTGCTGCGCCGCTGACAATTTCGATAATTTCGCGCGTAATGTTGGCCTGCCGCACGCGGTTCAGGTTGAGCGTCAGATCCTGAATCACGTCGCCGGCGTTCTTGCTGGCCGCATCCATCGCCGTCATGCGCGCCGCATGATACGCCGAAATCGATTCGAGCAGTGCGCGATAAATCGCCAGCTCGACATAACGCGGCAAAAGGGTACGCAGCAACTCCTCGGGCGGTTGCTCATAGATGTAATCGGCCTGCTGTTGGCCGCCGTTCTTTTCTTCTTCCGGCAGCTCGACCGGCAGTATCTTGCGCAGACCGAGACTCGGCGACATCGCGCTCTTGAATTCGTTGCCGGCCAGATACACGGCGTCTACTTCACGCTTGCGATAGCGCTCGATCATCTTGTCCGCGATCTCGCGCGCATTCTCGTACTTCGGTTTTTCAACGATCCCGATGTGCTCGCCCGAAAGCTTGTAGTTGCGGCGCCGGAAGTGATCGCGTCCTTTGCGCCCGATCGCCTCGATCTCGAGCGGGACTCCGGTATGCTCATCGATAAACCGCTGCGTCATACGAAAGAGGTTCGAATTGAAGGCGCCCGCGAGGCCGGTGTCGCTGCTGACCAGAATGAGCTGGATGTTCTTCTCTTCGCGCACTTCCAGCAGCGGCAGCTCGCTCGTCGTATCGAGCGCGCGCGCCGCCCGCGAAACATTCGCCAGCACGCGATTCATCATGTTGGCGTACGGACGCGACCCGAGCGCATGCTCCTGCGCGCGTCGCAGCTTCGCCGCCGAGACCATCTTCATGGCCTTGGTGATCTGCTGCATGTTCCGGACGCTGCGAATGCGCCGGCGAAGGTCGATTAAGCTCGGCATTTACACCTGAACGGGCGTCTTCGCTTCCTGTTCGGCGCGCCTTGCGCTGCTCCCCGCATTGTTCTGCGCATTCTGTTCAGGCTTGCCCGCGGGCGCCGGCTTTTTGAAACGCTGCTCCTTGAATTCCTTGAGCGCCGCTTTGAGTTCATTCTTGATCTCGTCCGTCAACTCCTTCTTCTCGCGAATCGCCGCCAGCAATTCCGGTTTGCTGTTGTCGAGAAATGGATAGAGTTCGAGCTCGAAGCGGTGGATATCTTCCACCCCGATGTCGTCGAGATAGCCATTGCCGCCCGCGAAGATAATCGCGACCTGTTTTTCCACCGGAATCGGCGAATACGGACCCTGCTTCAGCACTTCCACCCAGCGCTTGCCGCGATTCAACTGGTCCTGCGACGCTTTGTCCAGATCGGAGCCGAACTGCGCGAACGCTTCCAGGTTGCGATACTGTGCCAGCTCCAGACGCAGGCTGCCCGCCACCTGCCGCATGGCCTTGATCTGCGCGCTGCCGCCGACGCGGCTCACCGAAAGACCCACGTTGATAGCCGGCCGCACATTGGCGTTGAAAAGGTCGGTCTCGAGGTAGATCTGCCCGTCGGTGATCGAAATCACGTTGGTCGGAATATACGCCGAGACGTCGCCCGCCTGCGTCTCTATGAACGGCAGCGCCGTGAGCGAACCGCCGCCGTTTTCATCGTTCAGCTTCGCCGCGCGCTCCAGCAGACGGCTGTGCAGATAGAACACATCGCCCGGATATGCTTCGCGTCCCGGCGGACGGCGCAACAGCAGCGAAATTTCGCGATATGCCGCCGCATGTTTCGAAAGATCGTCGTACACACAAAGCGCATGCCGCTTCGAATCGCGGAAGTACTCGCCGATCGCGCAGCCGGCATAAGGCGCTATGTATTGCATCGGCGCGGGATCCGAAGCTGTCGCTGCCACTACGATGCTGTACTCCATCGCGCCGTGCTCTTCCAGAATCCGCACCACCTGCGCAACGGTCGAGCGCTTCTGCCCGATCGCCACGTAGATGCAGATCATGTTCTGGCCCTTCTGGTTGATGATCGTGTCGAGCGCAACCGTTGTCTTGCCCGTCTGCCGGTCGCCGATGATCAGCTCGCGCTGTCCGCGCCCGATCGGCACCATCGCATCGATCGCTTTTATGCCGGTCTGCAGCGGCTCCTTTACCGACCGCCGGTCGACTACACCCGGAGCGATACGCTCCAGCGGATTGAATTCGGTTGTCTCGATCGCGCCTTTGCCGTCTATCGGCCGTCCGAGCGCATCGACTACACGCCCGATCATCGCTTCGCCCACCGGAATCGACATGATGCGGCCCGTGCGCCGTACCTGGTCGCCTTCCTTGATGCCGCTGTATTCGCCCAGCAGCACCACCCCCACCTGGTCTTCTTCGAGGTTCAGCGCAATGCCCACCGTCTCCGGCCCGAACTCGACCAGCTCGCCCGCCATCACGTTGTCAAGGCCGAAAACGCGCGCGATACCATCTCCGACGCTGATCACCGAGCCGGTTTCGGCCACATTGGCCACCGCATCGAAATTCTGAATCTCCGACGTCAGAATGCGCGAAATTTCATCTGCTCTGATTTGAGCCATACCTATTCAATTCCCTCTAGAATCTCTACAGATGCGCCAGCAGCCGGCTGCGCATGCCTTCCAGTTTGCCGCGGATCGTGGCGTCGTACTCCTTGGTCGCGACATGCGCGCGGATGCCGCCCACAAGCGTTGGATCCACCCGGTAATGGGCCCGGATAAACTTTCCCAGCTTCGTTCCGAGCGCTTTCTCAATGCGCTCGCGCTGCTCCGGATTCAGCTCGCGCGCCGATTCGATACTCGCTGGAATCCAGCCCGTGCGCTCATCTACGATCAGATCGAACTCCTGCGTCATCGACCCCAGATCGCGTGTGTGCCGGTGCGCCGCCACTACCAGCAGAAAATTCTTGATCAGACGATGCAGGCCGAGCGCATCCGCCAGCTTGCCGATCACAGCCTGCTTGCTTGCCTTTTTTACCGCCGGCGAAAGCAGCGCCTTCATCAATTCTCCCGAACCGGAAATCGTCGCCGCCGCGCTCTGCAGCTGCTCGCGCGCCTGCTCCGCCGGCAAGCCCGAGTCCGGCGCGAACACGGCGTTCGCCAGTGCTTCGGCGTAATGTTTCGAGAGCGCGTCGGTCATGCTAATTGTTTCCCCGCTCAACCAGCCGTATGAAATCGTCGGTCAACTCGCCTGCTTCGCCGCGCGACAGGCGGTCCTGCAATTGCCGCTCGGCCTGCTCGAGAGCGAGCTGTGCCGTGCGATATTGAACGTGATTCGCGGCCTCCTGGCGAAGCGCCTCGATCTCGTTCACCGCGTTGTGCCGGATACGCGAAATCTCGAGCTCCGTTTCGTGCTTCATACGCCCGTGCTCGCGCTCCATTTCGGCTTCGGCCTGTTCGCGAATCTTCTTTACTTCCCCGGCCAGGTTGGCCATCTTGCGATCAATCTCGGAATAGCGGTAGTCGGCTTCGAGCTTCAGGCCGGTCGCTTCCTGGATCGTCTTCTGAATGTCGGCCGAGCGCGTTTGAAAAAATGCCGGACCCTTTTTCGTCAGATACCAGCCGAGCAGCGCAACAAAGATCGCCGTGTTGATGATCTTCCAGCGGCCCACGCGGTCCAGCAGCGCCCGCTCCTGCGCCTCGGCCTGGCTTTCCTGTGAATGTGCCGGCTGCGCGGCAAGAAGCAGGCCGGCACACATCGCGCCCGCGAGCAGGAGGCCTCTCATTACGCGGCTCTCCGTGCCAGCAGCGACTCCACGATAGCCGTGCCCAGGTTGTCTACTCGCTCGTTCAGCTCGCTCTGCGCCCGCTGCGCTTCCGCCGAAATCTGGTGTTTCGCCTGCTCGATCTGTTCATCCACTTCCGCGCGCACCTCGGCGATCGCGCGCGCCTGCTCTTCGGCCCATTCGCGCCGGCGCCGCTCGTGCTCTTCGTAAATTTCGTGACGCGCCAGGTCGATCGCTTTCTCGAATTCCGATTGCTTCCGGTCGGCTTCCTCAAACGCGCGCTTGGCCAGTTCCCGCACACCCTCGGTTTGTTTTCTGCGCTCTTCGAACAACGCCGCCATCGGCCGGAAATAGATACGCTTCAAAAACCACGCGATAAAAAGAAAGAAAATAACGGTGGGAACTGCTTCGACGAGGAGGTCAGCGAGGGCCTTAAGCGTTGTTTCCATGCGGAACTGGGTTTAGGGCAAGAGAGAACCGGTGTGCTCGAGCGATGGAGCACACTTCGGACTACAGCGGACTTCCCTAAACGTTTACGCTAACATAGTGCATTTTTATTGGTCAACGAGTGCCCAAACGCGGGCCGGGATACGCCCCCTAAGCCCTCTTTTCCGTGTAGACTATTAGGAGGTACAACATTTGACTTTATTTCTTTCCGAACCCCTGGCGCGGGTGAGCGCCGACCGCTAGTCCGGCATGTATCCACCAAGAAACTTCCCGCCTCGCCGGCCTAGAATTCGAGAAAACGTAAACGAAGCGATCCGAGCTCGAGAAGTCCGCGCGGTCTTTCCGGACGGCACCGTCGAGATCATGCCCACCCCCGCCGCAGTGCGTAAGGCGCAGGATATGGGCCTCGATCTCATTCTGATTGCTCCCACCGCCGAGCCGCCCGTCGCCAAAGCGATGGATTTCGGCCAATTTCAGTACGAGCAAAAGAAGAAGCAGCACGAGACCAAGAAAAAGCAGCACGTGATCCAGGTAAAAGAACTGAAGTTCCGTCCGAATACCGACGATCACGATTACGATTTCAAAAAGAATCACGCCATCCGCTTCTTAAAAGATGGCAACCGTGTGAAAGCCGTTGTGCAGTTCCGCGGCCGCGAAATCGCGCACGTCGATCTCGGCAAGAAGCTGCTGCTGAAGTTTGCCGAAGACCTGACCGGCGTGGGTGCAATCGAAGGACAGCCGCGTCTCGAAGGGCGCAACGCGCACGTCATCATCAGCCCGGTGAAGCAGGCGCCTGTCAAAAAGAAGGCCGAGAAGAAAGAGGAGGAGCTGCCGAGCGCGCCTCCCGCTCCTGCTTAAATCTGATCGGCTCACTCGCGCCTAAGCGTAAGCGGGCCTGAACCAGTCGCTCAGACTATCGGCTCATCCGCCGACGGCCCGTACAAACCCGGCACCGGAATATTCAGCAGCCGCAAATACACACTAAGCTGCCCCCGGTGATGCACCAGGTGGTTCAAAAACATTCGCCGGTAAAGAGCCTTCCGCGGCGCGTCCGCGAAAACTTTGTCGCCCATCGAAAGCTTCCAATGCTTGTTCAGATCTTCGTCCGAGCTGCGCTCCAGCGCGCGTCGCAATTCCGCCGAGGTGCGGTCCAGCTCCGATAACAGGTGCGGCGTCGATTGAAAAATGATGTCGGGCCACTTCTCTTTGGCAAAATCGAGCGCGTCCGTCGTCAAAATGCGCGCGCCGAACTCCGGCAGCCGCGCTGTGTGCAATGCCAGTCTCCCGATCGGCATCGATTTTTCATGCGGCTTCCACTGCGGGTCTTTTTCGGGAATGCGCTCGAGTAGCCTGCGTGTGCCCGCAATCTCGTGATCAAAATCAAGCAGAAGTACTTCGGCTGTGCTCATGCGTGTAGACTAGCAGCTCTCTCGCGGCTTTTTGGAGCGCGATATATCCTGAGCGGGGATCGAATAGTTGTCGTTTCCGTCCGGCCCGCGGCAAATGGCAGCAGTAGAAGCGCCGGGAGCGCTCTGATACTTGTTTCATGAGTCGCTGCGCTGAATGCGCCATCTTCTAGCTCCAAACAGCATTAGCAGCAAGGTTGCCCCAGCCAAAGCAAAGCCTTGATTCGGCTCCGGAGCCGCCACGTTTTGGACAGCCGTAATGTCGCCAGACAAAAAACTGAATTGGGGATTATCGAAACCGGTTTGTATAATCCAGCGACCGCTTGCTGGATCGCCATCGGTGAAACCGATCACGCCGAAAAAGTCATTGGCGTCGCAGCAGCCGCCGGCGGAAAGGTGCTTAACCGTTCGATCGTCGTTGACTTCCATGTCGAGCTCATCAAGCCCGACTTTATCGAACTTGCCCCATGGAGTAGTGAAATCCCAATTGAGCACATCGATAAAACCTCCTGCATAAGCCCCACTGCTAATCGGGATCGGTGAACCAAAAATAGAAGTGGGAACCGAGGAAGCACTTTGCCAATCACGAAACACTATATAGTCGATTCGGAAATGAAACGGGTCGCCGACCTGCACGCCGGCAGAATTCGGCCCACCAATGGTCGTCACACTGCCCGTTATATCCAGGTAGGATGCCCTGGCGCTTACCGCGCTGAGGAACACGCAGGCAAATGTTGCAGCGAGTTTAATCAAGTTCTATTTTTCCCCTCTTTAACAACCATTTAGCAATCGCCGTTCCATCTTCACGAAGCCGCGCGCAGCAGCCGCAGTTCATCTTCTATCTCGTAAATGCGGTCTCATCAAATCGCTTGGCTTCCTCCGGCGTCTTGGCAGAAGAACGATTCTGTTTGGCATTTTCCAGGCGCTTTTCCAATCGCGCCGTTTTTGGGGAATCAATATCGGCTGCGGCGCCACGCGCCAACCCCGTAAGCGGCTTATGTGGCGCTTTCTTCCGCTTCTTGGCCGAAATCCTTTGGATGGTGACTTACGCCAACGCTCAGCTACTCGCGCTAAGCGGGCCGCGCAGCCCTATCCGGGCAAGCTGGGCGTGGTGGAAGAAGGCGCGCTGGCCGACCTGCTCCTCGTCAATGGCGACCCGCTCACAAATCTCGATCTCATTGGCGACCCGGCAAAAACTTTGCCGTAATCATGAAAAACGGCATCATCTACAAGGCCGGGACCGGTAAGCCGTAATATCCGCACTTGATCTTGCACCGCGCGCTGTTTGACGAAGCGGCGCTTGTCAGGTGACTTCAATCAGTCGTCACTCCCTGACACACCGCACGGAAAATGCCCGACCCTTCTCCCCATCGTTATGACGATTGAGAATGCGCGCTTGACCAAAGTTGTAAAACCATGCACTGCTCGGGCCACTTTCTGATGCCGTCCAGTAGAATCCATGGGCTTCCAATCGTGCATACTGACCATCCTCGGAGCGGCCGCCACCGAACACGGCATTAAATCCCGAGCTGCCCCCGTTCACGAGCGCCTTGTATGCCGCTTTACCGCCGTCGACAGAATCGTCACGGACCCCACCGTATTGCTTCGCCATCTGCCGCCATTCGTCGTTTGTCGGTAATCGCCATCCGGCTCCTAATGATTGACATCCACGCTGCGCTGACTCCCACGTATACAGACGGCCATACCGGCGGCAATTCAGTTCTGCATCCCCGTAGCAATAGGACGGCATCGTGTTGACGTCCAGGTTGTGTGTGGTCCACTGTTTGCCGTCCGCCATTTGTTTGGCAGCGTCCATCGTACCGGCCGCCCTTTGAGCCTGTGCTGAAAGGTGCTGCAGTGAAGTGCAAAAAAAACCGAACGCCAGGCTCAGCGCGATTGATACGGCACGCACTCGATGCGGCCTGGTCCTGTGCTTAACGCTATTCATGAACGGCTCCAGCGCGTGTCGTATGCGAAAGAAACGGCCCATAACGGGTTCTCTGCTTAGCCGTTTGGATAAGTTTTACGTCAGGACGTCTACCTTGCCGGTCTCAACGTCATAGTACCCGGCATGGAGCGACATCTTTCCTTCCTTTATCAGGGAAGCGAGGACTGGGGAGGAGGCGCGCAGCAGTTCGGATTGGTACTTTGCATTCTCGCGACTCGCGAGGTTCACATCCATCTCTCCGGCCTTCAAGGCGGGATGAATGTATTGGTAAAGCGAACTGATCTGGCCGGGAACGGACTTGGCGCCCATAGTCGCTTTCACCGCACCGCAATTCCGATGACCGACCACCAGCATTACTTTGACACCAAGTACGACTGCTGCGTATTCGAGACTGGCGATGGTTGCCGGAGTTGCAAGGTTTCCGGCAACCCGCACGACGAACAGATGACCGATTGTTTGATCAAAGACGAGTTCGACAGGTACCCGGGAGTCGGCGCAGGAAAGAATCGCAGCAAATGGCTTCTGCTCTTCAACCGTATTCGCACGCAGTATCTGCAGGTCCTCTTGCAAAGACATGAGCTGCTTCGTCTGAAAGCGGCCATTGCCTTGCGTCAGGATTGTCATTGCTTCCGCTGGAGATGCCGGCATCCTGAAGGTATCTGTATAAGCCTTGCCCTGTCGCGAAATAGCAGTAAGGAGGAGTCCGCCGCAAGCTTGTCTGAAAAGGGGCCTGCGAGCGACGTTTTTCATCATTCTCCTTCCATGCCAGGGGCCTTCTGGGACGTGATGTAGCGAGAGCAAGTTTATCCTACTTTGCCCTCCACCACGGTCACCACCTGGTTCGCCTTCACGCCCGCAACTTTATCCACAATGCCGCTCGGCCAGTGAATCTCGAGATCCGCCTTCGCCGCATTCTTCAACCCGAAATGCACCCGCAGATCGCTCTGCGAGATGTAGCTGCCGCCGCTGCGCACTTCATCCATCTGCCGGTGCTCGCCCTCGGGCGTGCAAAAAATGCGCGCCCCGATCCCCGACCGGTTCGACTTCGTCCCCACCGTCTTCACTTTCAGCCAGTTGTGCTTCAGCGTCGAATCGCAGCGCAGCAGTTGCGGCTCTTCATTCACGCAGTTCACCACTACGTCCAGGTCCCCGTCGTTATCGAAATCCCCGAGCGCGCATCCGCGTCCCGCTACCGGCTCCAGAATGCCCGGCCCCGCTTCGAGTGACACGTCTTCAAATTTGCCGTTGCCGAGGTTGTGATAGAGCACCTTGCGCTCGCGGTAGCCCGATTCGCTCGCCTTCTCGCGCACTTCGGGATACACATGACCATTGCAGGTCAGAATATCCGGCCGGCCGTCGTTATCGAAATCCAGAAAACATGCGCCCCAGCCGAGAAAACGCGTGTTGCGTCCGAGCCCCGCCTGAAACGTCACATCTTCAAAATTGCCGCCGCCCTGGTTGCGGTACAGGCTCGAAGTATCGCCAGCAAAATTTGTTTTTACGATGTCGAGGTGCCCCCTGCCATAGAGATCGATGGCCGAGACGCCCATCCCCGCCTGTGTCTTGCCGTCCGCTCCGAACGCCACGCCCCATTCGAGGCCAACATCGGTAAATGTGCCGTCGTGATTGTTCTTAAACAATGCCGAGGGCGCCGAATCGTCCGCGACGTAAATATCCGGCCAGCCGTCATCATCGAAATCGCCCACCAGCACGCCCAGCCCGTAGGTCCCCTGCTTCTTCAAAATTCCGGCCTTCTCCGATACGTCCGTAAACGTCCCGTTTCCGTTGTTGTGAAACAAAATGTCTTTTCCGCCCTGCAGCCCCGGCGGTCCGCACGCAACCACCAGGCCTTCATAGAGACACGGCCCGCTCTCCGGCAGCGGCGCCGTCTTCGGATCGAAATCTATATAGTTGGCTACATATAGGTCTAGATGCCCGTCGCGATCGTAATCAAGAAATGCGCAGCCGGTGTTCCAACGCTTGAGACCTGTCGTGCGCGTCGTCACGCCTGCCTTCGCCGCCACGTCCGTAAATGTGCCGTCCCCGTTGTTGTGCCACAGCGCGCAATCGCCCCAGTACGTCACAAAAAGATCCGTGTGCCCGTCGTTATCGTAATCGCCCGCGCAGACCCCCTGCCCCCATCCGGTGCGCGCCACTCCGGCCTTCACCGTCACATCCGTAAACGTGCCGTCGCGATTGTTCTTGTATAACCGGCTCACCGGCTCGGAACCTTTCGGAAAATTCGCCTCGAAGCGCGTGCCGTTCACAAAGAAAAGATCGAGCCAGCCGTCATCGTCATAGTCGATGAACGCCACCCCGCAGCCGGTCGTCTCGAGCAGATACTTGTTACGCGCTTCGGCCCCGAAAATCGTCTTCGTGCGCAGCCCGGCCTCCCGCGCCACGTTGACAAACTGCACTCCCAGCGGCGTGCCGGCCAATAACTGATCGAGAGAAAACACCGGGACCGTCGCGCACAACGATTTAATAAAGGACCGGCGAGAAGGCATCAGCGTGGCTGCGTCTCCTGATTCGGCATCTGCGTGATCGGCTTCATCACTTCGCCGCCGCGCATGCCCTGTTCGAGCGTGTTGGCTAGCACCGACTCCTTCTCACGTTTCAGACGCGCGCCGGTGGCAAACGCCTCGGCGCTTCCCGCCTTGTCCCCCTTCTGGCGCAGTATCTGTCCGATCGTGTTGTACGGACCCGGCGAGCTCGCATCCAGCCGTATCGCTTCCCGCAGCTCGCCGAGCGCCCCGTCCAGATCGCCGTTCTGCTTGAGCGCAATGCCGAGCATGTAATGCGCCTCCGCATAACCTGGCGCCGCTTTAATCGCCGCCCGCATCTCCTCCGCCAGCCCCGCGAAATCCCCCATCTGCCAGTCGGCGATGCCGAGGGAGTAATGGGCCTGCGCGAGCGACGCATCGAGCCGGATCGCTTCTCTGAATTCCGCTTTCGCCGCATCGAGCTGATCTTTGCTCTTGAGCGCAATACCCAGGTCGTAATGTCCTGCTGCAGATTTGGGGTCGATCGCGAGCAGCGCGCGATAAGTCTTCTCGGCCGCGTCAAAATCGCCTTTCTTCAAATGCGCATAGCCGATGTTCATGAGCGCGCTCGTATCCCGCGGATTCTTCGCCAGCACCTGATTTGATTCTTCAATGCCGCGGTCCGCCTGCCGTGTCTCGATCAGTACGAAGGCATAGTTGTTGCGCAGACTGGCATCGCCAGGCTTCAGCGTCACCGCTTTTGCGTAGGCATCCACCGCGCGCGCCAGGTCGCCCTTCGTCTGCAGAGCCTGCCCGAGATCGGCCCAGGCCGCCGCATCCGATGCATTGAGCGCCACCGCTTTTTCAAGCTGCGGAACGGCCTGTTCGGCATCGTTATTACGCAGAAATGCCGCCCCCAACCGGTACCGGTATTGGAAATTTTGGGAATCGAGCGTGGCAGCAGCCTGCAGCGCGTTGAGTGCAGCCGTACGCTCTCCGTCGTTCCACAGCGCCACCCCGAGATGGAAATGCGCCGGCGCATACTTCGCGTCAAGCGCGGTGGATTTGCGGAAGTGCGCGATCGCCTCCGTGTTGTTCTGCAACACCGCATAGAGAAAACCCACGCGGTCTTCCGACGCAGCCGTGGCGCCGGGCGCGGCGGACGCCCTGGCCAGCGCGGACACACCTTCGCTTTTCTGACCTGCGCGCAGAAGTTGTTCGGCACGGGCAGCCCAATCGGCTTGCGTCTCGGCGGGCACGGCGGCGGAAACCATGCATGCCAAAAAGCAAAGACCAGCGAGCCGCAATACCCGTCATTATACGAAGCGCGCCCAAACTGCCCCCGGCTGACCCTCTGTATGTATAAGAGCCCAAAGAAGAAACAGGGTTTTTAATATCGGCGAATGGCGTCCGCTCAAACCGCGCCCAAAGTTCGTTCGGCAAAAATGGCACAATGGCACGCATGAACAAATTCGTGCGGCTTGGCTTTATCCCGCGGCATTTCGACCTCGGCTTGCTGTTGTTGCGCGTTGTTTTTGGCCTGACCCTTTGCGTCGTCCACGGCTGGACTAAAATCGTCCACTACTCGGATATGGCGTCGCGCTTTCCCGATCCGCTGCACATCGGCTCCCAGTTCACGCTGATGTTCGCCATCCTGTCCGACCTGGTCTGCTCTCTGCTGATCGTGCTGGGATTGGCGACGCGCTGGGCTGCGCTGATCGTCGCCATCAATACCGGCGCCGCCTTCGTCCTGGTCCACCACGCCACCCTCTTCGGCCCGCACAGCGGTGAGCTGCCGCTCCTGTTCTGCACCTGGGCCGTGGCGCTCCTCATCATGGGACCCGGCCGCTACAGCCTCGACGGTGTCTAGCCGTCCCTCTTACCCCGCGTGATGCCGGTGGCTCGGCGTCGGCTCTTCCGCCGGCGCGGGCGGCTCCGCGAAGTAGTCGTTGTACAGGTCTTCGTTGAAGAGATTCGCCGTTTTTACATCCTTCAGCGGCAGCGTAATGATCAGATCCTTTGGATCAAAAGCCGGGTCACCAACCGCACCCTCATAGAACGTCGTGAAAACAGGATTTAGATTATCTTTGTCGCGGTATCCGCTCCGGTACGGCAGCAGACGAAAATACAGTTCCTGCGGATCGAGATTTGGACTCTCCGTGATCCAACCGACGTACCATTTCCTGCTGTCGAGCGTTATCGAGAGCAGGAGCTTTTCCTTTTGGCTGCGTAGCAAAAGTTTCGTAAACGCATTCCCGTGCCGCGCAATCTCCAGCTCTTTGGCGCGCTCTTTATCCACGAACAGATTCCAGATCCATGCAGCCACCGGACCCAGTAACAGCGCTAGCGCGCTCACGCCTGAATACGGGGAAAGCCAAAAGAAATTGGACGCGATAGCGATCAGATCGAAACCGGCAACGTAAGCGACAGCCAGTTCGATTAGCCGTGCCAGAACGGCCAGGCAGACGCCTGCCAAAGCGGCCTGAATCAGCAAACGATAGCCATCCAGGCGCTGCGCACTGAAGCGGAAGTAATGCGTGACATGGATGAAGAGAAACCCGCCCAGCAGCGGCAGCAGGAGCAGGTTATACGGCATCCGCTATTCGGGCTTGCGATAGCGGACGACGGCTATATAGCCCTTTTTGGACGGTTGCGTCCGGTTCTTCTCACCCTTACGAAGCGTCTCCTGCACTTTCGGATCGCGCAGCAGTACGTCCACATTGGTGATCGTTCTGCCTTCCCACGTTGTGTAGGTGAGTCGCTCGTCCGGTTTCGCCATTCTGCTATCAGAATAGCGTTAAATCCGGGTCTTGAGCGAGTAATCCTCGTCGTTCCGCGTCAGGTTCGGGTTGTAGTACGGGTCGGCGTCGATTACCGCCTCCCATTTGAGCCGCATCGCCTCCACCTCCTGCGGATGCGGCACCAGGTCCTTCGAAGTCTTCGAAAACGCCTCGTGATGGTAAAGCAGCGCGTGCGGCGTATACAGCACCTTGTGACCGGCGCTTCCGATCTTCAAACAAAGGTCGATGTCGTTGAAGGCCACCGCAAACTGCGTCTCATCGAACCCGCCCACCTTCCAGAAGACCTCGGCGCGCGTCATCAGGCATGCGCCCGTCACTGCGCTCACGTTGCGAATCACGTCCGGAAAATCGAAATAGTGGCTCGACGCGCCGTCCAAACCCTTGAACGCATGCCCGCAATTGTCGTAAAGCCCCATCACCACGCCCGCATGCTGAATACGGCCGTCCGGATACAGTAACTTCGCTCCTACCGCGCCGACATCCGGCCGCACCGCCAGCTCGACCATTGCTTCCAACCAGCCCGGCTCGATCACCGACGTGTCGTCGTTCAGAAACAGCAGCAGCGGCGCTTCGCACGCACGCGCCGCCGTGTTGCAGATCGCCGAAAAATTGAACGGTTTATGCCGCCAGTCGATGTACCGGGCATTCGGGTGCTGCGTCGCGAGCTCGCGCAAATAGTTCTCAATCCCGTTGTGCTTCGAGTTATCGATCACGACGACTTCGTACTCGCGATAACCGGTTCTCGCGAAAAGACTCGTCAGATTCGCGCGCAGCACATCGAGCTTTCCGCCCGACGGAATTATGATGCTCACGCGTGTGCCGACCGGAATCGGATAGCGTGCGCGCCAGCGCCCCGCGACGCGCCCCGGCTCGATTCGTTCCGCGCCGCTGTTGCGGGCCAGTGCCTTGTGCGCGGCTTCGAGCGCATAATTCTTGTTCTCCTGCGTGACGGCGGTCGAACCCTCCGTCGCGCGCCAGTGATAAAGCACGCGCGGAACATGGCGGATCTCGTTTGCATGCGCCGTCGCACGCAGAATCAGGTCGTAATCCTGGCTGCCGTCGCAATCCGGATTCAAGTGTCCGATCTTCTCCACGAGATCCCGCCGCACCACCAGCAAATGGCAGATGTAATTCTCGGAAAGCAGCAGGTCGGGCGACCAGTCCGGTTTAAAGAACGGATCGAAACGCTTGCCTTTCGCGTCGATCTTGTCCTCATCGCTGTAGAGCAGGTCGGCTTCGGGATACCGGTCGAGCATTTCGCAAACCCAGGCGAGCGCATGTTCTGCCAGCGTATCGTCGTGATCAAGCAGGCAGACGTAATCGCCTGTCGCCAGCTCCCAGGCCGCGTTGGTCGCACGCGAGATGCCGCCGCGCTCTCTCTGCCAGGCAATCTGGATCTTCGGATTCTCGCGATAACGTTCGAGCACGGCCCGCGTCTCTTCGCGCGACGTGCAATCGTCCGCAATGCAAAGCTGCCAGTTGCTGTACGATTGCGCAAGCACCGATTCAATCGCCGCCGTCAGCTCCTCCGGGTTCGTGTTGTAAACCGGCATCAGAATGCTGAACGTAGGCCGGTAGGAAAAACTCAGCAGCTTGAGCGCGATCAGGTCGTCGTCCGGCTCTTCGAAATCGTGAATCCAGCGGTAGTAATCGGAAGAAAAGCCGTGCTCGTGGTCTATCTGCACAGCCGTGCGCGTCTCCCGAATCGGCTTGCCCCTCGAAATCAGCCGCAGCGTGATCACGTGCCGTCCGTTCGGCAAAATAAGCGAATCGAAATCGGCGGCGAACCCGGCGCGGCCTGTCGTATCGAGATCCGGATGGTGCTTCTTCACATCAGGACGCGGAACACTCGGCACAACTTCGATGCGCGGGACGCCGGGAATATCGATCTGCACGAAATCGACGCCGCGCTCGGCCGCGCACCAGCCCTTTACCGTGATGCTGCCGCTGCGCAGCGCGAGATCGCTCGCTTTCGGCTCATCGCACACCAGAAACGAGCGCTGGCGCGAATTGAGCACCACGCTGTCCCCGCTCGTTCCCCCGCCGCGCGGGACAAACCG
>DATBGM010000205.1:0-34754 GCA_036557945.1 Bryobacteraceae bacterium | reverse complement strand
TTGAAATGTACGTGCCGCCGCCCAAACGAGTCTATGGTTACTACGTGTGCCCGTTCCTGCTCGGTGATACTCTCGTTGCCCGATGCGACCTCAAGGCCGATCGAGCACGCAGGTGTCTGATGGTACAAAGCGCATTTCTCGAGCCTGGGCAGGATGCGCGGCGGGTGGTGCCGGACCTGATCAATGAACTCGAGCAAATGCAGGGTTGGCTCGACCTCGACCGCGTCGAGGTAAGCAAGCGTGGCGACCTTGCACCGATGCTACGGCGGTCCATGCTCTAGCGCGAAGCCCCCTGCTGGTCCCGCGGCGAGGTGTTTTCAACGCTCGATGCGGCCGGCTTCGCCAGCCGTATCGAGCTTACTCGGCGAACTCAATGCGTCAGCGTTTGGCGGCGTCGCCTGTTACTCGGCAAAGCGGTAAGGAATCAACGGCGCCGATGCGCGGCGGTTACAATCTTCGGTTACGCAATATCATGTACCACTGGGCGCCAGTCAACATGCATTCCGTGGCATTGAGGCGGGAACAATCCCCTGCTATCGTATCGGCGACGGGTCGTAAAGAGACGAGCCTCGACTCATTTGGCTGTCGAAGCTGAGTCCATGTACTTAATGAGCAGCACTTCATTACCGAACTCGCCGTAGATCAATTCGTCCACAGTGCCGGCCGCCAGTAGAAGACCATATCCGCCGGGCCGTAAGCCCAGTTCTTCACGCTGCAACGCGTGGGCTATGGGATCATGATGCAGACCTGCTCTAGTGCCCGGCGCGAGCACCTCAGGGCGGAAACCGGATCCTGGGTCACGTACGTGGAAGACCAACGCTCTTCCAGTGCGAACGGCTGTGACCTCAACGACTTGCTCGGGATTGAAAGCGGCGCCGTGCTCCATTGCGTTTAGCAGAATTTCTCTTAGCGCCACCATAAGCTCCTGTCGTGTGTCCTCAGGCAATTGCGCGCTAAGCTCTTTCGCAAACGTCATGAGGCGCTCAGCTGTCAGAAGGCGGCAATTTACGCGGAGTGACACCCAGCCGGGCTTGGCCGAAAGCACTTGGATGTCCTCTCGCCAGTAACTGTCGGATGCTGCACTCGAAGCTAGTTCCGCAATTTCCTCGGGGATAAACGGAGGCGTGAAACAGGCGAACGCTCGGGCACGCAGGGCCGCGATGACATCGTCCGGAGTGCTTTCACGAGCCAGCACGATACACTTGACACCCGGTCTGACGATGCGCATCTGCTCCAAGAGCGCCAGGTCCTCGTCGATGACACTATCCGGACTGGTGATCACCACTCCAAACGATCGCACTCTCAATCGCTGCAGGGCATCGGCATTCCCGGCCGAAAATTCGATAGGAAAGTCACCCGCCGAAAGCGCATGGCCAATCTCGCGAGTTACGGTCAGGTGATCCCCGATGATTAAGATCCGACTCATTGCTAGTCCGAAATTGCGAACAAGGGTTATTTTAGTGAAGAATGCGTTGAATCGGATCGATAACTTGGAATGGTTCGCGCTGGAAGTTCACGAAAGAGTTCAGGATCGCCGCGCTGCTGCAATTAGATGCCGGCGCCTCGACCGCCGCACTGGCTTGCACCGAAAAGGAGCCGGCACATCTGCGAATGGGCACCTCTTTATGTCTGTTCCTGTATTAATGTTGGTGCGGTCGAGAGGACTTGAACCTCCACACCTTTTGGGTACATGCACCTCAAGCATGCGCGTCTGCCAATTCCGCCACGACCGCTTAACTTAACTCTAGCTTCACGCGTACTGACGTTTACTCGTACCTCAAGCTAGTGCGTCTGCCAATTCTGCCATCTCCGCATTTCGAAAGCTACTTCTTTTGCGGCACATTCTGGGCCGGGGTCTGCGGCGTTTTGTTCTTCTGTACGGCGGGAGCGCGGCGGTGCTCAAGCACGCTGCCCGTTGAAGGCGTGCGATTGTTCGCCAGGATGACAAGCACGAGTGACGTCACCATAAACAACGTTGCGGCGACGGTAGTTGCTTTGGAGAGAATCGTCGCAGTACCACGCGGGCCGAAAACCGTCTGCGAGCCCATGCCGCCGAAAGCTCCTGCCAGATCGGCTGCTTTGCCGCTCTGGAGCAGGACCACGATGATCAGAAAAAAACAGATTACCACGTGTACAGCCGTGACCAGATACACCATTGCCGCTTCTGAGTATAGCAGCGCCGGCGCAGTTTGATCGGTACTAGTCCCATGGCGCGTTACCGCGTTTCGGGGCGGGATTGCGTTCTAGTATCGGTACCTCCAAAACTTGTCGGAATAAGAGATTCTCCGTAACCTAAAGCTGGTACGGGGCGTAGAGGAAACAAACGTGCTCCGGTGTTTTTCATTGTGGAGGATCTCTTGCAGAAACTACTAACTTTTTCAGCTGCCCTTCTTTTAACGGCAGCTTTCGCCAGCGCTGATACGTTCACGAATGGCAACTTTGAAAGCGGCGATTTTACGGGTTGGACCCGAGGCTCAGGTGTTCTTGGCAGCGGTCAACTCACAAATAATCTTGTGCCGTCGAGCTATCTGCCCACCGGCGCGAACTACAACGCAGCCTACGATGCCAGCGGCATCGTGACGGCTGGTCTGGATCCGCATACCGACAACAATCTCAACATGGTTTACAGCGGAACGTATTCGGCACGCGTCAACGATCAGGTCCAGAACAATTCCATTTCGGTGATAAGCCAGACTGTTAACAACTACACCGCCAGCAACATCTATTTCGCCTGGGCTGCGGTACTTCAGAACTCTCACGGCCCGACCGATTCGGACGTTTTTCAACTCACCCTGACAGACGAGACGACGAGCACGATTCTCTATAACGTCACCTACAACTCGGCTACCGCTCCGTCAGGCTTGTTTACACAGTCCAGCACGAGCTGGTTCTACACGAACTGGCAGGTCGCAAATCTCGACGTTTCCAAACTTCAGGGCGATACCTTCACACTGACACTGCTTGCTGCTGACTGCCCCTATGGCGGACATGCCGGCTATGTTTACCTGGATGGCTTCGGCTCCGTTATTCCGCCGCCTTCCAACGCTCCCGAACCGGCCAGCCTTTCGCTGGTTGGTGCTTCGCTGGTCGGCGCCTGCCTCTATCTTCGCCGCAAACGCGCCAATCGCGCCTAGTACTAAAAACCTATCGGATAATGGCCCGATTTGCCTGCCGGAAAAGCAGGCGAGTCGGGCCGCTTCTGTTTTGGGCGGATGTCAAACTGAGGGCATGGGCGATTCTGCCGAACGAACTCCGCTTGCCGCGCCGCCACACAAGCTGTCGCTCGAAGGCGTACGGGAGGATTACCGGCTGGCCGAACTCGACGAGCAAAACTGCCGAACGAACCCGATCGAGCAGTTCGACCGCTGGTTTTTAGAGGCGCAAGCTACTGATTTAAAAGAACCTAATGCCATGGTGCTGGCGACGGTCGGGGAGGATGGAAAGCCTTCGAACCGAGTGGTCTTGCTGAAGGAAGTAAGCGACGCCGGGTTTGTTTTTTACACCAATTACGCCAGCCGGAAAGGCCGGGAACTGGAGGCGAATCCGTTTTGTGCCCTGGCATTCTTCTGGGCGGAACTGGAGCGGCAGGTACGGATCGAAGGGAAGGCGGAGCGGGTAAGCCAGGAAAAATCTGAGGAATATTTCCGTACGCGGCCGCGGGGGAGCCGGCTCGGGGCGCTCGCTTCCCATCAGAGCGAAAGATTGTCCGGCAGACACATTTTAGAGAGGCGTCTGAGCGAGCTGCAAACCCGTTATGCTGGGACAGACGATATCCCCAAGCCGGAAGAGTGGGGCGGTTATTGTGTGTTGCCTTACAAAATAGAATTCTGGCAGGGGCGTACGAACCGGCTGCATGATCGCCTGCTGTATACGCGCGACGGCGACGGATGGAAGATCGCGCGGCTTTCTCCTTGAATAAACGAAGTAGCAGAACGGGACGTCTTTCGTTTGTGCTGCGGTTTGCGGTGTTATCCGCCCTAGGTGTATCCGTCGCTTACGCTCAGGGTTCTGACGCGCTCATCAGAAACGTGGAAGACCGGTATAACGGGGCGCGAACGCTGCGGGTGAATTTTGAGGAGAGCTTGCAAGCGGGAGGGCGAGCGCGGCCGCCAGAAGCAGGCGTTTTGACCCTGCAAAAGCAGGGCAAGATGCGGTGGGATTATACCCGGCCCGCGGGAAAGCTGTTTTTGGTGGACGGGAAGCAGGTGTATCTGTATACCGCGGCGGACAACCGGGTAGAAAAAATGCCGCTGAAGAGCACTGAAGATATGCGGGCTCCGCTCGCGTTTCTGCTGGGACGCCTCGATCTGAAAAAAGAATTCCGCGATTTCCGCGTGCGACCGGATGAGGGCGGAGAATGGCTCGAAGCAAGCGCCAAAAACGACCGGGTTCCCTATGAAAGCGTCGCCATGCTGGTGCGGGGAGATGGATCGATCGCGGATTTGAAGATTACGGGACGGGATGGATCGCGGATGGCGTTCCGTTTCGAGGAAGAGGTTTTGAATCCGCGGGTGGACCCGAAGTTATTTCGCTTTGTCGTGCCGGCGGGCGCGGAAGTAGTGGACGGTGTGAATTTCGAGGCGGAAGGGAAGTAGAAGCCGAGTGGCGGAATTTCTATTGCGCTATGCCGATCCGCGCGGGCAGATGCACGAGCACGTAGCGGACGCGACCAGTGAACGCGAAGCACGGGAGCGTCTGCAGCACCAAGGCTACCTTGTTTATTCCGTTAAGCCGAAGGCGCTCGGTTCGCGTATTTCCGGCACGAACCGGAACAAAACTGTCAATCTTGAAAAATTCCTGATCTTCAACCAGCAGTTTGTAACGCTCGTGCGTGCGGGATTGCCGATTCTGCAGGGTCTTGATCTGCTGGCGGACCGTTTAACGGATGAGAAGCTGGGGCGGCATATTCGCGCGGTGCGCGATGAAGTGAAGACGGGCACTGTGCTGTCGGATGCGTTCGGACGCCAGGGGGTTTTCCCGCCGATTTATGTAACGTCGGTGCTGGCGGGCGAAAAGAGCGGATCGCTGGTGGAAGTGCTCGACCGGTATATCACGTATCAACGGCTGACACTCGCAATCCGGAAGAAGCTGCTGGTTTCGCTGCTCTATCCGGCGGTGCTGGTGTGCCTGGTGGTCGCGCTGATTGTGTTTCTGGTGACGTATGTGGTGCCGAACTTCGCATCGCTCTACAGCAGTATGCAGGCGAAGCTGCCGGCGGCGACGCGGATATTGATCGCAGTGGGGACGACGGCGCGCGCTTATGTGCTGCTTGGCTTCGGGATCGCAGTGGCGGCGGCGCTGGGGGCATGGCTGTGGTCACGCCGGGAGTCGTCGCAGGAACGGCTGGACAAAATCAAAGTCCGCACGCCGCTGGTGGGCGAAATCTGGACTAAATACCAGGTGGCGCAGCTTTCGCGCGTTTTAGGCACGCTGCTGACGGGCGGCATACCGCTGGTACAGGCGCTCGATACGGCGGGCAAATCGCTGGGAACGGTGCTGCTGCGGAAGGCGCTGGAAAAGACGGCCGTGCAGGTGCGGGAGGGACGATCGCTATCGAAATCGCTCAAGGCGACGGGAATTGTTCCCGATCTCGCGACAGACATGATGGAAGTAGGCGAATCGACGGGCGCGCTGCCGGCGATGCTGGCGAGCGTAGCGGAGTTTTACGAAGAGGATGTATCGACGCGCATGACGGCGCTGCTATCCCTGATTGAGCCGGTAATCATGATTTGCATGGGCATTTTTGTGGCGTTTGTGCTAGTGGCCTTGTACTTGCCTATCTTTTCTCTGGCGGACACGATCCGGTAATGGCAACTATGGCAACGGAAACAATCAAACTGAAGGACCCGGCGGCGGAAGCGGAGCAGGCGCAACAGGTTGCGCGGCGCTACCGCTGCGATTTCGTGGATTTGAAAACCACGAAAATCGACCACGAGCTGTTTCGGACGGTGCCGGTGGACCTGATGTTCCGTTATCACTTCGTGCCGCTCGAAAGCCATAACGGGACGCTCGAGATTGCGCTGGCGGATCCGCGGCAGATCGTTCAGATCGACGAACTGGCGGTGCTGCTGGCCAAGAAGCTGAAGGTCAAGGTCGCGACGCACTCGCAGATTTCCGACCTGTTGAAGAAGACCGAGCAATCGCAGCGCGTGCTCGAGGAAGTGACCGAGGGCTTCACGCTGGATGTCGTCGGCGACGAGGAGAGCACGGACGAAAATCTTTCGATCGACCGGCTGGCTTCGGATGAAGGCAAGATCGCGCCGGTAATCAAGCTGGTGGATACGACGATCTTCAACGCGCTCGAGCGGCGCGCGAGCGATATCCACATCGAGACGCGCGACCAGGAGCTGGCGATCAAGTACCGCATCGACGGCGTGCTGCAGCAGGCGATGAGCCCGATCGCCAAGGAATGGTATTCAGCCGTAATCTCGCGCATCAAGGTAATGAGCGAACTCGATATCGCCGAGCGGCGCGTGCCGCAGGACGGGCGTTTCCGCGTGCGCTACAAGGGACGGCTGATCGACTTTCGCGTTTCCATCATGCCGACGATTCACGGCGAGGATGCCGTGCTGCGCGTGCTCGACAAAGAGTCGATGAGCGAGAAGTTTTCGAAGCTCACGCTCGACGTGGTCGGTTTCGCGGATACGGATATTACGAAGTTCCGACGCTTCATCAAAGAGCCGTACGGGATGGTGCTGGTGACGGGGCCGACCGGATCAGGCAAGACGACGACACTCTATGCGGCGCTGAGCGAGATCAAGAACGACGAAGACAAGATCATCACGATCGAAGATCCGGTGGAGTACCAGATCAAAGGCATCACGCAGATTCCGGTGAACGAGCGCAAGGGTCTGACGTTCGCGCGCGGATTGCGATCGATTTTGCGGCACGATCCGGACAAGATTCTGGTGGGCGAGATTCGCGACCAGGAGACGGCGCAGATTGCGATTAACGCGGCGCTGACGGGCCATCTGGTCTTTACGACGGTGCACGCGAACAATGTGCTGGATGTGCTGGGGCGCTTTTTGAACATGGGCGTTGAGCCGTATAATTTTGTCTCCTCGCTCAACTGTATTCTGGCCCAACGGCTGGTGCGAGTGATTTGTCCGCATTGCAAGACGCGGGCGACTTATGACGATGATTACCTGGTCGAGAGCGGCCTGGATGTGAGTAAGTGGCGCGACTTTCCGTTTTATGAAGGCCGAGGCTGCATGGAGTGCAGCGGCACTGGTTTTCGCGGGAGAACGGCGATCCATGAGCTGCTGGATTTGACCGAACCGATTCGGGAGATGATTCTTGAGCGAAGGCCAGCTTCCGAAATTAAGCGGACGGCGCGGCAGGATGGGATGGCGTTCCTGCGGGATTCGGCTCTGGAGCGAGTGAAGGAAGGGATTACGACGCTTCGGGAAGCGAACAAGGTGACGTTTATTGAGCGGTAAAACCCAGAATGCACCAATCGCTTCGCGCAGGGCTCTGAATCCGGCTGATGAATAGGTAAACGTACATTGGCGTTGATGGAATTACTACAGAAGTGGGTTGCGGATCCTCCCCCGGATTACCTGTTTGAAATGACGCCGGGATCGCTGGCGTGTGTTTCACCGCGCGCGCCCGTGGAACAGCGGCGCGAGCTGCTGCCGGAACCGGGACTGGCGGCATCGCCGAGCGCGCCGAATCTCTTAAAGCCGGAGCTGTATCGGGACGCGCTGCCGCGAGTTTCTGCACAGCTGAAGCGGGGCTCGACGACTGCGCTGGTGATTCCCGATTATGCGGCGCGGACTGCAATTATCGATTTCGAGGAGTTTCCAGCGAAGGAAGAAGACCGGCGGGAACTGCTGCGGTTCCGGCTGCGAAAGAGCGTACCGTTTCCGATCGATGAGGCGCAGCTGGCGTACGCCATTCAGATAGAACAAGCCGGGCACATGGAAGTGCTGGTGGTGGCGATTGCCCGGCCCATTCTCCTCGAATACGAGAGCGTTTTTACGGAGGCAGGTTACCGGCTGGGCCTGGTAGTGCCGTCGTCGATTGCGGCGCTGCCGTTATGCGGGATGAATGAGACCGGCTTGACGCTGCTGGTAAAGGCGGCAGGGGCGACGCTGTCGGTGATCCTGCTCGAGAAGGGGCGGGTACGGCTGGTGCGCTCGCTGGATTTTACAGGCGATGAGAGCGAGTGGCAGCGGCCGGCGCCGCGCGTAGTGCTGCCGCTTTTGCAGCAGACGCTGGCATATTGTGAAGACCAGTTGGGGCACGCCGCAGCGCGGTTGTTACTCTGTGGCTTCGGGCCCGAGACGGATGTTCTCGGGCAGGCGGCGGAGCTGGAATTCGGTATTCCCTGCATCCCGGTGCGCTCGAAGTTCGGCATCGCATCGCAAGAAAACGCGGGCCTGCTTGGCCTGCTGGAGCAATACGCGGCATGACCGCCTTTTCACCATCCGACATCAACCTGGCAACAGAACCGTTCCGGCGTGAGCGGGCGCAGAACGCGGCACTGGCGGTGGCATGTGTCGTGTTGTTGTGCTCGCTCGCGGCGCTTGGGACGCTGATTTTGCATGCGCGCGGGGAGGCGGCCGATCTGCGGCAGGTGATCGGCCGGCAGCGGGCCGAGCTCGGACGTTTGCAGCAGACCGGCGCTCAGTATTCGAGCGTGCTGAGCAAACCGGGCAACGCAGGCGTTTTTTCCGAGAGCGTTCTTTTAAACGAGCTGATCGCGCGACGCTCGGTGAGCTGGACACGCGTCTTTGAAGACTTAGGCACGGTGCTGCCAACCAATGTGCGGCTGCTTTCGATCCGGCTGCCGCAGGTGGCGGCGGATGAAAAGACCGGCCAGGATCGAGTGCAGTTGGACATGTGGGTGGGCACGGAACAGCCCCAGGCGTTCATCACGGTGATGAAAAATCTGGCCGGCTCGAAGCTGTTTGGAGACGCGTCGATGATGACGCAGGCGCCGCCTACACAAAACGACCCGCTTTTCAAATTGAGACTGACGGTGGCATATGCTCAGCACCTTTAAAACCTTGTTTAAGGACAACAAGGGTGTGCGGCGGAGCGCCCGCTTCTGGTTGCAGGCGGCGGCGATTACGCTGGCGGTGTTGAACGCGGCGGCATTGTATCTGTACTTCGATCCGCCGGGCGGCTCACGCGAGGAACTGAGCGGGCAAAGCCGGCAGATGCAGGCTTCCATCGCGACAGCGCGTCTGCAGACGGAGCGCTTGAAAAAGATCTCGGCCAATGTGCAGCTTGGCGGCGAGCAGGCGCGCGAATTCGAAGCGCGCTATTTTTTACCGAAGCGGCAGGCGTACCAAGCAATTCTCAGCGAAATTCAGCGCATGGCGCAAGCCGCCAACCTGCAGCAGCGCGATGCGACCTGGAATGAAGAGCCGATTGAGGGCAGTGACGATCTATCGGTTTTGACCAACCAGGTAAATTTCGAAGGCTCCTATACGGGGTTGATGAAGTTCTTATATGAAGTCGACCATTCGCCGCAGATGCTGATGCTGGATACGTTGACAGCGTCGCCGCAGAAGGCGGGGCAGATCACGGCGACGGTGCGGTTTCAAGCGGTGATTCGGGAAGCGCAGACGGGTGGACCGGCGGCGGGGTTGCAGTGAGCGCAGGCACGCAAACCAAGATCTTTGGGATGAAGCTGGGCATCGACCCGAAGATTCTCGTGGTCGGGTTGATAGCGCTCGCGGGCTTGTTGTTCTGGTTTAATTCGCGCGGCGACGAGGTCCCTTCCTCGGGACAAGCGGCGGCAGCGCGTAGTGCGGAGCCGGCGAGCGTGCCGGTTGCTTCCTCGCGGGCGCGCACGACAAGCGACAGGCGGCGGAGCGGGCGGGACGATCGCGCCACCTTAAAGTTGCGTGCGGTTGCGCCGGGAACGGGCGAGGTGGATCCGGTACTGCGGCTGGATCTCCTTGAGAAGCTGGCAAAAGTGGAGCTGCCGGCGCAAGCGCGGAATTTATTCGAGATGGGTCCGGCTGCTCCTCCGCCGCAAACGGCAGCGCTGCCGGTACGGACGATTGTGCCGAAGCCGGTGGTGGTACAGCCGGTAGTGGCAGCGCAGCCGGTGACTCCGCAGGTAAATATTCCGCTCAAATACTATGGTTTTGCGAAGCCGTCGACACGCGGGGAAGCGAACCGCGGGTTTTTCATGGATGGCGACGACATTCTGGTGGCGGCAGAGGGACAGACACTGCAGGGGCGCTACCGGGTAGAGCGTCTTACGCCAACCGGAGCGAAGTTGGAGGATACACAGGTGAAGCTGAGCCAGATGATGCCTGTGACTCCGGAAGCGCTCGAGCAGGGAAGCAACGCCAACGCCTATAACCGGCAGCAGCAAATGATGCCGGGTATGCAGCAACAACAGCAGATGGATCCGAATAACCCCACTATTCCGGCGCCCGAGAATCCGGGAGATCCGAATGAGCCGTGATGAAAAGGCACAGGCTGAAGCCTATTCCACACAAGAAATGCAGGCTGAAGTCTATTCCACACAAGGAGTACAGGCTGAAGCCTATTCCACACAACCTGTGAGCTCCTATCGTTCGCGTGAGCGTGGTTCGGCGCTGCTCATCGTATTTTTGTTCGCGGCTATCGTGGCGATTTCGCTTTACATGGAGATGCCGGTGGCGGCGTTTGAGGCGCAGCGGCAGAAAGAGCAACTGTTGATTTCGCGCGGGCACGAATATGCGCACGCCGTCAAGCTCTTTGTGCGCAAAACCGGTCATTATCCGAGTTCGTTGAAGGACCTGGACGAGACGAATCGGATGCGTTTCCTGCGGCATGATTTTGCTGATCCGTTTACCGGAAAGAAGGACTGGCGGCTGCTGCATGCGGGACCGGGGGGCGTCATCATCGACTCCAAAATAAAGGGCGGGATGCTCCTGCCGGGCATGCAGCCGCAAAAGGACGACAGCAAATCGGGTACGCCAACGAGTACGGCTTCATTCGGGAGCTCGTTCGGAAGTAACGACAGCTTTGCAAAGCCTCCGCAGACCACGGATACGAATGCGAATGCGGCGGATTCAACACCGCCGGAAGTGGTTGTGAAACAGCCGAAGCAGCGCGCGCCGGCGGTGGCGGCGAATGGCAGCACACAGGCGAACTCGTCGAACCCGAATGCAAGCGCGGATGCGGCACTGGCAGCGGCGATGGCACTCCCGCCGCTGCCTGGAACGGACGCGCAGCGGCCGCAAAAGGGAGCGAAGCATTTGCAGGGCACGCCGCAAACCGCAGTTCCGCAGAATGGCGCAGCCCAGAACGGCATGGGGCCGAATGGAACCGGGCAGATGCCCGTGGATGCAAACGGTGCGCCGGATATGAAGGCGGCGATGTTGTCGGCAACGAATACGGCGGCGCAGGCGGCCGGGTCCGGTTCTTCCCAGATGGGACAGTTGGGCAATGTTCAGAGCGGCGGAATTGCAGGCGTGGCGAGTAAGGCCGGCGGACAAAGCATCAAAACCGTCAACGATCAGGACGACTATTCGCTTTGGGAGTTTTATTACGACCCGCGCAAGGACACGGTGCCGGGCGGGGTGCAGGCGGGCCAGTATGCACAACAGCAAAACGGAGCGCAGCAGCCGAACGCGACGCAAGGCGGGGTGAATAGTTCATTCGGGCAAAGCAGTTCATTCGGGCAAAGCAGTTCATTCGGGAATAGCTCATTCGGACAGAGTACGCCGGCGGCGGCTCCGCCGGCTGCACCTGACGCGACGAGTTCGAATCCAAATCCGGCGCCCGCGCCGGAAGCGCCGAATCCGCAGTAGCCGCAAAAAATTTCGCGGCCGGTCAATGATTTTTGGTGTCTGTACCTCGCTTTCGAGCTGTCCCGCCGGGCCGGCGTGCCACCAATCCTACTCCAGCTAAGCCGATCCCGAGCAAAACGGTACTCACGGGTTCGGGAGCGTCCGAGATTGGCGCAACGGCAGCAGGCGTCAGCAGCGACGTATCGCCCTGAGTGAATTGCATGTCGAGCGTATGCAAAGCATCCGCTGTGGCGGGCAGGTCGGCGGATCGTGAATCGACGATCGCCTCCAGCGTAGCCTGTACAAAAAAGCTGTCGCCGGGATTCAGGGTAAACGTCACATCGCCGGTAAGGTGCACGGGCCGCTCGGTTCCGTTACCGTTGAGGTGGTCGAAGGTGAATCCCAGAACAGGCTGGATTTCCTGGTTCGGATTGAAGCCGCTGCCGAAAACGGTAAATCCTCCGGCAATTTCGCTTAACGGGCCACCGTCGAGAGACCCGTCGGCGTGGTATTCCAGCGTATAGGTGTTTGACGTTTTACCCGAGTAAGTATAGAGCTGCGTCGCCCGGGCATCCGCTGTCGAGTCAAAGAAGAACGTCGAAGGCGCAACAACGACAACGTCCGCCGAAGCCGAAGCGTGCAACGTCGGCAGTGATTTAGGTCCGTTAAATATCGCATTTGCAAAGTAGCTCACTTCGGTCGAGCGTGAAAATTCGACTTCCGCCGTGTTGTTTCCGAATGCACCGTCGTGCAGATTGGACAGATCTGTCACGGGGTTGGGGCAGGTACTGCAGGTGATTTCAAATTGTCTTGCCCTGCCGTCGGCGGTTGCCCCCCAGAAGGTAGCGCCCTTCAGCGGACTGATTCCCGCTATGCTGCCGATGAATCCGAACAGCAGAACTCCATACAGCCTGTTACTGTTAACCGTTCCGCCAACTCTTTTCTCGTTATTTTTAAAAAACATCTCAATCCTTCTCCTATGTCAGTGAACTGACACCTATACATGGGAAGATTGGCAGGAAAAAAGCTCACGGTTATGCAGAATATCCGCGTGCGCGGACTGCGTGGATCAGCGGCTATGCACGAAGCGCTTCTACGACTTTTCCTTTACCGTCCTTGGTGACATAGAACGGCCGTTTTTCCACTTCGTAGAAGGTGTCGGGAGCGATGCCGAGGGCGGCGTAGATGGTGGCGTGCAGATCGTCGATGATGACTGGATTCTCCACGATCGTGACGGGCCGTTCGTCCGCGGTTTTACCATACAGCTTGCCTTTGGGGGAGCCGCCTCCGAATAAAAGCACGCAGCTTGCTTCGGTGTAGTGGCGGTGCATGCCGTAGTGCTTCATCTCGGTCATGACGGTTGGCTGCTGGACCTGCTGTTTCACTTCCTGGCCGGGCTTGCCCTCGGTCATCATGTCGCGGCCGAATTCGCTTGCGATCACGATCAGCGTGCGATCGAGAAGGCCACGCTGTTCGAGATCGAGGATGAGCTGCGCGATGGGAGCGTCCACGTCTTTTTTCATTTGCACGGTGCGCGTGTGGCCGTTTTCGTGGGTATCCCAGTAGCGAAACGGAATGTACTCGGTGGTGACTTCCACAAAGCGCGCTCCGGCTTCCACCAGTCGCCGAGCGAGCAGACAACCAAGTCCGAAGCGGCCGGTGTTGTAAACGTCGTAGCTCTTTCTCGGCTCGAGACTCAGATCGAAGGCCTTGGCGGCGGGCGAATTCAGCAGACGGTGCGCATTTTCAAAGGAACGCAGCAGGCTTTCGCGCTGAAAGTCGCTTCCATAGCGGGCGACGGGGCTTGCGGCAACCAGCTTCTTGTACTCGTCGTAACGGCGCACGAAGCGGGTGCGGCCGATATTTTCCGAAGGCCGTGTGCGCGAGACGGCGTCCGCCGGATCGGATATCAGGAATGGCGAATGCTCGCTGCCGAGAAAACCGGCGGTGTGGAAGGCCTTGACAGAATCGCTTTCGGCGCCGATCTCGAGATTCTGGCCGATATCGATGAAGGCGGGGATGTCTGGATTGCGCGCGCCGAGAGTTCGAGAGACGACCGCGCCCATGTGCGGGGCTGCTACCGACTGCGGAGGCGGGTAGCCGGTATGCCAGTGGAACTGGTGGCGCGAATGAAGAATGAAGCCGAGATCGCCGACGCGATGCGAGCGGATAAGCGTGCCGCGATCCATCACGCTCGCGATGCGTTCCAGGCCCTGCGAAATTTTGATGTTATCGACCGCGGTGTCGATGCTTGGAAACGTGCTGAGCACTGCTTTCGATTCGAGTCCGGGCTGGAACGGGGTATAGCGCTTGGGATCGTAAGTTTCAGTCTGCGCCATGCCGCCGGCCATCCAGAGGAGAATGACGCTATCCGCGCGCGGCTCGAACTTGGTTGTGCCTGCGACGAGGCGTGCTTCGGAACCGGCGAGTGCAGCTAACGCAGCGGCGCCGCCGGCACGCAGGAAGTGGCGGCGGCTGAGACCGGAAGTGATCTCGTGAACGATGGATTTTTCTTCGGGATTCATTTGATTTCTCCTTCGCCGCTAATAAAGGTATTGAAAATCGGGATGCATGAGCATGCTCCACAAGAAGTCTTCCATCGCGGCCGGTTCCGGCTTATGTGCCGTGGCTGACTGGCTGGCGAAAAATTCGCGCGAGACGCGCAGTTCGTTATCGGTTGGCTCGCGCGAGAGAAGAGTCAGGTACAGGCGATGAATCGCCTGGTCCGGGTCTTTTACGGGCGGTGCTGCCGGGACGGGCGGCTGGCCGTCGATCTTCACCAGGCGCTCGGGGTCCGGTTCGGCTGTAAACACGAAGAAGCGTACCGATCCGGCGATATCGCTAGGCCGCGAGCGGTCATCCACAACGACGCGTCCGCGCATGCGCGTGAAGCCCAGCTCTTCGAGCGGGTAGACAAGCTTGCTGTTCAGCGGTACAACCATGCTCTCGCCGTAGTGGTGTTTGTCTGCGGTGATCGCCTGCCGGTCGAATTTGGAAAGCGTCTCGAGTTCAGCAAGCTTGCGTGTTCCTTTGGGTCCGACGAGCTCCACGTCCGACCAGCCAGCGATCGTGCGGGTGGGGTCGTAGGAGCCGGCATCTTGCGTCAAAATCCAAAGCCGCTTGGCTCCGGCGATGTTGATATCGAAGGAAACGGCGCCATGCGTCACGGGCCCGCTGTCAAAAGCATTCACCGGGGCAGGCGGCAATTCGCCTAACATGCGGAGCGTTCCGCGATGGATTGCCTTTTCGAGCGTCTGACCGTTGACCAGTTCGAGGGCCTGAAACGTAGTCGCGTGATTGTCGCGCGTCGTGAAGACCTGATCGCGAATCGGCCTTCCTAACGCCAGCGAGAGAGGCGATGACTTTAACTCCCAATCGCGGCAGCGCACGGCGTTATTTCCTTCCGGACGGAGACGCCACTCGCCGGTGATGAGGCCGACCGAATCGGCAAATTCCTCTGCCGAAAGGCGGCGCACCAGGGGACCGGCGAAAACAAAATTCTTGTCTGCCTGCTCTTTGCTGACGACAGCGGGCGACTGGTAGGCCTGAGATGTGAGGATCGTGCGTAGCAGATACTTGAGATCGTTGCCGTGCGCGGTGAAATCGGAGGCTAGCCAGTCGAGCAGGTCCGCGTTCCAGGGCCTGGAGTCCATGTCGTCGACCGGCTCGACCAGGCCGCGTCCAAAGAGCTTCTGCCAATACCGGTTCACGATGGTGCGTGGGACGCGCCCGTTACGCGGATCGGTGAAGAAGCGGGCGGCGGCGGCGTGACGGTCGACAAGCGAAGCGTCTTCCGGAACAGAACCGAGATCCGGGTAGAGCAGATGGGGAGTGACGAACTTGCCTTGCTTGACATCGCAGCGGACGAGCTCGAGCCGCGATTCCGGCGAAAACAGCGCCGCCATGCCATAGGACTCGCGAAGCTTATAGCGATTGACGAAACTGTCGTGGCAGGAGGCGCATTTCAGATTGATTCCGAGAAAGACTTGAGCCGTGTTCTGCGCGGCCTGCATGTAAGGCGTCTGGCTGGCGTTGACGGTGCCGCGCCAGTTCACGCCGATCAGGAATCCGTCGGGATCGGTGCTCTTCACCGGGTTGACCAGCGCGGAAACCATCTGGTCGTAGGGCGTGTTCTGCTCGAGCGCAGCGAGAAGCCAAGGCGTTATCGACTTGCGCTCGCCTTGATAGGTGACGCCGGTATCGTTGCGCAGCAGGTCATTCCACCAACTGATCCAGTTCTGGGCGTACATGGTGCGGTCGGAGAGCAATGCATCGACCAGGCGCGCGCGTTTCTGAGGACTTTTGTCGTTGAGAAAAGACTCGAGCTGAGCGGCGGTGGGCGGCAATCCCCAGACGTCGAAATAGACGCGGCGTGCGAACATGGCATCCGAAACGGGCTGAGGCATTTCCAGCTTGCGTTCGGCGAAGTAAGCGGCAACAAAGCGGTCGATCGGATTCGCTTGCGAGCCCGGCGGCAGCGGCGGCTGGCGAGGGGCGATAGGAGCTTGCCAGGCGCTTGCGGCTGCACTCGGGGAGTCGGGCCAGACGGCGCCTTCGTCGATCCACTGCTTGAGTAGCGCGATCTGCTCGGAAGAGAGCGGCGCTCCGACGGGCGGCATGACGGCGCCTTTTTGCTTTGTGACCTTCAGAATCATCAGGCTGTGCGCGCTATCGCCGGGGGCGATTGCCGGTCCGCTCGCACCGCCTTTCACAGCAGTCGCGCGGCTGGTAAACGCGAGACCCGCCGGCGGTTTGTCACCGCTATGGCAGGGGACGCAGCGGGCGGCGAGGATGGGATGAATCTGAGTGGCGAAATCCACGGCTCGTGCAAGCGGTGCGTTTAAGACAGCGAGAAACAGCGGTCCGGCCGGGACTCCGTACCGTTTACAGCTTGCAGCGAGAAGACGGGGGACGCGGCAGGATACAACTTTCACTGGACCAATTTTAACGAAGTCGGTTATATGATGTCTGCACTGTTCGCGGGTGACGAACAAATTGGAACGGGAGGAACAGATGCGGAAGCGGATGAACAACTTAGCGCAGCTATTTGCGTTGTGGCTGGTGATGGGGGCGCTTTTGCCGGCCCAGTCCATCACGGGAGACCTGGTGGTGAACGTGAGCGATCCGAGCGGCACACCGGTGCCCGGCGCCGCCGTCGAGCTGGTGCAGGTCGGAACCAACGTGATGCAGCAGGGCGCCACCGACAGTTTAGGCAACTATCTATTCAGCCAGTTGAAGCCCGGGCGCTATACGGTGAGCCTGACGAAGCAGGGCTTTCAAAAAGCGACGCTCACGGATATCGGAATTACGATCGGACAGCGCGCGCGTGTCGATGCCAAACTCGCCATCGGCGTCGTCACCGAATCGGTGAATGTATCCGCGGCTGCCGAGAGCATGCTGAACGCAGAGAGCGCTTCCGTCGGGCAGGTGATTACCAGCGAGCCGATTGTTGAGCTTCCGCTCAATGGCCGCAACTTTATTCAACTAGCGCAGATTTCGGCGGGCGCTGCGCCCATCGGCATCGGCACGTCGCCGGCAACAAGCTGGACGGGACGGGGCGATTCGACGTTATCCATCGCGGGCGGGCGCGAGAGCAATAACAGTTTTCTGGTGAACGGAATCGAAACACGCAACTCGCGTTTCGGCAGCGCCGGTATCCGGCCTTCGGCTGATGCGATTGAAGAGTTTCGTGTGCAGCGATCGATGTACGGCGCGGAGTTCGGCCGGAGCGCCGCCATCATTAACACGACCATTCGCTCCGGTACGAATGATCTTCACCTGACGGTATTCGAATTTCTCCGTAACCGCAAGCTAGACGCGAACGATTTCTTCGCCAACCGGGCAGGCAGTACGAAGCCGGCCTTTGTCCAAAACAATTTCGGCACAGCCGTAGGCGGACCCGTGCGGCTGCCGGGTTACGACGGGAGGGACAAGACGTTCTGGTTTTTCAACTATGAGGGCTTCCGGCAGCGGCAGGCGAGCACGGCCACCGGTCTCTATCCGTCGCCGGCGCAAATGGCAGGCAACCTGGCGGACGATAGCGCGGGGACGGGCATCTTCCCGACCAGTTCAGCGTTCTGCCAGGCGAATTCCGGCTCTAAGAAATGCCACGACGTGATCGATCCCTTGAACGGGCTGCCATTTGCGAACAACGTGATCCCGGCGGGGCGCCTCGATCCGATCGTGCAGAAGCAGCTGCCGTATCAGCCGAAGCCGAATGTCGCCGTGCCGGCAAACGCGGCTGCTTTCCCCTCCTTCAACACCATCGGATTTCCCAAGCGCATCAATGACTGGGATCAATACAACGTGCGCATCGATCACCATTTCAGCTCGAAGGACATTCTCTACGGCACGTTCTCCAATTCGGATGAGACCCTGTTCGCGCCCGCGCTGCGGCCGCTGGGAGGCGATGTATTTCCGCAGAGCGACCGGCTCTATACAGCGACTTATACGCGGATCATCACGCCGACCATGATCAACGAGTTCCGCTTCGGACACAATCGGAGCGTTACGTACCGGACTGCTGAAACGTCGCTGACAAAAGACTATGCGACCGAAGTGTTCGGTTTAAAAAATACTTCGCCGAATCCGTTTGACTGGGGGGTGCCCGGTTTCAGTCCCAGCGGATTCGGCACGGTCGGATCCCTATCCGAGGCGATCGGCGCAACGGATACGAACATCCAGTTCACCGATAATTTCGGCTGGACGACGCCGAAGCACAACGTGCGTACGGGCCTGACCATTGCGCGACAACTTTACGACCAGATCACTGATTTTTCGGGCAACCCGAGTTTCAACTTCGACGGCCGGTTCACCGGAACGCAGGGTCTCGGACTCGGCGATATGTTGCTCGGACTGCCCATTTCCGCATCCGGCGCGCTCGGGGATTCGAGCCAGAAACTGCGCACGACGTACTACGGCGGCTACGTGCAGGACGACTGGCGCGTACGCAGCGATTTAACGCTCAATTTTGGAATCCGTTACGAATACGCGGCTGCGCCGACCGAGAGCCGCGGCAAGGCGCTGGTCTTCGCGCCCGATCTAGGCATTGTGGTGTATGCGAATCAAGGCGTGCGGCCTTCAATCGTCGATCCGGACTATAACAACTTCGCTCCCCGCTTCGGGTTTGCCTACCGCCCCGGTTTTCTAAAGAACACGGTGATTCGCGGCGGAGCGGGCACCTTCTACAGCACCGACAATTTCAATGAAGAGCAGTTCAAGGTGATCGGTCCGCCGTTCTACCAGTCGCAGACGCTGAACAGCAATCCGACCACGCCGACGCTGTTCATGAGCCAGATGATGCCGGCCTTTTCGGCGTCGCCGAACCTCAACCCATTCTCGTTCGACCGCCACAACAGGACGCCGTACGTGAACCAGTGGTCGTTCGGTGTGCAGCGCACGTTTGCGCATGACTACGTGGTGGAGCTGGACTACGCCGGAAGCACCGGGAATAAGCTCCCGCAGCGGCGCAACCTTAACATTGCGTCTATCGACCCGAGCGGCAAAGTTCCCATCGTGCAGCGGGTGCCGTATCCGGCCTATGGGTTTATTCTGCTGACTTACAACGGTGGCTGGTCGAATTACAATGCGCTGACGGCACGTGTCGAGAAGAGGTTCGGCGGAGGGTTGTATCTTCTCGGCTCTTATACGTGGTCGAAGGCGCTCGATCTCGGCAGCACCGACGATTTTTCCATTGTTTCCAGGGATTTCAAACTCTACGACAAAGGACGGAGCGATTTCGACGTTCCGCAGCGGCTGGTACTGAGCTTTGTGTATGAACTGCCGGTCGGGCGCGGAAAGAGGTTCGGCGCGAACATGAATCCGGTTCTGAATACGATCGTTGGCGGCTGGCAGGTGACCGGCATCACCACTTTCGCGAGCGGGCAGTACAAGAGCGCCAGCCTGGGAGTCGACTGGCTCAACGCGGGCGCCTTCACAACTTCGCAGCCCAACATTATCGGCGACATCAAGCAAGGCCGCAGCCTGCCCGATGCGTATCTCAACCCCGCTGCATTCGATTACCCGCTAGATGGCGCGGGAAATCGCATTCATATTCCCGGCAACGCGGGGCGCAATACCATTGAAGACCCCGGCATCAATAACTGGGATTTGGGCATCTTCAAGAACACTCGGATCGGGGAGCGTTTCAACACGCAGTTCCGGCTGGAGATGTTCAATGCCTGGAACCATACTCAATTCGGGACGGCAAACCTCAGTATGACGAGCGCGACGTTCGGGCAGATTACGAGTACCCTGGTCGGACCACGTCGTATGCAGCTAGGATTGCGCCTGCAGTTCTGAACTAAATACAGGGCTGGTCTTCACAGCATCACGAAAAATGAACATCACAAGAACGACTCTGGCGGCTCTCTCTTTGTTTGCCGCGCCCGCGCTTTCACAAGAGAGTTTTCATCTGCAGCCGATAGCGCCGAAAGAGTTTGCCGTAATGGCCTGGGGCGACTCTCCATCTGACCCGGACCAGTTGCGCGGAATGAAGGAAGCGGGTCTGAATATCTCCGGCTTCTGCCGCGCCGAGGATCTCGATCGTGTCAAAGCTGCCGGCCTGACCTGCTTCGTTACGGATCCGAAGCTAAACGCCTACGCGCCGGATCACCTGCCGCCCGCTGCCACACTGCGGGGTGATTTCGCACTCTTGAAAAAGCAGATCGGCGATAATCCGGCGGCACTCGGTATCTTTCTAAGAGACGAACCGCCGGCGTCGTTCATGCCGGGGTTGGGCGAGATGGCGACCCTGCTGCGGGAGGAAATGCCGGATAAGTGGCCCTATGTAAACCTGTTCCCCTATCGCGTTTCCCCGGCCGTTCTGGGCACGAGCGACTACGACTCTTACGTGCGCATGTTAGTAAGAACGATCCGGCAGCCGTTCCTGACTTACGATAATTACTCGCTCGTCAATGGCGAGATGCTCGATCCGTTCTATACCAATCTCGACATTATCCGGCGGCTAAGCCTGGACACAAAGACTCCTTTTTGGAATTGCATTCTCGCGAACTCGCATTTCAATTACATGGAGCCGTCGGATGCAACTTTTAATCTGCAGGTCTACAGCACGATGGCGTATGGCGGCCGCGGAATTCAATATTTCACTTACTTTTCGCCGAAGATCGGGAACTACCGGCTGGCAGCAGTCGACCAGTTCGGCAATCGCACCGCGACCTGGGATATGCTGCGCCGGATCAACAACCAGATTCACGCGCTTGCTCCCGTTCTGGTTCGATTACACAGCACGGGCGTCTACCACTATCCGGATGTTCCCGACCAGGGAAGCGCGCTTACGGCGAGCAAGCTGGTGGAAGGCGTGGAAATGACGCAGCGTTACGTGCGTCCGCCGGTAGCCGGACGGTTTCTGGTCGGCGAATTCGAGGACGATGGGGGCCGGCCATACTTCATGCTGGTCAACAAAGACCTGAAGAACTCGTTTCAGTTCCGTGTTCACCTCCGGCAGAGCGGGCGGAAACTCGTCCGCATCTCACCCTACTCGGGACAAGAAGAGCCGTTCGGCCGTGAGATGGACTGGCTGGCGCCTGGGGCGGGGGTCCTTTTCCGGGTGGAGTGATTTCCGATACGCGAAAGGTTACCGGCGTAGCACGGGGGCAACTTAATCCGGCATCTGATATTTAATTGAAGGTTATGAATCGCCGCGACTTCTTGATTGGCGCCAGCGCTGCCCTGGCGACGAGCGGGCTGGGCCGGAGCGCTGCCGCGTTGCCCGATGAAAAGCGCCGACGTGTGGGCCTGATCGGCTGCGGCTGGTACGGCAAGATTGACCTGTTCCGGCTGATACAGGTATCGCCGGTAGAAGTCGTCTCTCTGTGCGACGTCGATCAACACACGCTTGCCGCAGCGGCGCAGATGACGGCTGCGAGACAACAATCGAAAGCTACGCCGCGCACCTATGGCGATTATCGGGAGATGCTGAAGCAGCGCGATCTCGACCTGGTGCTGATTGCTCCGCCGGATCACTGGCATGCGCTGATTGCCATTGAGGCGATGAAAGCCGGCATCGATGTCTGGGTGCAGAAGCCGATCAGCCGGGACGTGATGGAAGGCAAAGCGATGGCGGCGGCTGCGCGCAAGTATGGGCGCGTCGTGCAGGTCGGATTGCAAAGACGAAGCACGCCGCACCTGGTTGAAGCTAAGCGCGAATTCGTCGATAGCGGGAAACTCGGCAAGGTCGGATTGGTTGAGATCTTTTGCTACTACCACATGCGAACGACGGAAAATCCGCCCGATAGCACGCCGCCGCCGTATTTCAACTATGAGATGTGGACCGGTCCCGCTCCCATGCGTCCGTACAACAAACTGGTCGAGCCGCGTACCTGGCGCAATTTCATGGAGTACGGCAATGGAATTGTCGGAGATATGTGCGTGCACATGCTTGACATGACACGATGGATGCTCGGGTTAGGCTGGCCGGCACGGATCGCCTCGACGGGTGGAATCTTCGTGGATAAAGCCAGCAAAGCGAACATCACCGACACACAGACCTGCACATTCGACTTTCCGGATTTGCGCGTTGTCTGGCAGCATCGCAGTTGGGGCGACGCGCCCGACCCCAAAGATCAATGGGGAGCTACGTTCTATGGCGATAAGGGCACATTAAAGGCAAGCGTCTACCGCTACGAATTCACTTCTGCCGGAGGCGGACCCGCGGTTCATCGCGACGTCACGTATGAATTTGAGAAGTACCCGATCGATCGCACGGAAAAGGACCTGGAACGTCATGTTGCGCCGGCGATCCGCTACCACATGCTGGATTTCCTGCACGCCATCGACACGCGAAGCAAACCGGTGGCCGATATAGAAGAGGGATACATCTCGACGGCTTCCTGCATCCTGGCAAACAACGCGCTTGCACTGGGAAGAACGCTCGAATGGGACGCAAATCGCCAGGCGGTCGCCGGCGATGAGGAGGCCAATGCGCTGCTGCAACGCAAATATCGCGAGCCGTGGATGCATCCGGGATCGGACAACATCTAAGAGATGCATATGAACCGCCGTGCATTTGTGGCGCTGGCTGCGGCGCCGCTTGCGACAACCTCGAAAGCCGACTCGAACGTGAAGCTGGGAATCGATATCTTCAGCCTGCGGAGCCAGAACTGGACGCCGCTTCAGTATCTGGACTACTGCGCGGCGCGGCGCGTTCAAGTTGTGCACTTTTCGGAAATCCGGTTTCTGGGCGATCTTGAATCGGGAAATCTAACCACGGTTCGCCAGCACGCGGCCAAGCTCGGCATCGAGATCGAGATCGGAATGCGCTCGATTTGTCCCAATTCGAAGATGTTCGAAGCATCGGCAGGATCGGCCGAACAGCAACTAAGCAAGATGATCGACGCCGCAAAGACAATCGGTTCACCGATCGTGCGAGCGGTTCTGGGAAGCGCGGACGATCGAAAAAACGGAGCTATACGGGCGCGCATCGATGACGTTGTTCAGGTGCTGCACAATGTGCGCTCGAAAGCGACAGGCGAAGGCATAAAGATCGCCATCGAAAATCACGCGGGCGACATGCAGGCACGCGAACTGAAGATGCTGGTCGAAAAAGCGGGACCGGAGTTCGTCGGTGTTTGCCTCGATTCGGGGAATCCGCTCTGGACAATCGAAGATCCGCATCTGACGTTGGAAATTCTCCATCCCTACGTGCTGACCAGCCATGTTCGCGACAGCGCCGTATGGAAGAGCCCGCGCGGAGCTTCAGTTACCTGGGTGCAAATGGGACGCGGAAATGTCGATATCGATTCGTATGTGCGGAAGTATGTTGAACTGTGCCCGGGTAAGGCGTTGTCGATGGAATCCATTCTGCTGGGACCGAGAATTCTGCCTTATCGCGAATCCTCTTTCTGGGAGAACTACCGGGAAACGCCGGCGTGGGAATTCGAACGGTACCTCGAGATCGCGGAGCGCGGAAAACCGTACAAAGATGAACCTTGGGAGGCGGCCGATGAAGCCGAGCGCGAACGCCGGGCGCTGGACGAGAGCCTCGGATATACAAAAAAGCTTTTAGGTCTCACGTAAGCTTTGTGGCCCTAACGTGAGTTTTCGGCAACGATCACGTTACTGCCGGAGCGATCGAGCTGCGAATACAAAATCCAGCGTGAATCAGACGATACGGAAACGCCAATATCGCCCCTATCGGAGAAAACTTCATTCAGCGGAAGTATGGCGCGTATCTGTTTGCTTGAAATATCGTATGCGCGAATAGTCGGAGGATTTTCGCCGCGGGCAAGGTCGATAAACACAATCTGATGCGGAGTTATTGTCCATCCCTCCGGCTGCGGCCTGTAAGGCGGCCCGATAACCGGCTCTTCAGAATCCGCGGGGCGGCCGGCGACCGGGCAGTTAGGCCCAGGCATGCGCCAGATCGTTTCCATGCCGGGTTTGGTGAAATAAAGCCATTTGCCGTCGAGCGATTCATGGGAGGTATAACCGCCCTTGCGAGTCACCTGTGTCTCTGTACCGCCTGCGACCGGACGTTTCCATACATCCCAGCGGCCTGCGCGATCGACCGCATAGTAAATGAAATTGCCGTCTGCCGACCAGCTCGGAGCGCCCGCCGGAGTTAGCGTGGGCAAACGGTGCGGCTCGCTGCAGTGCATGGCGCCGGAGTCGCAATCCAGCATAATGATGTCGGAATCACCATGAAGTCCGCTATCGAAGGCGAGATGCCCGCCATCGGGTGACCATTGCAGACGGCCCAGCGGAGGACCGTTGAAATGCGTGAGCTGAACCGGATCGGAACCATCCGGTCTGGCAAGCCAGACCTCGCGGCTCCCGGACCGGTCGCTCGAGAATGCGATCCGTCCGTCGACCGAGTAGGCGGGCCCTTCATCGCGCGAGGTGGACGCAATGATTCTGACTGGCGCGGGCGATCCAGCGAGGGAAGCACGGTAGATATTGAGATCCCAAAGCTGGTTTACCCAGCCCAACCGGCGGCTGTGGCGCGCAGTAGCCGGGGTGACGGCATCGATTCCTCCTTGCGTGATGCGCTCGGGCTGCAGGCCGCGGGCGAGCGGGAATCGCCAGAGCCCAAACAGAGTGCTGCCTCGCTGGCACGATAAGACAAGGCTTTTTCCGTCAGGGATCCAGGCATGTCCCCAAATCCCGCGCTGGTCCGCCGTCAGCCGCCGTGGTTTGCCGCCCGCAGTCGGGACGAGGTAGATATCGTCAGTCCAAAAGCTGGTGACCCGTTTGAAAGCGATTGTGGAGCCGTCCGGTGAAAATTTTGGATCCCAGTCACCCCAGTCTTTGGGAGGCGGAGAGGTCAATTTGCGAATTGCGTTTGTACGGAAGTCATACAGATAGGCCGCCAGCCGGTTAGTTCCGGCCGGTTGCTGCGAAAAGGCCAGTTGGGTTCCGTCCGGCGACCAGTCAATGGTTGAGCTCGGATTGGCCGACTGCAAATGTAAGATCTTCGTCTCCTTGCCGCCATCACGCGCGATCGAATAGATGTCGCCGGCGCTTCCGGACCAGCGCTCGAACGCGATGCGATCGCCGCCGGGCGACCAGACGATCGGTCCGATATTGCCTCCAGCTTGTGAATGAGTTAATTGAACGGGTCCGGTTCCACCAAGCCGCTCGACATAAAGCTGGCGGATGCCGTCCAACTTCCCAGCCCAGGTGAACGCTATGAATTGGCCATCGGCAGAGAGCGTCGGGGAAGCCTCCCATCCGCTTTGTGAAGTAAGAGGGGAAATATTCAGATTGGCGAACTCCGGCGCATTTCGTTTCGCAACCAGAAACCAGTTGATAGCGCTGGCCGCGAGAAGCGTTCCCGCCAGAGCGGCGGTCCACGACATCGGTTGCCGCCACACTGTCCGGCGCGGTATAGCCGCCTCGTGCAGTTTTCCGGCGACCTCTGCTGCGGACGGACGCCGAGCAGGGTCCTTTGCCAGCATGGAAAGAATAAGAGCGCTCAAGGGCGCTGGAAGGCGATGCTCGAGCGGGGCGGCGGCCGGCTCACTGGCCAGCATGGCATAGAGAGCGCCAAAAGGCGAATTGCTGGGGAATGCGTGCTGACCGGTAGCCAGTTCGTACAGCACGAGCCCGAACGAAAATATGTCGGATGCGGGAGTAGCCGGTTCGCCGCGCGCTTGTCCGGGCGACATGTACCGGAGTGTGCCGCCGTACAGCCCGTCGGTTGAAGTCAGTGTCGTTCCCCCAACCGGACGCGCCAATCCAAAGTCGAGTACCTTCACATACCCGTCCGGGCGCACGAACATGTTTTCCGGTTTGATGTCGCTGTGGACGATGCCGTGAGCATGCGCGGCGGCCAGCGCTTCCGCGATTTGGCGCCCCAGGTGAAGAAGCCGGGTCAGAGGCTGCGGAGTGCCGCACAGGCTTCTCAGGGCGTTGCCCTCAATCCGCTCCATGACGATCACCGGAGTGTCCTGGTAGCGAATCACCTCGTGAACGGTCACGATATTGGGATGATTGAGCGCCGAGGCGGCTCTCGCCTCGCGTGTCACTTGTTCCAGCGCTTCATTGTGCGGAGTTTCTAACGCCAGAAACTTCAGAGCGACATCGCGGCCAAGTGCGGTGTCCTGGGCCAGGTAAACTTCGCCCATGCCGCCGCGGCCGAGGCAGCGCATGATCCGGAAGCGGTCCACCTGCGCTCCCGCCAGCGACTCGCCACGATCCAGGAGACTTGCACGACGCGGCGTCTGGAGTTGGGTGCTCAAAAACAAGCCGGCTGCCGGCCACGGGCCGCTTTCGAAGAGCGGGTGCTCCTGTCCTTCACAGGCAAGTAGCGACTGCACCTCCGTATACAGCTTCTGGTCACCCGCACAGGCCTGCCAGAGGAATGCAGTTCGATCAGCAGGATTGCGCTCGAGCGCTGCATTCACGAGGTGCTCGATGCGTTGCCAGCGGCTCGCAGTTACGGGTTGGAAGGAGTCATCTGGCGGGTCAGCCATAGTTTCGACAGTTTCCAATCGCGCAGTACGGTTTGTGGCGAAACTTTCAGCGCTTCGGCGGTTTCCTCCACGCTCAATCCGGCAAAAAAACGCATTTCGACAATTTGCGCTTTGCGGTTATCGAATTTTGCCAGCTCAGTCAGGGCATCGTCTAGCGCGAGCAACTCCGGATCGCGATTCGGAGCCATTACCGTGCCCTCTTCGAAGGACGTCCGGAGCATTCCGCCGCCATGTTTCAGGTAAGCGCGGGAGCGGGCGTGTTCGACGAGAATGCGGCGCATCGTCTGTGCCGCCAGCGCGAGGAAATGGATTCGCCCCTCGCACTCGACCGTTTGGGCTCCGACCAGGCGGAGGTAGGCCTCATTGATCAGGGCGCTTGTTTGGAGAGTATGGCCGTCCCGCTCGCGCCGCATGTACCCGTAGGCTATTCGGCGGAGCTCCTGATACAGAACTGCGACGAGCTGCGGAAGTGCCTCCCGGTCGCCGGCGGTCAGGGCACGCAGCAGAATCGAAACATCCTCCCCGGACGCAGATTCCATAAACTCTTTTGCGGGACTAGTAGTTCATCTTACCTGAATCGTGCTGACCGGCGTCCGGCACCCCGAAAAAGTTCCAGTTCCGTTAGAGTTTCGGGCGCCGTTTCGCGCATACCTGTCAGATCAGAGCTGAACACGAACATCAAAGCGCGCGTTCACGGCCGTACCGGGATCCGTTTGTCTGCTCGTGGCACATCCGGGTGTTCCGGGCCTTGCCGTGGCGGTCGCTTATCGAGACCGTGTGGTGACCTCGGTGGGTTCGGTTACCGGCAAGCGGGATCGCGCTCGGAGGTCGATCCCGATACCGTTTTCCAGCTCGCGTCGTTATCCAGGAAACGGCTTACTCAGCCGAGTGGGGTCAATCCTTCTTCGGTTTTCGCATGACCATCGTGCTCGCGGCGGTTTAAAATGATCGGGCGAACTGTCCATTTGATTTGGGCGGGAAAGATGTTCGGCGGGACAAAACATATGCGAAGACTGATTCTCATTACGTTTGTGTGCACATTTACTTTACGTGCACAGCACAAGATTCTGCTTGCTTATGAGGACGAAGGGCTCGCACAGGAGTTGCGAGCAGCCGCGCCGAACGCCAAAATTGTGCCAGTCACGAACGCGAACGTGATGAACGAGATCGCCGATGCCGACGCCTACATCGGCAACATCACATCTGCAGAAGTGCGGGCGGGTAAGAATCTCAAATGGGTAGGAGTTATGAGCGCCGGGGTGGAAGGAGTGTTGTTTCCCAAAGACGGAAGCAGCGATCTGCGTAACAGCCACATCACTCTGACGAATAACAAAATCGTTCAGGGTCCTGAGATTGCCGATCATGCACTCGCCATGCTGCTGATGCTTTCGCGCAATCTTTACGCCTTGTACAGCAACGACCGGCAGCAGATCTGGAACCCGCGCGATTTTCACGGCATCGAGCTGAATGGAAAAACTGCTGTTGTAATTGGCGTGGGCGGTATCGGCACTCAGATTGCCGTGCGTGCGAATGCATTCGGTATGACCGTGATCGGCGTGGATCCGGAAGACAAGCCGTTTCTGCCATTTGTCAAGAACGTGGTCAAACCCGATCAGCTCGACGAGGTTCTGCCGGGGGCGGACGCGGTCTTCATCTCAGTGCCGGATACCCCGAAGAGTCACAAAATGATGGGACGCCGCGAGTTCGAGCTGATGAAAAAAGGTTCGTATTTCATTGCCGTCAGCCGGGGTGCGATCTACGACATGAATGGGCTCGTTAAGGCGCTGGATGAAAAGCGGCTGGCGGGGGCGGGGGTCGATGTGACCGATCCCGAACCACTGCCGAAAGACCATCCTCTCTGGAAATTTCCGAATGCCGTTATCACGCCTCACATTGCCGGGCGTTCGGATCGGGATGCGGATCGCATGAGAGGAACCATCGAGGAAAATCTCCGGCGGTTTGTCGCGGGCAAGCCTCTGATCAATGTGGTCGACAAGCAAAAGGGATACTGAGCCCTATCGATGATTTAGCGTTGTTTTTGCCCGCTTCGAGGGAACTTCCGAACAAATTCGCTCCTCTTCCGATCTATCGTTTCACGATGTGATACGATTTTTGGCAGATTTGAGCACTCGGTTCTTGGGTTAAGGCCGAATTAGCTGCTCACGGGGAGTCAATCAATGTTTAAGCAAGCGCTTTACGTATCGCTATTTGTGTCTTTATGGGCCGGATGTGCCTTTTCTCAGGACTTTCGCGCGTCGATTACCGGCGTCGTGAAAGACCCATCCGGCGCCGTTATTCCAGGCGCAAGCGTAAAAGCAACCAACGACACAACCAACGAAATCACGGAAGTGAAGACCAATAAAGAGGGCGTTTATACCATCTCTTATTTGAATCCCGGCCGCTATACCGTGGAATTTTCATCTTCCGGCTTTAAAACTCTGCGGCACGAGAATCTGGTTTTACAGGTAAACGATAAACAGAACCTGCCCGCCACGCTGCAAGTCGGCGCGGCCGCGACCGAGATGACGGTTTCGGCCGCGCAGGAGCTGATTCAGAGCACCAGCGCCGACCGCGGTCTCGTCTTCGATCCCATCAAGACGCAGGATCTGCCGCTTAACGGCCGCCAATCCTATATGCTGCTCGCGCTTACTCCTGGCGTTATCTTCACGCAACAGCAGTTCGGCGCAAATGGTTTTTCCGGTACGCGCGGCTGGGACACCAACGGCTCTTACCGCATAAACGGCGGCCGGAGCGGCACGAACCAATTCCTGTTGAACGGCGCCCCCATCAGCGTGAATGGAAGCTGGCAGCTCGCCGTCAATGTGGAAGCGATTCAGGAATTCAAAGTGCAGACCAGCACCTACGACGCGCAGTACGGCCGCACTGCAGGCGGAACCGTGAATACGATCCTGAAGAGCGGCACGAACGCGCTACACGGCGATGTCTTCGATTATTGGCGCAACTCCGTTCTCGATGCAAATACGATTCAGAACAACGCGAACGGCTCGCCGAAAGGCTTGCACAATCAGCATCAATACGGCGGGATCGTTCAGTTTCCCGTACGCAAAGACAAAGACTTTGTCATGCTCTCTTTCGAGGGCTGGAAAGAAGTCGTTCCCTTTCCTACCCAGCAGAGCACGCCGCCGCTCGATATTCGCGACGGTCAGCACTTCAGCGAATACGGCATTAAGATTTACGATCCAACGACTTCACGTCCCTGCACGGCCGCCGATAATTGTCCAAAGGGAAGCAATTACGTTCGTTCGCCGTTTCCGGGCAACATAATTCCGGCTAACCGCATCAGTCCGATCGGTGCGAAGATTTTGAGTCTCTATCCCGCGCCAAATTTTTCAGGCGGCAACTCGACGCAGCTCACGAATAATTTCCTGCAGCCGCAGAATACCGGCCGCTACGACTACTTTCAGCCGATCGGCCGCTGGGATCATGTCTTCAACGACAAGACGCGTCTTTATGCGGTTGTCACCGAGCAACATGGCAGTGAATTCCGCAACAACAACGGGTTCCAGCCGCCTGCGCAACGCGGTAACATTCGCTCCGAGCGGACTGACCAGAATTACGTCGCCGACGTGAATCGGATCCTGAACAACAGTACGGTGCTTGATGTGCGCCTGTCGTTCGGCCGTTTTACGGCGAACTTTCCCGACGGTGAGGACGATTTCGATTTCACTTATTCTGATCTGGGCATGCAAAACATGCCCATTCCTCCCACCGTTAACCGCAAGACCGCGCCGACCTTCACGCTGCAGAACTATCCACAGATCGTTGGCACATCGTATTCCTGGAATGTGCAGAATCAGTGGGATGTTGCACCGAGCGTGGTCACCGTTCACGGCAAGCAGACCTGGCACTACGGCTTCGAATTCGCCCATATTGGGCGCGGGGACGCCGGCCCAGGCTCCGCGACCGGCCGCTTGAACTTCGATACTAACTACTGGACTCGTCAGTTCGACCAAAAAGATCAGGGACAGAACGACGGCTCGGGTATCGCCAATCTTCTGCTTGGCGTGCCGAACAGCGGCAATATCGATTACAACGACTCGTATTACCGCAACAATCAGTACTACGCCTTCTACTTTCAGGATGATTGGCGGATCGCACCGCGCCTCATGTTGAACCTCGGACTGCGCTACGACATTCAGCGACCGCTAACCGAGATCAACAATCGTCTGAACGCGGGCTTCGACTATGACGCAAAGAATCCATACAGCGACGCGGTGCTCGCAAACTGGAACCAGCAGGCGGCAGCATGGAATGCGGCGAATCCCAATAATCCATATCCGGCGGCGCCTCCAGTCGTCAACGGCGGAAAGCTATTCGCCGGGGTTAATGGCCAGCCGCGCCGTCCCTACGACACGGATTGGACCGACATTCAACCGCGCGTCGGCGTTGCCTGGCGGATTACGGACACAACCGTGCTGCGCGGTGGTTTCGGCATTTATCACAAGTGGGACGATCACGCGAACACGACCAACGGCTTCAGCCTTTCGACGAATTACCTTTCATCGCTCAACGGCTTCACTCCCTCCGCAGGACTGACTGGACCGTATTCACTCCAGAACCCATTTCCGAACGGCTACCAGGTACCGCCCGGAAACCAGCTCGGTTTGGCCACACTCGTCGGCAACGGCATCGGCTTCGACAGCCGGTTGCTCCCGATTATGCGTACCTACGAGGCATCATTCGGTGTGCAGCAGCAGCTTCCCAAGCAGTTTCTGCTTTCCGCCGACTACACGTTCAATCGCAGCGTGCACGATACGACTGCTGCCCAGATCGGTTTCCTGAGCGCCGACCAGTTACGGGATGCACAGCAGAACCCGAATAAGTACACGCAAAACGTGCCGAACCCTTTCTACGGTTTGATTCCGCAGAATACCGATTTCGGCGGATCGAAGACGATTCAGGCCATGCGGCTCTACAGCATGTACCCGCAGTTCAACGGCGTTACGCGCTACACCAATCCCTGGGGACGCTACCGCTACGACTCGCTTCAGCTTTCGCTCGAGAAACGTTTTCTCGGCGACCGTAATTCGGCCGGCGCTTTTACATTTACCTTCGGATACACGTTCTCGAAATCCTATGAAGAAAACCATTTTCTGGGACTCAAGAACCCGAATATCGGCGATTACTATGCGCCAGGTATCACCACGCCCATCAAGGAGCTCGATTACCAGGATGTTCCGCAGAGCATCACATTCGCGGGCGTCTGGGACCTGCCGTTTGGACGAGCCCGGCATTTCGCATCGGGTGTGAATGCGGCGGTCGATGCTCTCATTGGCGGCTGGTCGCTCGATTGGATCTGGACGTATTACTCCGGTTTCCCGACCGGAATGCCAAATGCGGTGTTCGGGCCGGTAGGCAATACTCCGGCAAGCGCTTGTGCCAGCTATACAGTAAAGAACCAGAACAACCAGCACTGGTTCAACAACTACAACGGCCAGGTAACGCCTACAAACCCGAACGGCTGGAACTGCTATTCCGATTTCGCGCCGTTTACGGTGAGCCAGGTAAAGGACCGCTTCGACTGGATTCGCAACCCGGCCGAGCCACAGGTAAACATCGCTCTGCAGAAAACGTTCAAATTTAATGAACGGCTTTCGATGCTCTTTCGCGGCGAAGCATTCAACCTGTCCAATACGCCGATCCGCCCGCCTGCCGATACGAACTGGCACAACGCTTCGTTCGGCACAACTTCGCTAAACCAGCAGAACTTTCCGCGCCTGGTGCAACTCGCGGCCAAGTTCATGTTTTGATCCGAATGCGGGACCTTCGGGTCCCGCTCGCAATACTACATGCAGTACGATACGCTTTGAGCGTCATGCCATCGTTAACCCGGAGGGAATTCTCCTTGAAGTCCATTGCGTCACTCACGGGGGCTGCGCTAGCGGGCTCTTCACGGGCGAGCGAAACGTCCCATCCGCTGCTGGCGAACATGGGGATCGCCTCGACCTCGTTTATGGGAGCGATGCTCGGCAGGCGCAGCTCCTCGGGTGCGGCGAAAGGCACAATGAGCCTGCCGCCTGCGCCGCGTGGACGATCGACGGTCGAATTTCTCGAGCGCTGCCACGCTCTCGGCGGGCGCGGCGTGCAAACGCAACTGCATGGCGATCCTCGTGAAATCCGTGCGCGCGCCGAAAAGCTGGGCATGTGGGTGGAAGCGATGATCTCGATTCGCAACAGCACGCCCGAATCGCTCGAACACGCTATCGTCGACGCGAAAGAAGCCGGTTGTACAATTGCGCGCGACGGCTTGTTGGGCGGCCGCCGCTATGAAACCTTCAGCACACTCGCTGACTGGAAAACCTGGGTCGCCGAAAGCCAAAAGAAAATCGAGATGGCTTTACCGGTTCTGGAGAAACAGAAATTCACGCTGGCGCTAGAGAACCATAAGGACTGGACGCTCGACGAGTACGTCCAAATTTTCCAAAAGCACTCGAGCGAATATTTGGGCGCGTGTCTCGATTTCGGCAACAATATCGCGCTGCTGGATGACCTGATGGCGGTCATCGAAGCGGCGGCGCCTTACACGAAAGCGACCCACTTCAAAGACATGGCCGTCGCGCCTTATGAACACGGGTTTCTGTTATCGGAAGTGCCGCTCGGAACGGGCGTGCTTGACTTGCCGCGCGCGCTTGCAATTTTACAGAAAGCAAACCCGAAGGTACGCCTGGCGCTCGAAATGATCACACGAGACCCCCTCAAGGTGCCGTGTCTCGACGATCGTTATTGGGTGACGTTCCCCGATCGCAACGGCATCTATCTCGCCCGCACGGTTCGATTCGTCAACGAGCATAAGAGCACCGCGCCGCTGCCCAAGCCGGAAGAACTCGCGCACGAAGAACACGCCAAAGTCGAGGTCGATAATATTCGCGCCTGCTTCGAATGGGCGCAAAAGCAAGCTTGACGTTTGCTAACTCTTTGTAGATTCGATCAATTGATCGCATCCGCGCGCCGTCAGCGCCAGCATCGTCAATGTGGGGTGTTTATCGCCGGTCGATGGAAATGCATTTCCGCCGAACACATACAAATTCGGAATATCGTGGGTGCGGCAAAACGAATTAAGCACACCGGTTTTGGAATCGCGGCTCATACGCGCCGTACCGACTTCGTGAATCGCACCTCCAAGCGCGTGCCGGCGCGCACGTTGCGGCTGACCTTCGCGAGATGCGCTGCGGCTGGGATCGGAATCGGCAATCGCGCGTGCAGGCCCGGTATCGGGTGAGCCTGGCGCTCCCGGGAAACCGCGCGGGCCGCCTGCTCCCATCCCCGGCATTTTTTCTCCTCCGGCGCGCCGGAACAGCTCTTCGGCGCTCTGCTGAAAATGCTCGATCAGCTTGTAATCGTTATCGCAATGCGAAAAGTGAATCTTTAAAACGGGTATTCCCCAGTGGTCTTTCACTTCCGGATCAAGCTCGACAAAGTTCTCTTTGCGCGCGAGCATCTCGCCGCCCGCAATCCAGACGCGGGCCTGCGCCACATACCGGCTTTTCACCTCGCGTTTCCAATCGGAGCCGTAACCGGGCAGGTTCCGCGCAAATTGCGGAAACTCGCTCTGTCCGCCGGTGGCGTTCATCACGTAACCGCGAATGAAGTCCTTGCGCGCCGTTTTGGCATCGATATTCACTAGGTTTGGGATTGTGATGCCCGCTGCTTTCCCATCATCAAGCCGGCTCGGTCCGCCTTTCAGCTTCGGCAGAAAGCCGGTCACTCCCGGAGCACCGACCTGGTCCATCATGTACTGGCCAAGCGTACCGCTTGAATTCGCCAAGCCGCCCTTGGCCGAAAGCAGCAGCAGCCGCGTGTTTTCAAGAGTCGAGGCAGCAAGTACGATATAACGCGCATCCACCTCGACAGATTTTCCCGTATAGCGCTCGATGTATGTTACGCCTTGCGCGCGGTTCTCCTGACTCATGCGGACCTCCGCGACCACGCTGTCAGTCCGCACTTCCAAATTCCCCGTCTTGAGTGCCGGCGGAAGAGTTGTCGAAACCGTAGAGAACATCGCACCCACGTCGCAGCCGTTCACGCAGTTGCCGCAATAATGACAGGGCGGCCGCCGGTT
>DATBGM010000204.1:0-4311 GCA_036557945.1 Bryobacteraceae bacterium | reverse complement strand
GGCGATTTCGTAACGATCTCTTATAAATGCGCCAGCGCGCATGATCTCTATCTCGGCACATCGCTCTTCAACAATCGCGGGATCGTTTCGGTGACTCTCGACGGCGATGCGGCGACGTCTCTCGATTGTTTTTTGAATGTCACGTCAGAAGTCGTCACGCGCCGGCTGCTGCGAAAGTCCGTCGCACCCGGCACGCACACGGTCATCATCCGGCTGCTCGCGAATAATCATCAGGCGATTGACCCCGGCTGGGACATCACGTCACTCGGTTACACTTTCCTGTTCGACTACCTGGAAGCGGCGGTGCCGTCCGACATTCCAGACGCCGCCGTTACGTATCCCAACGTCAGTGCAGCACTCGATTACGATACCGATGCCACCTACAAAGTCAGCCCGCAGCGGTTGCTGTGGCACTTGCAAAAACTCGGGCTCGCGGGACAGGTCGACGAATACTTAGGTGTCTACTGGTGGAACCAGCGCAAGCGCATTAACGCCGCCTGGAATTCCGCTGTTTTTACGTTCAGCGGCACATGGGCTCCGGGTGATTCGGCGGCGATTACCGTCGGAAACTTCACCTTTCGAAAGGCCGTTACGCAATGGGACACTCTCGAGACCATCGCGGCTCATTTCGTCTATTACATCAATGCGTCGAGCGTTTCGACCTGGGCGGAAAAAACAGGTCCGGGGCAACTCACGGTACACGTTCGTTCCCCGCTCTGGAGCGATACCTACAGTGTGAGCTGGTCGTCGGCGGGGGGACGGGCACAGCGTCCGGGACACTGGCCGCCGGTTCGGATGGAACATGGGAGATCGACACATCCGCTGCCAGCCCCATCAACCATGCAGTCACGCGATGGCATGCGGATTTTTTTCAATCTGCCAAAGCTGCCGGGCTCGCTGTTACCAGCGCTTTTTCGATGGAGCTTGTCAATCCGCCCGATAATGCAACGCTCGCTAACACCTGGAAAGCACGCTATCGCGATGAAATGCCCGTCGATACTGCCACCGACTTCATGGGTATTCTCTCCTCGCAGTGCGCCCCGGTAGCGAATGTCACGAATTTCCAGAAGCTCGCCTATGCGCAGCTCGCCGGCCTGCAAAGCGCCGCCGGACTCGTACCGTGGCTTCAATTCGGTGAATTTTTGTGGTGGTACTTCAGCTCGAAGCAGAATGTGCCGGTGGGATTCGCCTCGTATACGAGCCCGATTTCGGTCGGCATAGCAGACCCGCACGGCTTTACAACAGGCGATCGGGTGATCGTATCGGGCGTGCAGGGAATGACGAGCGCCAACGGAACCTGGACGATCACCGTTACCGACAGCACGCACTTCACACTCGACGGCTCGAGCGCAAATGACGCCTGGGTTATCGGTAGCGGCACCGTGTCCGGAGGATCGATGGCGTATTACGATGCCGCAACCACCGCTGCCGCGCAGAGCACCCTCGGCCGGGCGGTCTTTCCCTTTACGTGTCAGGACGACGATCCGGCGGTGAACGGCGGCGCTGACGCCGCCTTCCTCGCAAATCAGCTAAAAGCGCACGTCGATGCCATCCGGCAGGCTGTGCTGGCTGCGTACCCGAACGCAAAATTTGAGCTGCTTTATCCGGACGACGTCAATCACGGAACATGTTATAAAAATGCGCAGAACCCGTATCCGCAGGGGGGCCGGCTGAATGCGGCTGTGAACCTGCCCGCCGGCTGGAAACAACAGGCGACCAGTGGCTTCGATCGCTTAAAGGTCGAAGCGCTGAGCTGGGGCGCGACGTATCGCAACCTCGATCTTGCCATCAACGCGATCACGTTTTCCTCATCTCGCACGGTCGCGTGGCCGCTTGCAAGCGTGGCGTACATGGTCCCATGGTTCAACGGCGGTTGCCCGTGGAAAACGGAGTATCAGCTCGCTGCCACGCTCGGCACGGCGCTGATTAATTTTTGGGCTTACGATCATCTGGCGCTTATGTCCTGGCCGCTTCCATTTCCAGATCCCGCCCGGCGATCCTTGTTTGCCGGCTGATTGCTATACTGGCGCGCGGCGCAATTGATTTTCGCTTACCTGCTATTTTTTTTGCCGCAATCGCCTGCCCTGGAGGCAAAAGCGGCAGGTGTACGCGCCGCTCAGCAAAACAACTATTCCGAGGCCGCCCGGCAATTCGGTGAAGCCTGCCGCTTACAGCCTACATTGAAAGACGTCTGCTACTACGAGGGCCGCGCACTCTATTACAGCAACCGGTTTAAGGACGCGATCGGTCCGCTTGAGAAATCGATTATGATCGGCGAATCCGCTGCGCGCGCGCACTCGACGATTGCCGAGTGCTTCGAAGCGTTGGGTAAAGTTACGGAAGCGGAGCAGGCACACCGGCAAGCCATTATGGAAGAGCCAAATCCTGAATATTGGGTTCGTTTCGCAATTTTTCTATTCCGGCAAGGCCGCGCAAACGAGGCGGTCGAGCCGCTCAGCCAAGCTCTGAAAATCCAACCGGACAACTTCGAGGCAAACCGCGAAATGGGGCGGGTACTTTTTGAGCAGGACAAGTTGGAAAGCGCGCTGGAATTTTTGAACAAAGCCTTGCGCGCGCGCCCGCAGGATACACAGGCGCACGTATTGGCTGCGAAAGTCTGCCAGCGGCTCGGAAAATCGGCCGAAGCTGCCGAACATCTCAAGGCCGCGCAGGTTCCCGAACCTTGACGATCTGATCCGCGGGAGGATTTGCGATAGTTTGTCGCGCACCCGAGGGCCACACGATTTCTGCACGCAGAACACGCGTTTCCGAACCGAGCCCGAAACGAACCAGTTTCTCGCTCGCACTCGCGTAGCCAACCGCGGTCGTGCACAGGTTCCACTGCTCGCCGGAAGCCGTAACAAGATGAACGCGCGCGCCGATGCCATCGCGGTTGCTGCGCGTGCCCGTTAACGAGAACGCAATCCAGTGGCGGCCGGCACCGGAGTGATTCAGAAAAATGGCGGGCGGCATATCCAGGCGCGCAACCGCTATATCGATCCGGCCATCGCCGTTGAAATCGGCAAGAGCGGCGCCGCGGTGCCAGGCCGGTTCGCCGATCGCCTCGGCTTCGAAGTGTCCGGTTGGCTTTTGCCAAAATATAGTGCAGCGCTGTTTCGATGCGCGGCTTGAAAACAGCTCCGTATTTGTATTGACGTCGCCGTTCGCTGCAAAAAGATCCTTGCGTCCGTCGTTATCGAAATCGTAGATGCCCGCGCCCCAGCCTGTGAATGACATCGTCTGCGCGCCGACGCGGCTCGAGTACGTCACATCTTTAAACAGCCCTCCTCCCAAGTTGTGATACAGCGGGTATGTCTCGTTTGAAAGCGCAGTAAGAAAGATATCCGGACGGCCGTCATTATCGACGTCGCGGAAATCGACGCCCATGCTGGAAAGCGCGCGCCCATCTTCGTTCAGCGCGACGCCTGCCGTCATACCAAGCTCGCGGAATTTCATGCCGCCCTCGTTATGCAACAGAAAATTCGGCGTCGTATCATTGGTGACGACGAAATCCATGCGGCCGTCGCGGTCGTAATCGGCAATCGCCACGCCCATTCCCTTGCCGCGACAGGCGGTGATGCCAGACGACTGCGAAACGTCGCTGAAAGTGCCGTCGCGATTGTTGTGCAGAAGAATGTTGGGCAGCGGTTCGTAAAAACGCGGATGACAATAGGTGCGGACGTGCAAGGCCGGATCGCCGCAAAACGGTTCCGTAGCAGGATCCCACTTCACATAGTTCACGATCACCATATCGAGCCAGCCATCGTTATCGGCATCGAAAAACGCCGCCCCGACAGCCCAGCCCGTATGCGGAATGCCGGCTTTTGCCGTGACATCCTCGAAGGTCCCATCGCCGCGGTTGCGATACAGGAAATTTCGATCGACGCCGGCTACAAAAAGATCGGCGAAGCCGTCGTTATCGAAATCCGCCACAGCCGCGCCGATCGAAAAGCCATCGCCGCTAACACCGGCCTTCGACGTCACATCGTCAAACGTGCCGTCGCCGCGATTGCGATAGAGACGATTCCACCATTCCGGCCCCGTTTTATGAAGCGCAGGCTGCGGAGCGCCGTTGGTCAGGAACAGATCCGGGCGCCCGTCGTTATCGAAGTCGATGACGGCCAAGCCCCCGGCCATTGTTTCGATCTGATGCTTTTCTGGCGTTGCGGCGTTATGCAGAACGGCGCTGATTCCGCAGCGTGCCGATACGTCTTCAAACGGTATTTGCGCAGCTGGCGCGATTACGAATAGGAAGAGGGCGAACCAACGCACCCTTTACCAATTTACTTTGAAGCCGAGCTGGATCTGGCG
>DATBGM010000203.1:0-9578 GCA_036557945.1 Bryobacteraceae bacterium | reverse complement strand
AAGGCCGCACTCGTCGATGTCGTCAAGGATGTTGCCGGCAAACTGGGTAACAAACCCGCGACCTGCAAAAAGTACTACATTCATCCGGCGGTTATGGAATGCTATTCGTCCGGAGCTCTAAGAAAAATGGCGGAGCAGTTGCAGAACGAAAAAAGCGGTGACGCATACGAGCACTTCGTGCTGCAGTTACTCAGCCCGCAGCGGCGGCGAAAAAAGGCCGCGTAATCAGGCCGCCGCGCTCTGCGCTTTCACGAACTCCAATTCGAAATCGAGTTTGACGTCATCGCCGACCAGGAAACCACCCGCTTCGAGCGGCGCGTTCCAGGTCAACCCGAAATCGCTGCGCTTCAGTTTGGCTTTGGCAGATGCCCCGATGCGAGTATTGCCCCAGGGATCTTTGCCTTCCTCACTCACTTCCTCGACTTCCACGGTGACCGGCTTGGTGACGCCGTGCAACGTAAGATTGCCGGTCAGGCTATAGGAGTTCGGTCCCTTCTTCTCGACTTTCGTGCTGCGAAACGTCATGTGCGGAAACTGCGCAACATCGAAGAAATCCGCGGACTTGAGATGCTCGTCGCGCTTCTCATCATTGGTGGAGATGGTGTTGACGTCTATTTCCGCTTCCACCATGGTGCGCTCGGGTTGAGCAGGATCGAAGGTAACTGTGCCGCGCACGCCGGTGAACGTCCCGCGAACATTCGACACCATCAGGTGCCGGATGCTGAACTGCAGACTCGAGTGCGCCGGATCGATTTGGTATTGACTCGTGCTCATTACGACTTTATTATCCGCTACGCCGGGAATGCGGCAGAATGGACCGGTACGTTTATTGCCTTTGCGCTAGCGGCACAGTCTATGGCTCCGCCGCTCGCCCACCGGTTTGGGAAGCGCCGGAACGTTCCAGGAACTTCGTGAGTGACGTGAGCAGATCGACCGGCAATGGAAAAATGACCGTTGTATTCTTTTCGGCACCGATCTCGACCAGCGTTTGCAAATAGCGAAGCTGAATCGCGACCGGCTGCTTCTGAATCTGCTCAGCCGCCATGCTGAGTTTTTCAGCAGCCAGGTACTCGCCTTCGGCATGAATGATTTTGGCGCGCCGTTCGCGTTCGGCTTCGGCCTGGCGGGCGATGGCGCGAATCATTTGTTCGGGAAGGTCAACCTGTTTGACTTCCACCATCGTCACCTTCACGCCCCAGGGACCCGTATGATCGTCGAGCACCGCTTGCAGGCGCACGTTAATCTTCTCGCGCTGGCTGAGCAGTTCATCGAGCTCGACTTCGCCGAGCACGCTGCGCAGCGTAGTTTGCGCAAGCTGGCTGGTAGCATACAAAAAGTTGCTTACCTCCACCACGGCGCGAGTGGGATCGACCACGCGAAAGTAAATCACCGCATTCACTTTCACGGTGACGTTGTCGCGCGTAACCAGATCCTGCGGCGGTACTTCCATCGCTTCCACGCGCAGCGACGTGCGGACCATCCGATCGAGCGGGGCGAAGACCAGGATAATGCCCGGCCCCTTCGGTTCACGCAGCACGCGTCCCAGGCGGAAGATGACGCCCCGCTCATATTCGGCCAGAATCTTGACCGAGGAAATCAGGTACAGAATCAGAATGACAACGACAACCGGAATGACAAGCGACATGTCGATTGATTATGCCTCTTTTACATATAGAAGAAGACCGTCGACGCGTTCGATGCGGACGTCCACCCCTGCCGGAATCGGATTGTCGCTCGATGCCTGCCAGTATTCACCGCGCACGAACACCGTCCCGCGCTTGCCGATAGCGGTGCGCGAGACGCCGATCTTGCCGATCAGTTCTTCAATGCCCGCGAGCCGCTTATTTTTGCGCGCCCGAAAGCCGAGATAGCCCTGAAAGCCGGCGATAATGGCAAGCGCGGCGGAAACCGCTACGGGCAGCGCGGGATGCCAGTAGTTCAGATCGTGCATGATCCCGATCAGTCCGATTGAGAGCAGCACGGCGGCAACAACGGTCGCCGCACCGTAAGTTCCGAACTTGACCTCGAGCGCGAGAAGCAGGATCGCAATCACGATCAGAGTGGCGTCGAGCATAGCGCAATCCGTGATGGATGCTGAACAAAGTTTAACAGCGCAGGGACTAACCCGGAAACAGTGCCGGGCGTCTTGTTTCAGTAGAGAGAAGAACTCCTGAAGGAGAGGAGAAACACATGAAAAAGCAATTCTGTTCTGTAGCGCTTGCCGCCATTTTTAGCATGGGTGCGCTCATAGCCGCACCCCAGAATCAGGAGGCAGCTCCCCCGCCCGCAAACGGGCATGGGCAGGGCCGCCGTCTGGATCCCGATCGCCAGCTAAAAATGCTGTCCAAAAGGCTCAATTTGACCGCCGATCAGCAGCAGCAGATTCTGCCCGTGCTGACCGACCGACAGCAACAGTTTGAGAAGATTCGCAGCGACAGTTCTCTTGCCCCCAACGACCGGCGCGACAAGATGCGCAGCCTGCGTGAGGATTCGGAGGCCAAAATCAAAGCGGTTCTGAACGACGATCAGAAGCAGAAGTATGACCAGATGCAGCAGCAGATGCGAGAACGGATGCAACAGCGCCGGGAGCAGCAGCAGAACGGCGGCGACACAGCCAATTAGCGCCTGGTGGCCAAATCATCAGACCGATGCCCAGAACCGCGAGCAGAAGGCCTCCCGGTTCTGGCGTCGCGGTGGAAACCTCCAGGCCGCTTAACTCATAGGTCTGGCCAAAGCTGTCCGCCCAGCCCTCGTCACCCGAGCGGATGATCACGTCGTTCACTGGCACACTCGAAACAAATCCCCAGAAGCCCGACCAGGAGTCATTCCAGCTATATAGCGAACGCGCCGGGACCAGGCCGTCCGGCAGGAAATAATGCTGCCCTCCCGCATCGATTTCGAGCCCGGCATTGACTGCGCCCAGATTCCAAATTCCGCCGAACGAATACACCGGTTGTGCGAAATGCCAGACCGTCAACGAATACTTTTGTGTGTATTCCGTATAGGCGCCTGCAACAAGATGTCCATTGCCGGCGTTCTGATCGTAACCGTAAAAATCGATATCGGAGCTCACCAGGGCCCCCTGGATGTGTAATGTGCCGTCTGCAAAGTCGTCGTTTTGCGTCTGCAAAGGCCGCTCCAGAGACTTTAGCGCCTGGCGAAAGGCAGCTTGATCATAATAACCGGAGGCGATGGGATCCGCATAGCACCTTACAGCGGCGAAAACCAAGATCAGAGCTGCCGGAAACCGGATCACATTGAGCCTCTGACTGCACTCTTCGGCAGCTTCGCCGGTTGTATGAGTAACAAAATCCATTCGACGGTCGGGTAGTCTGGTCTTTCAGCATGAAATCAATGTTAGTCTTCGCCTCGCTGAAAAGCGTGGCCTCATCCTTATGGATCGGTTTGCTGCTCCTGAACGGAGTGTGCGCGGCGCAGGAGCAATTTCCGCTGGTGGACGCGATTGTCGACGAGGCGGTCCGGACAGACCTGATTCCGGGCGCAGTCATACTGATCGGGCATAACGGGCAAGTAGCTTATCAACGAGCCTACGGATCGCGCGAGCTGGTTCCGGAACGCGAGCCGATGACGCTCGATACCATCTTCGATGCCGCATCGCTTACCAAGGTGGTCGCAACTACGCCTTCCGTTATGAAGCTGTTCGAGCAAGGGAAGATCCGGCTCGACGATCCGGTGACGAAATATCTGCCGGAATTTCAAGGTGGCGACAGTCCCATCACCATTCGCCTGCTGATGACGCATTTCTCGGGATTCCAGCCGGACTTCGATATGGGCCCACCCTGGCATGGCTACGAAACCGGATTACAAAAAGCCCTGGCGGAAAAGCCCGTAGCGCCGCCGGGTACGCGCTTTATTTATAGCGATACGAACTACATTCTGCTCGGTGAGATCGTGCAGCGGCTCTCCGGCCAGACGCTTGCGCAGTTTGCCCACGATCAGATCTATGCCCCGCTCGAGATGAACGACACCGGATTTCTGCCGCCCGCTTCGCTCCTTCCGCGCATTGCGCCCACCGAGATCGACGAAAGCACCGGCATGCTGGAGCGCGGCATTGTCAATGATCCGCGTTCCCGCGCCATGGGTGGCATTGCCGGCCATGCCGGCTTATTCACCACCGCTGGCGATCTGGCGAAGTATGCGTCCATGCTGCTCGGTATGGGCACGTGCGAGGGGCATCGCATTTTCGATCCGGCGACGGTAAAAAAATTCACCGAACCCGCAAGCCCGGCCGATCAGCCCGTTCTCCGCACGCTTGGCTGGGACATGGACTCACCTTATTCGAGTAATCGCGGCGAACTGTTCCCGATCGGTTCCTTCGGGCACACCGGCTGGACCGGCACCTCGATGTGGGTCGATCCGTACAGCAACTCGTTCCTGATCGTTCTGACCAACGCCGTGCATCCGAAACACGGCCATTCGCTGACTTCGTTTCGTTCTCGTATTGCTACCGCCGTGGCCGCCCGCTATGGAATGGAGATTCCGCATACGGTGGCACTTACCGGTTACGTGGAGACGATCTCGGGCGCGGGCGTTCATCGCGAGATTGCTCGCAACGGGCAGACCCTGACCGGGCTTGATGTGCTCGAGCAGCAGGGGTTTGCGCCCCTGAAGGGGAAGCGCATTGGGCTGATCACAAACCATACCGGACTCGACCGGCAGGGCAGCCGCAACGTAGACCTGATGCTTAGCGCCGGTGTGCGTGTGACGAAGCTGTTCTCGCCGGAGCACGGAATTTCCGGCACGGCGGATTCCGCGGTAGGCAACACGCGCGATCCTAAATCGGGTTTGCCGGTCGTGAGCCTTTACCAGCCCAACCAGCGTACTCCGCCGGCAGCCCAGTTGCAAAATCTGGATGCAATGGTCTTCGATATTCAGGACGTTGGCGCGAGATTTTACACATATTCGTGCACCATGCTGTACGCGCTCGAAGCGGCAGCTCACGCCGGAAAGCCCTTTTACGTGTTGGACCGTCCGAATCCGATTACCGGAACACACGTGGAAGGCCCCGTACTCGAGCACAAGCTGGAATCCTTCGTCGGCTGCCTCGATTTACCCCTCCGGCACGGCATGACGTTTGGTGAAATCGCCACCATGGCGAATGCCGAGCGGCGCTGGAACGCAGATCTGCATGTAATCAGGATGGTGAACTGGCAACGTGGCGACTGGTTTGATTCGACCGGCCTGACTTGGGTGAATCCATCGCCGAATATGCGGAGTTTGAATGCGGCGCTGCTATATCCGGGATTAGCCATGCTGGAAGCAAATACAAACTATTCCGTGGGCCGCGGGACAGACGCCCCGTTCGAGCAAATCGGATCAGACTGGATGCAAGGCTCACTGGTCGCCGAAACGCTGAATGCGCGCTTCATACCGGGAGTCCGCGTTTATCCGACTCGCTTTAAACCGGCTGAATCGAATTTCGCCGCGAAGGAGATCGAAGGGGTTCGCTTTGTGATAACGAATCGGGAGAGTTTCGACAGCACACGTTTGGGAATCGAAGTGGCGGCAACGCTCGAGAAGTTATATCCAGGCAAGCTAAATTTTGAAAAATGCCGGTCATTGATTGCGAATGAGGAAGTGGTGAATGCCCTCAAAAACGGCGCAGATGCCGGTTCAATCTCACTCACGATCGAACGGCAGGCAAGAGAGTTCGCCGAAAGGCGAGTGAAATTCTTGCTGTATTGAAGCCGCCGCAGCGCTCGGGCAAACCAGCGGCCCGAAACCTGCCGCAACTAATATTGACGAGCGCTCAGACCTCGGCGGATTGCCGGGCTTTCGGGGGCCGCCCTCTCCGTTTCGGCTCCGGGGACACCGGGCCGTCATTGTCGTTTCCATTTTCGGCCGCAGCCGCCGCAGCCGCATCCTTCAACCAGGATGGCGGTCGGCCACGACGGCGCCCGCGCCCCCGCGCCAGGCGCTCCAAAGTAAGAATCGCTTCTTCGATCTGCTCCCGCTCGAGCCGCAGCTCGGCGAGCATTTTATCTACATCCAAGATGACTCACCTTCCCTAAACCTGCCCAACTTAACAGCGTCGTAACAGCAGGTTTAGACGAATTTTAAAGGTTACTTTGCGCGAAATTCAACCGAACCGCAGGGAGGAAATTGATTAGTAGTCCTAGTACCGAAATTCGAATTGGGTGCGATTCGTAAAACTACGCGCCATTTTTTGAAATCCGTTGCCGATCCCTTTTTTTCCAATAAAAATAGAACGGGATACCTAAGCCCATCATTCCCAAACCCATAATCGATTCGCGCGGGCGCGTCCCAAGCGTGCTCACAAGCAGCAGCAGCGCGACCAGCACAAACAGTACTGGAACAAATGGATATCCAATGACCCGGTACGGGCGAACCATATTGGGTCGCTTGCGCCGCAGCACAAGGACCGAAGCGGCCGTCATGCCGTACAGAATCCACGAGCCGAAGATGACGAAATTGTAAAGATCATCGAACCAGCCGCTGAGAACCACGATGCAGGACCAGAGCGAAAGCATCACCATCGCGTGTCCGGGCGAACGGAAACGCGGATGCACCTGCGCCGCCGTGCGAAAAAACAGACCGTCGCGCGCCATCGCATAGGGCACGCGCGAACCGGAGAGAATGGAGCCGTTCAAGGCAGCCAGAATGGAGATCAGCACGGCAAACGTAACGCCGGCAATCGCCCAATGCCCGCCTACGCGCCCCATCATGTCGGCCGCCACGCGGCTGCTCGCTCCCACTTCTGCCGGCGTCAGCACATAGAAGTAGGTAATGTTGATCGACACGTAAACAGCAATCACCGCAAGCGTTCCAAAAATGAGCGAGCGCGGCAGATTGCGCTGCGGACGCTCGATTTCGGAGGAAACCATGCTGACGTTGTTCCAGCCATCGAATGCCCAAAGCGCGCTCACCATGGCGGCAAAAAAGCCGCTAATTCCGGCGGCTGCCGGTATGTGTCCGGCAAAATGCGCAAAATTCCCTTTACCGGCAAAAAGGCCGACGGCAATTACGGACGCAAGCAGCGTCAACTTTACCGCCGTGACAAATACTTGTACCGCGCCGCCCGCACGCACGCCCAGGTAATTGACCCCGCACAGGATCAGAATGAGCGCAATCGCGACAAGCTGGCCGTAATGAATTTCCAGGCGCGAGCCGCCCGGGCCGATATGCCACGGAAACACCGCCACCGGCTGGGCAAGCAGCGGGTAGAAAACGGTGAGGTAGGTATAGAATCCGGCCGCCAGTGTCGCGATGGAGCCGCTCTTTGCCACCCAGAATTGCGTCCAGCCGTACAGGTAGCCCCAGAACGGACCGTAGGCGGCGCTCAGGAAGATATACTCGCCTCCCGCCTCCGGCATGGCGGCAGCTAGTTCCGCGTAACTGAGCGCCCCGAACAAGCTGAGAATGCCGGATATGATCCAAACCACAAACAGCGTGCGCACCGAGCCGACCGAGCGGATCATGCTGGAAGGCACCAGGAACACGCCGCTGCCGATCACGGTGCCGATCACGATGGAAGTGGCGCCCCAGACGCCGAGCGCACGTTCGAGTGCCGGTTGCGTTGTTCGCGGAGGCACGCCGACAGTGTCCAAGACTGTTATTTCCTTTCAACTGCTGCAGGAACCGGATTTCTGCCAAACGAACTCAGCCCCGCGCTCACCGCGTACCCGACCACAAACGTCACCGCGGAACCGATCAGCACGTACCAGGTATACGCGACCTGGTCGCGAACGAGAAACGTCGCCAAAAAACCGGCGCACATGCCGGCGGTAGCGCCCCCCTCACTGGTTCGTTTGGTCAAAACGCCCAACAAAAAGACGCCGAGCAGGGCGCCATAGAGTACGGAGGCAATGGAGAGACCGGCTTCGAGCACCCGCCCCCAGTGCCGCGCAACCAACCCGATTGCAAACAGCAGGGCTCCCCACAGCACTGTCGACCAGCGGGCGAGTTTCAGGTAGTAGCCTTCGGAATGGTGCGGCCGCAGCGGGCGAAAGAAATCCATCACCGTCGTGGAGGAGAGAGCGTTCAAGGCCGCGCTGAGATTCGACATGGCGGCAGCGAGAACGGCGGCAATCACGAGCCCAGCAACCCCGACCGGCAGATGATGCCAGATGAACTCCGGATAGGTGCGTTCCAAAGGAGCGGGCGCGGCACGGCCGGTATCGCCGTAAAACACAAACAGCAGGACACCGATGCACAAAAAGAGAGCAAATTGCACAAAAACGACCGCCCAGCTGCTGAAGAGCGCGAGGCGGCTGTCGCGCTCGGTTTTGGCAGCCAGCAGGCGCTGGACAAGCAGTTGCTCGGTACCGTGGCTGGCCGTGGTCAGGAAGCAGCCGCCTATGAGGCCGGCCCAGAAACTGTAATTCCGCTGGAAAAACTCGGATGTGAAGGAAAAGCGGAAATCGAAGATCTGGAACTTTCCTGCTGCTGATGCGACTGTTATCACGTGCGGCCAGCCGCCGGGAATGAGATGCAGGATGACGAAGAAACTCAGCAGCGCGCCCGCGATGTACAGAAACATCTGCACGACATCGGTCCAGATAACAGCCGTCATACCGCCTTCGAAGGTATAAAAGAGCGTCAGGCAGACAATGACAGCGATGGAAGCGACTTCGCCCGTTCCGAGCACGATCGAGATCACAATCGAAATCGCAAACACACGGACGCCTTCGGCGAGCGCGCGCAAGAGCAGAAAAGTAGCGGCGGTGAAGCGCCGGATGCGCGGACCAAAGCGGCGCTGCATCAGTTCGTAGGCGGTAAACATCTCGCCACGGAAATAGTGCGGAAGGAACAGGACCGCAATCACAATACGGCCGAGCAGATATCCGAGAATCAATTGCAGGAAACCGAAATTACCGGCGAAAGACAGCGCAGGCGTACCGATGACAGTCAGCGTGCTGGTTTCGGCCGAAACAATGGAGAAAGCGATCGCCCACCAGGGCGCGCCGCGGCCGCCGAGAAAATAATCTTTGAGCGTCGCCTGCTTTTCCTTGAACTGCGCCCCGAACCAGGTGATGAAGATCAGATAAGCGGCAATTACCGCGAGATCCGCAAAGCGCATGGAAACGTGGATGATAGCATGCAATCTGACCATTGCTACTGCTGGTACGCAAGCGCGGGAACAAGTTCGCAGGCGGCGGCATCTAGATGGTTAGGGAAGGTTGCGGCCGTAAATTGAGTTCGTTATACTCCGGCTTTGCGGATTTAGTGAGTCGCGCACTACGGGCAGCAAAATCGCCCTGTGCGTCGTTTGTTGAGTCGCGCACTACGGGCAGCAAATCGCCCTTGTGCGCTCGGGAGCGTATGAAGGTGTTTTCATCTTCGTCCGTTTCCGGTAGTAAAGAATTAGAATTCCTCTTGAGGGAGGTAAAAGTGGAGTCACGCTTTTTGAGACCGAGCAGAATGATCATCGCCACTGGCGTAATTGCCCTTTGCACGAGCATGGGGGCCTGGGCCCAGGATGCGGGCGCGCAGCAGCAACCCGCGGCAGGCCAGCAGGCCGCCGGCGCCACGAAGAACTGGAAGGATCGGGCCGAATACGATCTCTATCAGAAGATCAGCCAGACTCAGGACGCCAA
>DATBGM010000202.1:0-5312 GCA_036557945.1 Bryobacteraceae bacterium | reverse complement strand
CGGCCGCTATAGCCCTGCTCGCGCGTGCGCGGATGGAGCGCAACCGCCGCCAGTCCACAATCTTCGGCGATTTTTGCCAAACGAACTGCGACCAGCTCGCGATCGTTCCAGCCGGCGCGAAATTTGCACGTCAGCGGGATCGAAATTGCCGAACGAACTTTGCGCAGGATGGTTTCGAGCAGCGGCAGATCGCGTAACAGGCCGGAGCCGCCGTTGCACTTGACGACTTTGTTGACCGGACAGCCGAAATTCAAATCGACAAAATCGAAGCCACGATCTTCACAGATGCGAGCGGCCTCGGCCAGCACGTCCGGATCGGAGCCAAAGAGCTGACAGCTAATGGGGTGTTCTTCCGGTTCAAAAAAAAGGTAGCGGAAATTTCTGTTTGGTTTCTTTGCCTTACGGGTGCTGACGACGCCGTGCGAACTGGTGAACTCGGTCATGATGAGACCACAGCCGCCCTGGTTGCGGATCAACCTGCGGAAGACGGTGTCTGTTACCCCCGCCATAGGCGCCAGAACAGTCGCAGGCGAGATCGCGACGGGACCCACCCGGTACGCGGCTGGAAAAGGAGAAAGAGAGAGGTCTGTCATTTCGCAAAGAAAGGACCCGGAGCACGGCGAGTAACCGGATAATTGTATTTTAACGTTTGATGCGCAACGCCCGCGCGCGTTTATACGTTGAAAGTAGAGAGGGCACTGTGGTTCGTTCGGGTGTTTTCAAAGTCACGGGCGCTTTTCTGGCCGGGCTTGTGGTGGCGCTGGCCAGTGCGCTGGTATATGTCCGGACCGAGGACCAGAAAACAAGTCCGGTTGCGAAAGTCGAATGGGCGCCTGTCGCAGATCCGTTGCCCGAGGAGCCAGCTCCGCCTGCCGACGCCGCGCTCGAGCCTGTACCAAACGCGGCTGCAACGGCTGCTCCCATAGCCAAGAGATCCGCGCCGCCGAAGCACATCAAGAAGGCGCCTCCGCTGCGGCCGCGCATTGTTCCAGCGGCTGAGCCGGGGCCGCCCGTGCAGATCGTGCAAAACACAATGCCGGCGCAACCTGCGTATCCGCCGATCAGCCAGCCCGCTGCGCAACGCGAGGTAGCGCCGCCCGCAACTGCCGAGCAGCAGTCAGGCGGGGAGCAGGCTGCCGCGCCGCACCAGGTGGAACTTGCCGCAGGAACTGCGCTCTCGGTCCGTCTCGGAGAGACGCTTTCCACTGAGCACAACTACACCGGAGACACGTTCCGCGGAACGCTCGAACAGCCGATTATACGCGACGGGTTCATCATCGCGGAAAAGGGCTCAAAAGTGTTGGGGCGCATTCTCGACGCAACGGCTGCCGGACGAGTGCGCGGGGCTGCTAACTTGAGCATCGCGCTGACGCAGATCAACACGACGGACGGCCAGCGTGTACAAGTCGAGACCAATGCGGTCGAGAAACGCGGCAACAGCAGTACCGGTGTCGATGCAGCGAAAATTGCGGGTGGCGCTGCCTTGGGAGCAATAATCGGAGCGCTCGGTGGCGGCGCGAAAGGGGCGGCAATTGGCGCGGGCGCAGGCGGTGCCGCAGGAACCGGCGTTGTGCTGACAACACGCGGCAAGCCGGCGGTGCTGCCGAATGAGTCGCTGGTGACGTTTCAGCTTGCGAGTCCGGTTACGATTACGGAGAAGTTGAACCGTTAGGGCGGATTGAGACTAAGTCAAGACACCGCTGGCAAACGGTGTGACACAGCCGCCGACTTCAATCGCATGTTCACCGTTCTGGCCTTCCAATCGGACATGGAGAATACTACGGCGGCCCATTTTCGTGCCCTGCTCGCTGATGAAGCGGTGTCCGTCTGCGCCGGAAACCAAGTTGTGACGCAGCATGTAAGCGGCGAGCGGCCCGGTAGCACTGCCGGTTGCCGGATCTTCGATAATGCCGTGATCGGGCGCGAACATGCGTGAGTAGGCGCCCTCCGTTGTTGGCGCGAACACGAATACGCCCGATGCGGCGAGATGTTGCGTATTGAATTTACGCATACCGGTTTTATCGAGCGCGGCGCGATCCACGGCCTCGCGATTTCGTAATGCAACAAAGATGAACGGGTTGCCTGCGCTGACGAGCTGCGGAGGAATGTCGAGCAGCTCGTTGACTGCAAGGCCGAGCGCCTCTGCCGCGGCGTCGCGGTCGAATAGCGGCCCGTACTCGATCGGCGGGGTGGTCAACCAGATCAGGGGGCGCGCGCCGGATTCAACGCGCACGGGCACAGGGCCGACGCCTTCTTCAAGTAAAAAACGTTCCGTTCCCGGCGGCACTATGCCTTCGGCAAGCAGCACAAAGCTGGTGCCTACGGTAGGATGTCCGGCGAACATGAGCTCGTAGAAGGGCGTGAAGATGCGAAGGCGGGCGGCGCAATCGGGGCGTGTCGAAGGGAGCACGAAAACCGTTTCCGAGAGATTCAACTCGCGGGCGATCTTCTGCATGACATCATCGGCGAACTCTGTGCCTTGCGGAAAGACGGCGAGCGCGTTGCCTTCGAGGACGCGTTCCGTGAAGACATCTACAACATGATAGAAGCGCGCATTCTGTCCAGGCAATCGGCTATTTCTTCCCTTCGTTGGCTACCATCAGATCGTTTTCCACGGCAAATGCACCGGGGACCGACCGCGCCTGCATTTCGGCGAGCGCAAGATCAGATTCGCTATCGACTACTCCCGCCAGGCGGATGTTTCCGTTCTTTACGATGATATGGATCGCGTGCCAGCCGACCGGCGGGTCGTTGGTGATACCGGTGACGGCGCGGGTTGGCGAGTAAGGCTGCGGACTGCGGTTATTCGTGTAGCGGCTCAGCCACGGGTGGCGGTAAATGCGTGCGTAAGCGAGTGCGCGAATGCGATCATCATTCGGCGAAACGGGCAGCACATCGATTTCATTGATGACCTGTTTCACACCTTCGATCTTTTTCACCACGTTTTCGGCGCTGGATTTGAGAACAGGCCGGGAGGCTTCGCCGCGCAGGATAACCGTGTCATCGCCCTTAATAGCGAAATTGATGTCGTCAAAAACGCCGTACTGCGGGAGCGTAACGATCGCTTTGTGAACCTGCTGCGCGATTCGCTGGACTTGCGCTGAACCGGTGGCACTATCCCGGCTTGCCGTTTGGCACCGGCCGTTTTGCGCGAGCGCCACGACCATCAAGAGTGTTGCTGTAATTGCCGGCGCCGCTTTCATCGTTTCGGTGCATCTTTCCTGTCGTTTTTACGTGCCGTCTCTTCCTTGACTCGAAACGCCAACCGGTTCATACTGAGCAATTCTATATTGGTTCGAACCCCCTGCTGCGGTTCCACCGCATTATTTTCCTCTGGCCGCGTTGCCGGCATAGTAAAAAAGCGAATTGTTTAGCGCATGATTGAAGTATGCCGGGGCTGTTCCAGAAGCAGTATCAAGACGAAGATGCAGCGCGGGAATATTTGGAGAAGTTTCTTTGGAAAGACGGTCCCGTTTGTCCGCATTGCGGCATCATTGACGAAGCCACCAAGCTAGAAGCCCAAGAAGACGCCAAAACTCATGGCCGCAAGGGACTTTATCAATGCAACGCTTGCCGTAAGCAGTTCACCGTCACCATTGGAACCATTTTCGAAGACAGTCACATTCCGCTGCACAAGTGGCTGATGGCGATCCATCTGATGTGTTCTTCCAAACAAGGCAGATCGGCTCTTCAGCTTCAGCGAAATTTGGAGCTTGGCTCCTACCGTACTGCGTGGTTTATGTGTCACAGGATTCGTTGGGCGATGACGCAATCCCCAATGACTGAATTGCTGATGAAGGGCGTAGTTGAAGTGGATGAGACCTACGTTGAAGATCGCGAAAAAGGTAAGCGCGGAATGCCGGGGCCAGACTCCAAGAAGACTGGTTCTCGCTTTGATCGAATGCGGTGGAAACGTCCGCTCATTTCCGATTGAACGAGCTACGGTGAAAAACATCGGATCGATCATGCGCCAGCACATCGATCCGGAATCGCGTGTGGTTACGGACGAGTTCCCAGTGTATTACTGCATGAAGCCGGACTTTCCGAATCATCACACGATCAATAACAAGTCTAAAAGGGTATGTGCGCCGTGAAGCTGATTTAAAGGTCACAACCAACAGGGTCGAGTCATTCTTTGCACTTCTGAAGCGTGCGAATTACGGCAGTCATCACCACATGAGCAGAAAATATCTCGGCTCCTACTGCGCTGAGCGCGATTTCGTTTACAACACGCGCAAAATCTCAGATGTTGAGCGCACTATGAAGTGCATCAAGGCTACGGAAGGCAAGCGGCTGATGCTCAAAGAACCAAGGTGCGCGAAGCAGTTTTTCAAAAGAGCCAAAGGAACTCCGCAGCGCGAAAGACATCGTGAAGCTGCTGGATGAGAGATGAGCCAACCGAATTACAAAGATGAGCAACCAGCATTGTATGCATTCGTTTGTTTTCCCATTGTTGGAGGTGCAAAGTCGAGCTCGGCGAACTTTCGCTCGAATGTATCAGCGACTCTAAGCGTGATGCAGTCGGAGTATCAGGAAGTTATCCGAACACAACGTGGGGATGGATATTATCCCAGCCAAACCTGTTGGGCGCGGATCATAACGAGGCTGCGGCCTACCGATTCGCCCCTTTTTACGCCGGAGTGGCGGAATAGGCATACGCGCTCGGCTTTCAGCTTTGCCATTCCCGCTGCAAATCACCGGGCCTGATCAGTCGGGAATTTTTTTGTCCCCAAAACGGAAAAATACTTGACCGCGATCAGATACTGGACACGTGCCACGTCCCGGCAACAATGTTCACATCCCGCTGAAGGAAGAAGAAGCGATTCGCGCTCTTTTCAAAGTGAAGCCGACGAAGGATATGCCGCGGCCAGGAGCCAATCCAGCGACCAAGAAGAAGAAAAGGGTCAAACGTAAGAAATAACCGGAGTAGTCAGCCGAGTGCTTTTTAGAACGGGAACCTGATCGTGAAAACGCCCGCATGGTTGTAGTTGTGATAGTGAGTAGCTGCGATCTGGAAACCTGCACCCAAAGTCATAGCCAGTCGGCCATGTAGCTTGAACCGTCCGAGTATCAATCCTGGCGTAATGAATGTCTGTTTCTTGCTATCCTGCGTTCCGTCGTTCCAGAAGGTTGAATTAATCTCAACTTCCGGCCACAGCTTTGACAGCACGTGATACTGGAAAGCTGTGTTGAGCACGATTGCGTGCCCAATCGTGTTTATGTGGCTGGTTGGCATGCTAATGCCCAAAGTGCTCTGAAGGTCGAATTTCCCCCACCCTTTACCAGCCGCGATAGTCGGTGTGATAACGCCT
>DATBGM010000201.1:0-17282 GCA_036557945.1 Bryobacteraceae bacterium | reverse complement strand
TTTCCAATACCGCTCTTGAACCACGGCTTGCCCTTTCCAAACGGCAATTCCCAGAGCGGAGCAGCCGAAAACATATAAGGAACATCCTGGCTGCTCAGTGCTTTCTCGTTTTGCAGATTACCGGGATTCTGAATCTGGGTGATTCCGCCGTTGATGCCCGGGAGAATGCTATCCGCATCGGTTATTGTTTTGGACCAGGTAAAAGAAGCTTGTAACTGCAAGCCGGCGCTGAAGCGGCGCTCAACACTGGCCTGCAGCGAATTGTAAGTGGATTGCCCGATGTTCTGCAAAACGTCGGTGTAGATAAAGCCGTACTGCGGGAACGGACGTAGCGCCTGTTGCACGTTAACGCCGTTGCCCCAGTCCTTGACAAAGTTCGCATAGGGCGCGGCGATACCGAGCGTATTGCCGACAAACGGTTGCTTCAGTGCTGAGCCGAGACTGAGCGCGCTCAAAGGAATGTTGTTGACATTCATAACCGCGGAGCGCAGGTTCTGAGCGCGTTGACCGGCGTAACCGAGCGTGGCGACCGTATCTTTCGAGAGCTGGCGCTGGACCTGGAAACTCCAGCTTTGAATAATTCCGGGCTGTCCGAAACGAGGCTGAATATAGTTCGGATTCCCTTTGTTCACGATAGACGGATCAGTAAGCGGCGCGTGAGGATAGGCGGGCACGCCCTGATCCCAGTCAAAAGCAGGCCCGAAGCCGTCCGGGCTAGGGAACACTGGCGTGGAGGAAAAGCCCTGTACTTGAGAACCGCCAAAATCCGTGTATTGGAGCGGCGAGTAAATGATTCCGTAGCCGCCACGGAAAACCGTTTTTCCGCCGCCCGGATTGTAAGCGAAGCCGATGCGCGGGCCGACGTCATGGAATTTCGTGTCGGCCCAGCGGCGGTTGCAGTTGCCGCAGGTATTGGCGAAGACCATTGCTCCCGGATGGTTATTGGCGGACGGATTCGGCGCGTTCGGGTCGAAGTTCGACGTATTATCGTAACTCTCGACACGGGGAACGTCGACGTCGTAACGAAGGCCTAAGTTAAGTGTCAGGTGATTGCTGACTTTCCAGTCATCCTGAATGAATGCGGCGTAGTACTGCGAAGTCCAGCGCGGCGCGTGAGCCTGTTGCGTGGCATTCATGTTATTCAGCCCGCCCAGCATGAAACTCGCGACACTATTCCCGCTCTGGCTCAAATTCTGAATACCGGCAGTTTGATTGCGGCTGAAGTTGTATACGCCGCTGTCGATGGTGGAAGCGTAAGCTCCGTAAAGCTGGTTGCGGAAGTCGAAACCGAAGGTCAGGTTGTGTTTTCCTTTGACCCAGCTCAGAGTATCGTTGAAGCGCTCACCGTTATCGAGATTATCGTCGTTATTGCCGCGGCTGAGCGCAGGCACTCCTTCGCCGATGTTGACGATCGGAAATTGTGTGCCATTGATACCAGCAATGCCAAGTTTGGCGGGCCAACTGAAATTGCCTTGACGGGCTTGGATGGCGCCTGTTGTAAGGTTCAGGCTATTCGTTCGGTTGTAACCAACAACCAGGTGATTCAGGACTGTGGGGCTGATGATGTAATCCCAACCGGCCCGCGCGTAATGTGTAACAAAGCTTTGCCGCCATCCATTCGGATCAACAGGGGGCGGGAGAATCAGAGTTCCCGAAGTGTAACGTTCGTTGTCACGGCTGTCATACATCGCAAAGATCTTGTTTTTATCCGAGATGGATTGATCGATGCGGATGGTGTAAGTGGTGTTGTAGAGCGGCGTGCTACTCGAAAGCGCGAAGTTATTGCCGTTTGCAAGGGCCGGGATATTCGGCAGCGGCAGATACGACAGCATATTCTGCGACACTGTCGAAAGCATGGATGCCGGGATTTTATTATTCGGGAAAGGATCGCGGCAAGTTACTCCGTTGATTGTGCGCGTCGTGGTGGGATCGAAGATCTGTCCCTGATAAATGGGCTGGCCGGTGCAAGGATTGGAGCCGACGACCTGGTTTGTCAGAATGCTTGAGAAATCGCCGTTGCGCTGCGCCGCAGTGGGCACGATGCTGGTGTTTGTGCCGCCAATGTTCTGTTTGTACTGCTCCCAATTGAAGAAGAAAAATGTTCGGTTCTTGCCGTTGTAGAGCTTGGGAATCCAGACGGGTCCGCCAAGATTCACGCCATAGTCATTCTTCTTATCGATCGGCCGGGCGTATTGGGAGCGGCAGTCGGGCTGCGGCGTACAACTAGCCGCGTAACCATTGTTAAACCAGCTATTCGAATTGAGAGCCTCGTTTTGCAGAATGTCATAGGCGGTGCCGTGAAACTGATTCGTGCCGGACTTGGTGGTAAACGTCTCGATACCGCCGGTAGTGCGGCCGTAGGTGGCCGGAATGGTCGACGTGAGAACGCGGAATTCCGCAATGGCTTCTACCGACGGCGCAGCTTCGTCAAATGACGAACCATTCTCGGTACGCAGAATGCTCGATCCGTCGAGCAGCACTTCATTACCGAAGTTCTGGCCGCCGCCGATCTTGGAAATGAAAATGCCATTGTTGCTGTTGGCCGTGCCGGGCCCGGCGGTGCCGGGCGCCAAAAACACGAATGCTTCGGGCGAACGCATGGCGCCGACGCCGCCCAGAGCAAGCGGCAGTTCAACCACCTGCTTCGAAGTGATGGCCGTACCGACCTCCGAGCTCTGCGTCTCGATGCTTGTCACATCGGCCTGTACCGTCACGGTCTGCTCGGCTTTACCGATATTCAGAGTGATGGTGATCGCGGTCGTCTGGCTGATCGTGACGGTTACATTTGATTGCGTCACGGTCTCGAAGCCCGTCGCCGAAGCTGTTACATCGTACTTGCCGATGGCTACAGAGGGGAAGCGAAAACCTCCGTCCGCGCCGGAAACCGTATCAAAGGTGCTTCCCGTCGCGGGATTTTTTGCGGTGACTTTCGCTCCGGGTATGGTGGCGCCAGTCTGGTCAACCACGGTGCCGGACAAGATCCCCGCGTTCGTTTGCGCAAGCAAATCGAGCGGAACCATTAACGACAGGCAAAAAGCAGCGCCGAGTACAACGCGAGATAGCAGCAAACGAACACCCCCAAATCAATTCGAGAACGGATAACTGCGAAGACTAATGCGAGAATTATAACTCTGTTACTCGCTATTACTCAATCCAAAGGCGGAGATCGATGCAATTCTGCAGATCACTAGCAACTTTGCGAGTAATGCATTAGTGTTATGCGCTTTCCTGGCTGCTTTTTTGCCATGATTGTTACCTTGCGAGCCGCTCTTGCGAATGATCCAGCGCAAGCGGAGCAGGCGTTGCAAGATATCCAGGCGGGTAAGTATGCAAAAGCGGCCAGTTTGCTCGAAGAGGCCACAAGGCGCGATGCGGACAATGCCGAACTCTGGAATTTACTTGGTATTGCCGATACGGAACTCGGGAAAGCGCGCGAGGCGGAACAGTCGTTCGACCGCGGACTGAGTCTTACGCCGGATTCGGTTTCGCTGAATGAAAATTCCGGGCTGCTGTTTTTTCGGGAGGAAAAGTATGTGGCGGCAAAGAAGCGCCTGGCGCGAGCGGTGCAACTTGGAAGCGAAAACCCAGGCGTGCGCTTCAGCCTGGCGGCGTCGAAGCTGCGAACCGGAGAAGCCGAAGCGGCGCTACGCGAGTTGAAGGCGCTCGAACCGTCGCTTGGCAATGTCCAACAGTATTGGGAAGAACGCGGCAGGGCGGAACTGGCGGCCAATCCCGCGGCAGCGGAAGTGAGTTTTGAACGCGCGCTGAAGATTGCACCGGAAAGCATCATCGCATTGAATGGAGCGGCCAGCGCAGCCGAGCGAGACGGACTCGAGGAAAAGGCGCTTTCGTATCTGATCCGCGCGCGGACGCTTGCCCCCAAGGATGTTCCGACACTGCTGCATTTCGCCGATCTGTGTATCCGGCGTGATCTCGGGCCCGATGCCATCAAGGCGCTGGAACAAGCGCGGGAGCTCGATCCGAACAATTCAAATGCACTCTATCTGCTCGCGCGCGCAAACATCTCGGTGCAGAACTGGCAACGCGCATTCGATCTTTTCCGTGAATATTCCGCGCGACATCCAAATTTTGCGGCCACCTACTATGCCCTGGGATGGCTCGATCTGAAGCTCGGGCGGGTGGCGGATGCGCGGCAGCAGCTCGAGCATTGCCTCGCGCTCGACCCGGCACAGGCGGATGCCCGATACGAGCTGGCGCAACTGGAGTTCGACGACTCGCATATCGAGAAGGCCCACTCCTTGCTCGAAACCGTGCTCCGGCAGAATCCGAATCACGCCAAAGCAAACATGACCCTGGGCGAAATCATGACGAGGAGCGGCGATCTGCCAAAGGCTCGCGAGCTGCTCGAAAAGGCTGTAAAGCTCGATCCGAAACTCGCGCCCGCCCACTATAAGCTTTCGGTCGTCTACGCGCGCATGCATGAAAGCGAGAAAGCGGCGCAGGAGAGAACGCTCGCGGCGCGCTTGAGCGCCCAGGAAAAGCAACAGAGCAGGACGCAACTGCGGCTTGTGCTGCCCGGGGATCAAACGGAGAAAGCACGTTGACCGGCCGCTTCGTCTAACCTAGTAGTTAGCTATATAGAATGTCTGCCCTGGTTTTGGACGTGCCCCAGGCCGAAGAGTTGTTTCGCAGCCTGGAAGAAAAAGTGCGCGGGCTACGTCCGAAAGACGACTTAACAGCGCTCGATCGTGCCTACCGGTTTGCGTTTGAAGCGCACAAGGATCAACAGCGCAAGTCGGGAGAACCGTATATTACCCATCCGCTGGCGGTCGCGCACATTCTTGCCGACATGCAGATGGACCTGGTGAGTCTTCAGACCGGACTGCTGCATGACGTTCTGGAAGACACCAGGGTGACGCTCGATCAGGTTCGTGAGAATTTCGGCGAAGATGTCGCGCGCTGCGTCAACGGCGTGACCAAACTGACCAAGATCAGCTTTGCCAACCGGGAGGATCGCCAGGCCGAGAGCCTGCGTAAAATGTTGCTCGCGATGACGACCGATATTCGGGTCATCATCGTGAAACTGGCTGACCGTCTGCATAACCTGCGCACAATCGCCTCGCTTCCGCGGGAGCGCCAGGAGAGCATTGCGCAGGAGACGATCGATATCTACGCTCCGATCGCACACCGGCTCGGCATGGGTAAGATCCGCGGCGAACTGGAGGATCTTTCGTTCCAGACGCTGCATCCCGAGGCGGCAGCGGAGCTGATTCGCGAGATCGATTCCAGGCGCCAGGAATACGAGAACTGGCTGCGGCAGGTGCAAACGGAAATCGAGCAGCGTCTGACACGTGAGAATATTCCGGCGCGCGTAGAAGGCCGGGTGAAGCGCGCCTATTCGGTTTACCTGAAACTTAAGCGGCAGAAGATCACGCTCGATCAGGTCTATGACATTGTTGCGATCCGCATCATTACCGATTCGGTAAAGAACTGTTACGCAGCGCTCGGCGTCATTCACAATGAATGGCATCCGGTCCCCGGACGCATCAAAGATTTCATCGCCATGCCGAGGCCGAACCTCTATCAGTCGCTGCATACGTCGGTGATCGGACCGGGCGGAGTTACGTTTGAAGTGCAAATCCGTACCGAAGAGATGCACCGGATTGCCGAAGAGGGCATCGCAGCGCACTGGAAATACAAGGAAGGCAGCAAAGGACCCGGCCTCGAAGACCAGCGCATCGCGTGGCTGCGGCAATTAGTGGAGTGGCAGCGCGAAATGAGCGATTCGGGCGATTTTTTATCGTCCGTGAAGATGGATCTCTACGGCGAGGAGGTATATACGTTTACCCCGCGCGGACGCGTGATCGTGCTGCCGCGCGACGCAACGCCCATTGATTTCGCGTATGCGATCCACAGCGATGTAGGCAATACCTGCACCGGCGCGCGCGTCAACGGCGTGATCCGGCCGCTTAAATCGACGCTACGCAACGGCGATGTGGTCGAGATTCTCACGCAACCGGGACATCAGCCGAGCCGCGACTGGCTGGCGGTGGTAAAAACATCGCGCGCGCGCAACAAGATTCGCCATCTGATCAACGCGGCCGAACGCGCCAAGGCGGTAGAGATCGGGCAGAAATCGCTGGAAAAGGAGGCCCGCCGCATGGGCGTAAACCTGGCGCGGCTTTCGCACAGCGATCTGGCTTCGGTTGCGTCGGAGTATGGAGTCAGCAAACCCGACGATCTGTACGCCGCCCTCGGATTCGGCCGTTTCTCGGCGCGGCAGGTGCTGCAAAAGGCTCTCCCCGAGACGAGCGCACAGGCTCCGGAGCCCGCTCCGCTGCCCTTGCCTCCGCGCATTCCGCAGTTGCAGACGGACGCGGCGCTCGCCAACGGCGACCTGGCCATTCACGTGAAGGGCGCTGACGATGTGCTGGTCTATCGTGCCAAGTGCTGTAATGCAGTGCGCGGGGAACAGATCGTCGGTTACATTACGCGCGGTAAAGGCATCGCCGTTCACTCTGCGCAATGCCCGAATGTGCAGAAACTCCTCTATGAACCGGAGAGGAGAATCGAAGTCGAATGGGCTCGCAGCGTCAGCGATCCGCTGCCGGTCAAGGTGGTTATTTACACCGACGACAGGCCTGGCATATTGCACCAGCTTACTTCCATTCTTGACGCCGAAAAGAGTAACATTCGCACGCTCGAGGCGCGCGGCGACGAGAAGCGCTCGGATAACAGCGCGATTGTCGACATTACCATTGACGTAAGAGACAAAAAACAATTGGAGCGTGTGATCAGCGCGTTCCGGCGCATTCCGGGCGTGCGCGATATCGAGCGTATGCAGAACATCACGTAAGTCATGCAGGAAATGGAAACCTTATCCGCCGCGGCTGATCCGGAACATATCGCCATCTCGAAATCGGCCGGCATTAAAATCGACTGGCGCGACGGACATCATAGCGATTATTCTCTGGCCTATCTGCGCGACGAATGTCCCTGCGCAACCTGCACGGGCGCGCATGGCACGGAACCGCAGCGCTCGAGTTATTCCAAACCGGAGCTGTTCCCGATGTTTAAACCCGCGCTGAAGATGAATTCGGTCGAACCGGTCGGGCAATATGCGGTGCGCATTTACTGGAACGACGGGCACAGCTCGGGAATTTATTCGTTCGAGCATCTGCGCCGGATTTGCCCGTGCGAGGATTGCAGGCGCGCGCGCGCCAACTGGCGCTCGGATATTTAGCGGCTGAGACGCTTAGAACGGTCGGCGGGGTCGAACGGATCATCCGCGCGAAACGCTTTTGGCCGGATTGCCCGATCGAGTCGAACTGGCTGTGCGTTCAGCCGACTCGTCCGCTCCGCCCGGAACGGGCATATACTAGCTGGACCGGATCATCCAGAACAGCGAGGGATTATGAGTGCCAAAACCGTAGAAATCTGCAAAGCGGCGCACCAGGCATTTAACAAGCGCGATTTCGATGGGCTTTTGAACGCCATGGCGGACGATGTGGTCTACCATGACCGGGCGCGCGGGCTCACCTTTCGCGGGAAGAAGGAATACCGCCAGTACGCAGAGAGCTGGATCGGAGCATTCTCGAACGCGGAAATCACAGAACCCGCGTACATTGACGCGGGCGACACCGTGGTGGCTCAGTTTACCGGGCAGGGAACCAACGATGGCTCCTTCGGACCGCTTGCTGCAAGCGGCAAGCCGGCCAGTTTCGCGTTTTGCGAGATCATCCGGTTAAACGACAAGGGCAAGGTCGTCTCCGTGGACGCCTACTACGACCAGCTATCGGTTCTGCAGCAACTGGGACACGCCGCCGCGCCGCAAGCCACAGCGGCAAGATAGGCTTACTCGACGGTGACGCTCTTGGCCAAGTTGCGCGGCTGATCGACATCGCAGCCGCGGCGGACAGCGATGTGATAGGCCAGAAGCTGCAGCGGGATCATCTCGAGCAGCGGCAGCAGCAGTTCGCGCGTAACTGGGATCGTAATCAGGTGGTCGGCCATCTTGGCGACTTCCTCATCACCCTCGCAGGCGATGGCGACAACGCGTCCGCTGCGCGCCTTCACCTCCTGAATATTCGAAAGCGTCTTTTCGTAGTGGACCTGGCTCTCTTCCGATTCGGGGTCGCGTGTGGCGAGCACGACGACCGGAAGATTTTCATCGATCAAGGCGTTCGGACCGTGCTTCATTTCGCCGGCCGGATAGCCTTCGGCGTGAATATAGGAGATCTCTTTCAGCTTGAGCGCGCCTTCGAGCGCGATGGGGAAATGAATGCCGCGGCCGAGATAAAGAAAGTCCTGGGCACGGAATAAATCTTTGACCAGCTCGTCATACTTGTCGTTCTGCGCCAGGATGTGTTCGAGCTTCGAGGGTAGATGGACCAGCTCTTCCACCAGTTTGCTCGAGGCTTCCGGGCTAAGGGTGCCGCGCACCTGGCCAAGATACATGCCGAGAACGAGCAGCGCGGTAATCTGCGACGTAAAGGCTTTGGTGGAGGCGACGCCGATCTCAGGGCCGGCATGCGTGAGCAGGGTTCCGGCGGCTTCGCGCGTGATCATCGAGCCGACCACGTTGCAGATAGCGAGCGTTTTTGAACCTTTGCTCTTGGCTTCGCGCTGCGCGGCGAGCGTATCGGCCGTTTCACCCGACTGCGAGATGACGACCGTGAGCGTGTCGGGCGGAATGATCGGATCGCGGTAACGGAACTCGCTGCCGTAATCGACTTCGACCGGAATGCGCGCCAGCCGCTCGATGATGAATTTGCCGGTTAGGCCGGCATGCCAGCTAGTGCCGCAGGCGACAATTTTGACCTGCCGGAACTGGCGGAATTCGGCTTCCGGGATATCGACTTCATCGAGAAATACACGACCGCTTTCGAGACCGATGCGCCCAAGGAGCGTGTCTTTGATGGCGCGCGGCTGCTCAAAGATCTCCTTAAGCATGAAATGCTTGTAGCCGCCCTTTTCGGCCATTACCGGATCCCACAGAATATGAGAAAGCTGGCGGCGAACCGCTTTCCCGTCGAAATCGGTGAGCGCAACACCTTGCGGGGTAAGCACGGCGACATCGCCATCGTTCAGGAAAAACATGTCGCGGGTATGACTCAGGATGGCGGGCACATCGGAGGCGACAAAGAATTCCTGCTGGCCCAGACCGACGACAACGGGCGGACCGGAACGCGCGGCTACGATCTTTTGCGGATCGCTGCTGGAGATGACGCTGATGGCAAAGACCCCATGGATCTCCTTCAAAGCGCGACGGACTGCATTTTCGAGATTGCCGTCGAGATACTTTTCGACCAGATGCGCGATGACTTCCGTGTCGGTCTCGGTCTTAAAGAGATGGCCTTCGGCAGTTAACTGCTTACGCAGCGCAAGGTAATTCTCTACGATGCCGTTGTGCACGACGACGATGTTGCCGTGGCAGTCGCGGTGCGGATGCGCGTTCTCTTCGGTGGGGCGGCCGTGAGTAGCCCAGCGCGTATGGCCGATGCCATAGGAACCGGAGAGCGGCCTCTGGCGGATGACATCTTCCAGGTTGCGCAGTTTACCCGAGGCGCGGCGCACGTCGAGCGTATTGGAGCCATTGAGCACCGCGACACCGGCCGAATCATAGCCGCGGTATTCGAGGCGCCGCAGCCCGTCTACAATCAGCGGCACCGCTTCACGGCTGCCTATATATCCGACAATTCCACACATAAGCAAAAAAAGGAGATACTACCAGTCTAAAAGGATTGGAGGAACCTCGCGTGCCGGAAAAGCCCGACAGGATACTCCGGCCGGACCACGCGGATCTTTAGATCCTACCTACACAGGTGGTGCGTGGCGAGCCGGCTCCGATCTACCATCGCGTATTGCTTCATAGAGCAACAGGAGGAGGCCGCATGGCAGATTTCCAGCATCCGCCGCTAGTGCGCGACACGGGCGACGCGCGGCATATCAACGTAGCGCGGCCGGCGGCACTTACGATTACGGTGCGCGATGCGCAGCAGTTAGTCCCGACCGTCACTATGGGTGCGAACACGGTATTGCTGTTTGCCGGCGTGATTCGTTTCGGTCAGGACGGCGACTCGCCGGGCGAAGACCTCAGCAACGAAGCGAACGAATACGCCGAAACAGCCGGCGACGATACCCCCCGAACGGTCTTTCTGCGCCTGCACGGGCCGGCGATGGATGACGCGCAATTTCTCGGCTCAGCAGCGTTCGGCGCCTTTGGCAATGTCGGGCTGACGACCAATGACTCCTTCGGCGCGGCGGTCGACAACACGGCGGTGCAATTCATGCAGCCGGTAGAGGACGGGAACGAGCTGGACCGCGATTTATGGTTCTTATCGGATATCAACACGGAGCGGGCGACCGCAGGGGCTAGCGAGGAAAGCTCGATCATCAACCGCCTGGCGTATCACTCGCACGTGCTGACGCTGTCGAAATAGGTCCACGAGATATGCATAGCACCGATTTCTTTTCAGACCTGGATACAACGAACGCGGCGCAGGTGGCCGAACCCCGAGTGCTGGATGTCGGTATTGAAAACGGCGTGCAGACGGTTCCGACTCCGGCAACGAACGAAACCGCCAATCGCCTGATGATCTTTACCGGCACAGGGATTTGCGAGATACCGGCCGACGGCGATGGCGACCTGAGCCGCGGGGTAGTGCGGGTACGGCTCAATTTCCCGCTGACCGGCACGCTGCATTTCGTCGGTTCGGCAAGCGTGGCGGCTCTCGCCAGCGTGCATGGCAGCGATGATGCCGATGCTGTGTTTGCAGCCGATGCGGTGCGGACGGTCCAGGGTCCTACGGACGGTGGAACGCTCGATGGCAACGGATTGCCGGAAAACGATCTTTATGTCATTATCGATGCGGCTACGCAGGGCCCCGACACCATCCTGAGCCGCATTGCCTACCAGGCCAACGTGCTGCTGAAGGATCTGGAACCGGATCTGGACTCGATCCTGGTAAAGCCGGACGGATTCGGCGTTTTCGGGCCAGAGGCGACCATCAATGCGGGCGACAAGTGGGACTTCGAGGTGACGCTTACCGGGCCCGTGATCGACCCGACATTTTTGATCCTGTTAACGAGCAGCGACCCGGCCGGGGCGCCGGCGCCGGCGGCCACGCAGCTCCTGACCGGACAGAGCAGCGGGAGCTTTCTGGGCGGCACGACGGCTTCCAATGCCCAGCCGACAGTCGTGATCACGGCCATCGGCAGACGCGTGACGCGAACCGCAACGTTACACATTACCGGACCTCCGAGGTGACGACCAATGAATGCCAGAGATCAGATGGAAGCAAGAGAGGCGTTAGCGGGAGCCAAGCCGCCGGCGGACGGCCTCGGCCGGGAGCGGCTGCGCGCGCTTCTCGACAACCGGCACAAAACACAGACACAACGAAGGGAAAGAGAGATTCGGTTCGCGGACTTGAGCCGCTCGCTGACTGCGCCTCTACTCGAGCAGCGCGGCGCGGATGCAATCCTGCGCGAGCTGGCACACAAGCCGAAGCGTGAGCCACTGGCGGAGCGGAAGAAGCGTATCTCCGCCGATTCCTACATCGGCGTGCCCGCGAGCGTCACGGTCAAGGGGCCGCCCTACAATCAGATTCTGCAGTACGCGTCACCGCTGCCGCCATCGAGTTCCTCGTCTGCACAGGCCGACCTCAACGGCAATCTTCACTGGAACATCGAAGTTTACGGCGATGCAGGCGGCGTGTCGGCAGGTATTGCGGTGTGGGTATTCTCAACGATAGATAACCCCTCAAGCCGTTTTTCGGCGCTGGTCGACGCGGCGTACAGGTGGGGTGATGCATCGTTTGTGGGCGGAACGGCGCACAATGACGGCTCCGTGAATCTCTGGGTATGGGGCAACAGCGAACAGGACTGGGTATCGAAGACAGCGTCACCCGATGTGCAATGGAGCGACGGAACGGGCTGGAACGAGGTACACGGCTCCAACGGCGACGGCTCCGAAGTCGACCTGTCCTTCTCGTTCGTCACATACTTTCCGGCAAAGGCCGCCAACTGGTATCAGGTATGGCTGTTTGCGATGTGTTCGTGCGACTCGTATTCCAGTATCGGGCCGGCGAGCCAGGCTTTTGCAGAGTTTCGGGCAACGGTTCCGTTTGTAGTGTTTGAACAGTAAGGAACGAGATGGGAGTTGCAAGGGCCGGGCTGACGCGCTTTATCGGCGAGCGGCGCCGGCCGGCGCGCCTGGAAGAACTGGCCGAGCGCAGGCCGCACCTGGGGACCGGCGTGATGCCTGCGGAATTGCTCGAGATGCAGCGACGCAGTACGCTGCTGGTGGCAGGCGGCGAGCGCAGACCGAACGTGGCGGTCACGAAGACCGACGATGCCGGAGGTCATACAGCCAAGTGGCGCATCGATATCACGCTGCAGGAGGAGCAGAGGACGGTCGTGCCGCTCTTGAAGGCAGTTCGCGCAGAACCCGACGTATATCGCAGCGGCATGGATGAGGCAGTCGGCTATTCGGGTCATCGACCGGAATGGATCGACATGTTTTATTTTCCGCGGGGACTTTCCCAGCACGGGCACCCCATGATGCGGCGGCGCAACGGTCGATCGGTGCGGCCACTCTGGGTGTTCGGACCCGATGACCGCAGACTATACCGGGACACGAGTTACCCCTGGGGCTGTATCGGCAGCATCGCGTCAAGTGCCGGAGGAGGTTCGGGAAGCGGAGTTCTGGTGGGGAGAAATATGGTTGCGACAGCCGGACACCTGGTGCCTTGGGACGGCGGCTGGATGAAGTTTGTGCCCGACGATTACCTGGCGCAGGGCTCGCTATACGGAGCGAATGTGTATTCATATGCGCTCGAGGCAAGAGGGTACAACACAAATCAGCACGTTGCCGGTTACGATTGGGCGATTTTGAAACTGGACCAGCCGTTGGGCGACATGATCGGATACATGGGCTATAACAGCTATTCGGACGACTGGCAGGATCTGAATATCTGGACCGTGGTGGGCTATCCCTCCGGCGCCGGGCCGATGTGGCAGGGCAGTATCTCGATTAACGACGATGATGGGGATTCAAACGACGGCCAGGAACTGGAATCGGAAACAGCGGATGTGACGGGCGGAAATTCGGGCGGGCCGATTTTTGCGTGGTGGGGCGACGACCCGCGCATTATCGGCATCGTGAGCGGCGAGGAGACCGAATATGTATTTCCGGTTTCTTCGCATCAGGACAACGTGTTTGCTGGCGGGCAGGGATTGTACAACCTGATCGCCTGGGGCCGATCGAACTGGTAGCCTGCGACAGGAATCTCGCGGCTAGTCGAGCAGGTCGACGCGGTATTCCTCGATGACAGGGTTGGAGAGAACGTCACGGGCGACGGAATCGAGCAATCGGGTAGCGGAATCGCGCGAAATATCCTGCGCCAAGCCGATTTCGAAGTATTTACCCTGGCGCACCGAGGCGATTTCCTTATGGCCCAGCCCCTGCAGGGCATGGCAGATCGTCTGGCCCTGAGGGTCGAGCACCGACGGTTTCATCGAGACGTAGACGCGCGCTTTCATCAACTTTATTGTAGAGAGCCGGGGTCCTAGCGGCCCGTCCGCTCCGTGACTGCGGCCGCCGTTTTCGTCTCCGGCTTTGCTGGAAACAGCTCTCTCACGTCCATATCCTTCGGGATAGCGACATCGAAAAAGCCGATCATCATCTCGTCCCAGCTCTGCTCGCCCCAACGAACCTCCTTGCTTGGGTCCGGATTCCAGGGGTTATTGGCCGAGTTGTCGAAGTGCGCCGTGCAGTGCAGCCGGGTGCCCTTCGGGATGCGGATATCGGAAGCCGAATAGTACACAAGCTGCCAGGAGAAGCTGTAATGCGGGACGCGCAGCAGAGTCTGCGATTCGCCGGTCGGATAAAGCGCCTTGAACTCGAAATTCTTGCCGCGCAGATGCATGTGCGGCATCAAGTCGATAATGCGTGTATCTTTTGCGAATTCGATCTCGGCATCTACCTGGTAATCGGCCGCGCCGGGCGGAATGGCGAAGTCGTCCTTCGAGGCGGCCAGTGTCACGATGCGCTCGCGGACAGGCTTTTGGGCGAAGGCGAGCCCGATCCTGCTGCGGTCAGTCGCCGCTTTGCCCGTCGCCGTATAATGCATCTCGAAGATGATGTCCGAGCCTGCGCGGATGAGCTTAGCGCGGCCCTCAGGAAGCACAGCGGGAGGCATGCCGGGCGCGTACCCCACCAGAAAATCCGCATCCCGCTTCTTCGATTCCGCACCGTGATCTTCGGGCACAAAGGGCACGCCTTCGCGGATGCCTTCCATCCACTTCGAGCCAGGCGGCCGGACCCAGGCGATTACGTGGTGGACGACGGTGCGGTCTCCGGGCCGTACTTCGGCCATCTGTACCCACGTATCCTGCCGGAAATGCAGCGGGATGAGAATGTACTGATATTCCAGAGTTCCCTTTGCCGGGACGTGAAACGGGGCGGGCATTTCGAGAACGACATCCGGCTGGCGTATGTTCCAGCCATCCACAAAAGCGGCCGGTTTGGGCAGATCCCGCCCATCTCCTTCCGGAGCGCCGTTTCTTACCCAGGCAATGATGGTATCGATATCGCGCTGCGGAAGAGAACGATCGTTGGAGAACTTGCCGAAGTGCGGATCGGCGAACCACGGCGGCATCTTGCGCAGCGCGACCGCTTCCTTGATAGCCGCGGCGTACGGGCGCACCTGTCGATAGGTGAGCAGCGGCATCGGTCCTGCTTCGCCGGGCCGGTGGCAACCCTGGCAATTCTGCTGCAGAATTGGCGCAATGTCACGGTTAAAGGTGGGGCTGGCCGGCGCCTGGGTCGCCGGCAGGACCGAAGCCCCGGCGAGTAAGGCCGCACACACAAAATACGAACGCACAGAGTCCTCCGCCCTGATTCACGGAGCATTTCGCATGCCAAAAATGCTTGCGGTGGTGCGAACTCATCGGCTCGGCCGTTGACTAAAAAACAAGCTGGGACAAAATTGTTTTTTGGTATAACGTAGTGTTAGACAAGGGGGCGGTCGGCATCGTTAAGATCTGTATTCTGGCGTCGAGCAGCTCGGGTAACGCAGCGTTTCTCGCGACAGAACGAACGCGCATCCTGATCGATGCCGGGATCGGACGGCGCGAACTGACAAAGCGGCTGGCTGCCATCGGGGAAGATCTCACGCGGCTCGATGCCGTCCTGGTGACGCACGAGCACTCCGATCATACCTGTGGACTGGCGGCGCTGGCACGATTATTTGCGAGCCGGTTACCTGTTTACGTGACCGAGCGCACCGCGCTCTATCTCGATTGGGGCGAATGCGCGCCAGCGGTCGAGACCTTTCAGGCGGGCCGCGGGTTCACAGTCGGCGATTTCGATATCGCGAGCTTCACGATTCCGCACGATGCGGTCGATCCGGTGGGGTTCACCGTGCGCGCACACGGAATCAAAGTAGCAATTGCGACCGATCTCGGATATATTCCGGATTCGCTGCGCGTGCATTTCCGCGATAGCGACGTGGTCCTGCTCGAATCGAATCACGATGTGGAGATGCTGCGCGTGGGGCCGTATCCCTGGTCTGTCAAGCAGCGCGTGATGAGCCGGCGCGGGCATCTTTCGAATGAAGTGACAGCCCATTTCATTCGCAACGGCCTCGACAGCCGCGTTTCCACAGTGATATTAGGGCACTTGAGCGAGCACAACAACCATCCGGAACTGGTGCGGCGTGCGGGTTATGAAGCGCTGGACGGACGGACGCTGTTCACCCGATTGTTCGTGGCAGAGCCGGGCGTGCAGTCGCCCGTGTTTTGCTACTAGACACTCGCTCCGGCGACGTTTGGCTAGTACCGCAGGTACTCGACCGACGCATCTCTCCTTACGCTCTTCGGCCCCTCTTTGCGGAGGGATGCTCATGAATTTCAAACTGGCAAATCGGCTGATCGCCGTGTTGGGAGCTGTTGCAGTTCCTGTTGTCGCAGGTACGATCGAGGTGAACGGAACGTGTGTGGCGGGAACCTGCGGGAATCCGGACGTCCTGGCATACGGCGGCTCCAACAGTAACCCGTTTCGTTTCGTTTATACGTTCGCCAATTCCGATCGCTATCAGATGACGGGAACGTTAAGCGCAATCAACAATGTAAACCCCGCGTCCGGAGGTACCTGGGAGATCAATGCTGCGCAGGTTACCGTCTCCTATTTGGGAAATAACAGTAACACGGCCTCGGGGACAGATACGATGGTAGTGGACTTCTTGCAGCTTTTCCAAAGTCCTGCTGCCGGTTCAAACAACAACGTCCGGGAATGGATCAGCGGAACTTTCGGCGGTCCCCTGGCAAATGCAAGTAGCGCGCAAGGTCAAGCCCTCACAGCCGGCACGGCAGCGCGTATATTAGGCCCGTTCTTTCCTCCCGGAAATTTTTCTGATTCCGCAATCAACCAACCGGGTTCCTACACCGCCGGCGCGACCTTGTTGGACTTTAAAGACACGCTGACGTTCGGGGCTGGATCGGGTATTGGCTCGACGATTTATATCAACAATGTGCCCGGAACTGCCGTGCCGGAGCCGGGTAGCTGGCCAGTTGGTGCGCTTTTCGCCATGCTTTTTGTGGGATCCAAGTTGGTTAAAAGTGTAAGACAATGCGATCGCGGAGCCGTAATGGTTGCCGAAGGTACTCTGCTGTATTCATCCAAAGCCCCCCGGTCACACTGTCTTGAGATCTGAATTCGTCGCATCACGGCTTGGACTCGGCAATCAACCTGGTGTACACTTCACGCGCATGATCATAGGCTGCTTTTGCATCGGGTAGTTCGCGCTGCGAGATTTTGGAAACCTTCTGGCTCCAGCACTGATTGACAGCAGCCAGGCACCATTCCGCGCTCTGCCTTGAAGCGCGAACCGGTTTCGCGTTCACGACTACGAAGATCGGATTCGTGTGCGACGAGCCTAGAACCCGTACGGCCAGCCAACTGCTTTGCTCGACCGGCACATCGAAGGCGACATCCTGCACGCTGCCATCCGCTGTCACATTTTTGCGCGCAACCGGCTTCCCGTTCATCACCAGCTCGACCGGCACCTGGCGCGTATTTCCGATGCGGGCCCGCTCGATGTGCCAGTAGGGCTCTTTGTCGAGCGGGCGATCGTGAATGGTTACCGCCTTCTCGGGATGGCTATTCCCGCGATTGCCGAGAGGGGTCATCCACGCCGGTTCTCCTTCCGCGCCGCGCTCGGAAGAAAGATAACCGGATACCTTCACGCGCGCGTGCACCGTTGCGCTTCCCGCCAGCTTCACTTCGCTTTCTTTCGTTCCCACATCAACACCGTTTACTT
>DATBGM010000200.1:0-91417 GCA_036557945.1 Bryobacteraceae bacterium | reverse complement strand
AGCAATCGTGAGCGTCGCGGATAAGCCGAGTGCGCGCATAACAAAGATCACCGTCCAGGCATCGGCGAGCCAGACAACGCCGGTGAGCGAGATAAATAGAAAGAGCCGTTTGGCATCGTGAAAGGCGCGCAAACCGGCCAGAACGTGATCGATGGCGGAAAATAACCTCGCCTGAATGGAGGAGGAGATCGGAAGGCGCGAGCCCCAGCGCCGGCAGACGTGTCCGAGGCGCGGCAGAATTGCAATGGCGAATACGCCGGCGAGCCCGATAACGGCAAAGGGTGTCGCGGCGCGCGAGAACCAGCCGGGTTTGACGGGCAGCAGCAGAAGCGCCACCGAGCTGATCAGCACGAGGGCAATGGCATCGGAGAGCCGCTCGCAAAGCGCCGTGGTCAGAACAAAAGTCTTACTTAATCCCGAAGCGCGGCTGATCATGAGAGTGCGAATCAGCTCGCCGGCGCGTGCGGGCAAAAAGAGATTGCCGCAATAACCGACGGCGGTTGCTACAAATGCGCTCGCCAGCCGGACCGGAGCACCCCAGGCAAGGAGTAAACGCCAGCGGACTGCACGCAGAAAGAGCGAGGCACTTCCCAGCGCAAGGCTTAGCACAAGGTAGGCGGGCGCGGCGTGTGAGATGAGCCGCCACACCTCGCGCCAGTCGATTCCTCGAAGCGATAGGTAGAGCGCGACGCCGGCAACGACAAGCGCGATTACCCAATAGCCGAACCGCCGTTTCGTTCGCGCCGCGGCACTCATGCAACGAGAAGCGAAATTTGCGCGCGGGTCTCTTTGACGTGGCTGATGTCCGGCCCGCAACGGCAGAGCGGCCCACCTGCGGACGGGTTGCAGAAGCGCAACACCGGATCCAGTCCCCTTCCCCGCCGGCTATGCCATCGCTCAGACACCATCCACGTCAAGCGCAAAAACACGTAGGTTCATCATATCGAAGCGACCCCCAGCGTTGGCGGCCTCAATTGCCGACGCTGAAGCTGGAGGAACTGGTTGAAGTCTGACCGGCGGCTGTCGTGGCCGTGACTGACACGGTGTGCGTGCCGTTTGCGAGCAGCGTGCTATCGAAGGCGAAGTTCCAGCCGACGTTAGGACAGCCCGGAGCCGTTGGATTGGAGGCACAGGCATCCGGGCGATTGCCGCCGAGCATCGCGCTTCCGTACGAGATGCCGTCGATGGCGATCGTCATGGCGACAATGGCGGAATTCCGATTCAGCGCCCAGCCACCGAAAGTGCCGATGCCGGTGAACGGCGGAGTTTGGGCGTTCGGACGATCAATCGCGATGCGTGTAGGATTCGGAGTTGCCCAGTTACCGATGAGCAGCGTGGCGGAAGCTACAGAAAAAGTGCCATCAGCAGCTTTGGCCATAACACCGAGTGTGTGCGTTCCATCAGCGAATTGCACCGTGTTCAGCAAAAAGGTCCAGTTCACAGTTGCATTAATTCCCGCTGGAGTATAAGTAGCGGGGCCGTACGGATAACCGTCGACGGTGACTGTGATGCTCGTGATGGGAGCGCTGGTGCTTACGGCGCTGCCTGAAAGGACCGCCAATCCTTGATAGGGACCGCTTTGCGCGGACGGCTGTGCAATCGAAACGGCGGTGGGACTGCCGCCGGCAGTGTTGGAAACAGTAAAGGACGAGCCGGCGGTGGCACGCTGCCCGTTAGCCGCATTGGCGGTCACCTGAAGCGAATGCGGGCCGTTCGCAAGGATCGAAGTATCGAGCAGATAGTTCCATCCGAGATTCGGGCAACCGGGTTTATTCCCTCGTAGCGTGCAAACGTCGCTGCGGTTGCCGCCATACACAGCGTAACCGTTCAGGATCCCGTCGACGTAGATTTCAATCGAAGAAATAGGGGCCGAATCGTTATAGGACCAGCCCCCGAAATGGGCAAAGCCGCTGAAGGGAGGCGTCGCTGCGTTCGGGATATCGACAGCCACTTGGGTCGCATTCATCTGGGTGCCCATGTTGGCGACCTGAAACGGAATGGTGCGTGTGAATCCCTGCCCGCTGAACGGAATCACGCTGACGGCGAGAGTATGCTGGCCGTCGGGAACGCGCGTCGAATCGAGAGCGTAAGTCCAGCCGACGTTGGGACAATCAGGAGCAGAATTCGTCTTACAGGCATCGGCGCGGTTGCCATGATAGGCGGCGGCGCCGAGCGGAATATCGTCAACAGCCACCAAAACCGCTGAAATACTGGAAACCGGGTCGAGCGCCCAGCCGCCGATATTCTGTATTCCGGTAAGCGGGCCACTCTGGGGATTGGGGCTGTCGATTGCGAGCAGAATCGGATTGCCGGTTGTCCAGTTAGCAACAGTAAACGCACTCGCCTGGATATTCTTCTGTCCGTTTGCCGCAACAGCAGTAATGGCGAAGATATGTGTGCCATTGTTTAGGCCGGTGGTATTGAAGTTAAAATTCCAACCCACGTTATTAGCCCCGTTGGCGCATCCCGGTACCGTGGGATAGAGGGCGCAAACATCAGGCCGGCTCTGATTACCATAAGGCACGTTACCGCGTGCAACACCGTCAATCGAGTAAGTAAGGCTGGTAATGACGGATGTCGCGTTTACCGCCCAGCCATTGAAGTTCGCCAGCCCCTGATACGATGGATTTCCGCCGCCGGGCGAACCGATGCCAATGGCAGTGGGATTCGGACCGCTGTAATTGGACGCAGTAAACGTTCTGGCCACCGTCAGGCGGCTGCCGTTAACGTCCGTTGCAGTAACGGAGACGGTGTGTGTGCCGTCGGCAAACGGAGTGGTATCGAGCAGATAGTTATAACCCACGCCGTTATTACCGTTAGCGCAACTGGCGCTGGAAGGATGCGCCGCGCAGGCGTCGGCCCGATTTCCGCCGTACTGCGCGGCGCCAACGCTCACGCCATCCACCGATACCGTAACCGAACTGATCAATGCGTTCTGGTCGATAGCCCATCCGGCCACAGACGCCGGACCGCTCAAGGCCGGACTCGAAGCGCTCGGAGCGTCAATCGCGATGCTAATGGGGCTGCTGCCGACAGGCGGCTGGTTTGGATTCGAATTAGCCGGACCTACGGGAATCGTTACCGTGTTACTTACAAATGCGTTCTGCGCAATAAATACCGGGGTAGTGGCATTGGTGGCCTGGTTCTGAGGAACAATAAGCTGGACTTGATAGATACCGTAAGAACCAGTGGGAAGACCGGCGCTGACTACCTGTGCCGTAGCACCGCCCATGGTGGCGCTCACGGGTGCTTCTGCGCTGTTAGGGACGTCGAGCGAGTAAGGCTGGCCGACCGGAACGTTGATGAGGCGAGTTCCGGCCAAATTCGTCACAATTCCGAGGCCGGCCGCGGATAACGTGATCGTTTCGCCGGGTGCAGCGGGGTTACTGGCCGTAATCGGTGATCCCGAAACGACATTGCAGCAAGTGGCATTGGTATAAGCGGTCAGCGTGATCTTCGAGCTACTGCTGGTGCTGGTCGATATAGCGATGTTATTCCCGGCTGCACCCGCCTGGCGTGCAACAACAACAACGCGGTTAAATGCACCGCCGGGCTGTGCAGTAACTTGCGGGTCGTTTCCGTTATTAATAGCTGCTACCAGGCCGCTAACAACCGACGCCAGGGTGTCGCCGCTCTTTTCCGTGTAGCTGTAGCTGCGATCCGCCACCTTGATTGTCAGAACATCGCCGGCGTTTACTGTGCCAGTAAGATCGACGACAGCTTGCGGGTTGCCGGGCTGATGAAAAACTCCGGTGGCGGGCCATGGCCGGGCCTGACCGGGAGTAGCGGGCGCATCGAAAATTCCGGGATTTGCCTGGGCGATATAAATCGGGGATGCGTTAGTAACGGTTACTGAACCGTCACTATGTGTCGTGCGTACATAGATACTGGTACTGTTTCTGCCGAACAGAGTGAACGGGATCTCGGAAACCACCTGAGCAGAGGAAGCACTGAAAACAGGTGTCGCAACACCGTCCATGAAGACCTGCGCGCCGCCAAGGGAAGTAGGAATGGTTCCCGTCAAAGATGCAACTGCCGGATGTTCTGGTGGCAAGTCGGAAAGATTGGTGCCGTTGATGGCAACCAGCATACCGGGCGAGCCGGTGGCTGCGTTCCCGGCCGTCAGATAACCATTTCCCGACGCGACTGCTGTTTCGTTGGCGGGATTAGATGAAGCGGCTGAAAAGGCGATCGAATCAAACGGAAGATTCACGCCCTTCGAGCTGAGATACAAAGATCCAGAACCGGTTCCGGCGAAGAACGCAATGGCGTTGGGGTCGCCACCGTCTTTATTGACCAGATCGACAAGTCCTTGCGCGATCGTGTCGGGAGTATCATCGGCTTTGACCGTGTAAGTATAAGTCTTGCTCCCCAGAGTAAGCGTGATCGTGTCATTGGCTGTCGCTTTTCCAGGAATGCCGATAGTAACAACGCCTTCCTGGCGGATAATCTGACTGGCCCAGTTCACAATTGAGTTATCGGGAAGCGGCGTGTTACCAGGTGTAAAGACTAATACGCGGTTGTCAAGCGGATCGCTGACGTAAAGATTCACGCCATCAAAAGCGAGCGAAGTCGGTGTGGGAGTAACATCGACGGCGCTGAAAGTATCCACGGCCGTGCTGGCAACGCTGATAGTCTGGCTGGTTACGTTATTAACAAAAAAGGTCGGCTGTCCGAGGACCACATTGGCAGGCGTACCGTTTTGCGTGGGAATGGAATTAAAGATGATCACGCGGTCGTTGCCGCCGTCGGCGACAAACAGACGCGTTCCGTCCGACAGCGCGTAACGCGGAAAGTTCAGATTCGCATCGCACACAACGTGCTGGCCGGTGCGCTTGCAAACAGCCGGGTTGTTAGACTTTGCGCTTGCCATATCGGGCTGGCCGACAACGACGTCGGCATTCTGCCCGTTGGCGCCGGGAATGCTGTTCCAAATGAGCACGCGGTTAAAGCCGAGATCGGAAACGAAAACGTGCGAGTTATCGGCAGTGACCGAGACGGGGTTACACAATTCGTTGGCGGCGGCAACGATGGTTGAGCTGGATTTATTCGGATCACAGGCGGCTTGGGTACCGCTCGTGAAATTCGATTGGCCAAGCACGACGTCGGCCGGCTGGTTATTGCTGGTTGGAATCGAGTTCCAGATCAAAACGCGATAGTTCTGCGTATCCGCGACAAACAACTTTCCGTTTTGAATCCAAACGCCCTGCGGGCCGAGTAGGGAGCTCGCCGTAGGCGGCTGAACAATGGTGGCATGGGTAAAATCCGACTGGCCGAGGACAATGTTGGCCGGCTGATTTAATGAAACCGGAATCGAATTCCAGATCAGGACACGATTGTTATCGGTATCCGCTACAGCGAGGATATTGCCATCCGTTGCCACGGCGGTGGGAGTGCGCATGTTGTGTTTCGACGGATCGTTATCCAGGCCGGGATCAAAGGCGTTCGGGTTCGTACTATCCGCCGTGCGCTGGGCGGTAAAGTTCGGCTGCCCTAATTGGTTGAAGGCGGGGAAGGCGCACACATTGCACTGATAGGTTGAGTAGGAATGAGCGTGCGTCAGGTCGGCGTTCGGCGCGGGAATCAGGCCTGTATTGAACATGACGACCCGGTTATCCTGCGGTAATGAGGCGAGGCGGTTCGAATCCGCCACATAAAGCACGCCGTTTGCCCAGGCGAGCCCGCTGACACCGCCCAGAATCTGCTGGTTGGGCAACGTCTGCGTCGTGCCCGGAGTGGCGCCTCCGAAAGTAAACGTGTACTGCCCGAATTCGGCTCGGGCGGCCTGCCCGTCGATGAAATTTTGCGCCCGGATGCCGAAGGCGGACAGAAGAAAGAAAGAAATTGCTGCGGTATAAGTTCTCAAACAGTCGACCCCAAAGAAGCAAGCGGCCCTGAGAGCGCGGCTAAAGTATGCTACGCACTCCTACGCTGCTGCGTGGACACGAAATAGCTCAGTATATCAGCGGGTTTGACGCATACCTGCGAGTGGCGGTTCCAATTGCGCGATCAGTACAATGTTGGGCAATGGCACTACTAGAGCGCGTGCAGAAGGATATGGCGGAAGCGATGAAGGCGAAAGCCGAGGCGCGATTGAGCGCGCTTCGCATGGTCAAGGCCGCCCTCCAGAAGCAGCAGATCGACACGATGAAGCCGTTGAACGAAGCCGCGGAAATGCAGGTCATGAACACCTTGCTGAAACAGCGTCGCGAGGCAGCCGAGATGTTCCATAAGGGCGGCCGCGAAGAGCTGGCTGCGAAAGAGGAAGCGGAAATCGTCATTCTGGAAAGCTATTTGCCATCCGCGCCCGAAGCGGGCGAAATGGAGGCGGCGGTGGCGGCGGCCATCAGCGAAACCGGCGCGACGTCACAGAAGCAGATGGGGGCCGTGATGAAGGCAGCACAGGCACGGCTGGCCGGCAAGAGAGTTGACGGCAAGATCTTGAGCGAGCTTGTGAAACAAAGGCTCGCGTGATATTCCTTTCGTTCGCCTGACATAGTTCTTGGAAGCTCCAGACTGCTTGCGGTATAAAGTGAAACAGCCGCGCGATGGACCGCCGTACTTTTCTTGCAACAACATTTGCCGCCGGTGCGGCGAAGCCGTTTGAACAGGCAGGTTCGCGACGGCATCATCAGCATCTATTCACGCCGCGCCAGTTTCCTCTGGAGGAAACTGGCATTTCCGAGCTTGCCGAGCGAATGCAGCAAGGCAGGATTCACGGCGAGCGCATCGTGGAGCTTTATCTCGAGCGCATTGAGGAGTTGGATCGCAAAGGACCTGCCTTGCGGTCCGTGATCGAGATCAATCCGGATGCGCTCGCGATTGCCAAAGCCCTCGACAAGGAGCGTAAGGCGGGTCATGTGCGTGGCCCGATGCATGGAATTCCCGTGCTGCTCAAGGACAATATCGATACCGCAGACAAGATGCAGACGACGGCTGGATCACTCGCGCTTTATGGAACTCCAGCCAAGCACGATTCGTTTGTTGCCGAGCGTTTGCGGGCGGCTGGAGCCGTGCTGCTCGGCAAAACGAACCTTAGCGAATGGGCGAATTTCCGCTCGACGCATTCGACCAGCGGCTGGAGCGGGCGCGGAGGCCAGACGAAAAATCCGTACGCTCTGGACCGGAATCCGTGCGGATCGAGTTCCGGCTCAGGTGTCGCTGTCTCCGCGAACCTCGCCCCGGTGGCGGTCGGCACGGAAACCGACGGCTCGATTATCTGTCCTTGCTCGATCTGCGGAATTGTCGGAATCAAACCGACGCTCGGTCTGATCAGCCGCAGCGGAATTATTCCGATTGCGCATAGCCAGGATACGGCTGGTCCGATGGCGCGCTCGGTGCGCGATGCCGCCGTCCTGCTGGGAGCGCTCACCGGTAGGGATGCGCGCGACGAAGCGACTGCGGGGAGTGCCGGTAAGTCTTACTCGGACTACACGCGCTTTCTGGATCCGAACGGTTTGCACAGAGCGCGCATTGGGATCGCGCGCCAGTATTTCACAATGGGTCCGGCTGTGCATAGCGTGATGGAGGATTGCATCCACCTGCTGAAAGACGCCGGCGCAGAGTTAGTCGATACGGTGGAATTTTCAAAATTTGAAGGCTGGCGCGAAACAGAAATGGAAGTGCTTCTTTACGAGTTCAAGGCAGATCTAAACAGGTATCTCGCGACGCGCGGAGCGGCGGTGAAATCGCTTGCCGACTGCATCGCATTCAATAACGAGCACCGCGAGCAGGAGATGCCATATTTCGCCCAGGAATTGATGGAGCAAGCGCAAGAGAAAGGGCCGTTAAGCGATAAGGATTACAGAGATGCGCTCGACAAGAATCGACGTATGACGCGGCGGGACGGGATTGACGCTCTGCTGAAGAAATACAGGCTGGACGCAATTGCCGGGCCGACGGCCGGACCTGCATGGACGACGGATTGGGTGAATGGCGATCGAGTCGACAGCGGCTGCTCGTCGCCGCCGGCAGTCGCCGGTTATCCGCATATCACGGTGCCGGCCGGAACAGTCTTCGGTCTTCCGATCGGTTTTTCCTTCTTTGCTGAAGCCTGGAGCGAACCAAAGCTGATTAAGCTCGCTTACGCTTTTGAACAGAAGCGAAAGGCACGTATGAAGCCGGGATTTCTCCCGACACTCGATTTCTCTGCCTAATCACGGATTGCAGTTGCATCCAAGAAGTGAAATAACATGCCAGAGACATATCGAGTGGTTATCGTAGGCGGGGGATTCGGCGGTCTTTATGCCGCGAAGGCGCTCAAACGCGCTCCGGTGAGCGTAGAGCTGATCGATAAGCGCAATTTTCATTTGTTTCAGCCGTTGCTCTACCAGGTGGCGACAGGTTCACTTTCGCCGGGTGAGATTGCCGCGCCGTTGCGCTCTATTCTGAGCAAGCAGAGAAACACGCAGGTGCTGCTGGGAGAAGCAGTGGATATCGACCCGAACGCGCGTCGCGTGATATTGCGCGATGGAGCCGAAATCGGCTACGACTCGCTGATTGTGGCGAGCGGCTCGCAGAGCAGCTATTTTGGCCATAACGAATTCGCCACCTGGGCGCCCGAACTGAAGACGCTGGAAGATGCGACGGCGATCCGCCACAAAATTCTGGTCGCGTTCGAAGCGGCTGAGCGCATCGCCGATCCGGAGGAGCGAAGAGCATGGCTTACGTTCGTCATTGTGGGCGGAGGACCGACTGGTGTGGAACTCGCCGGCGCACTTGGCGAAATTGCCAATTACACGTTGAAACACGATTTCCGCTCCATTCGGCCTGAGGAGTCGCGAATTCTGATCGTGGACGGCGGTGAGCGAGTGCTGGCCAATTATCCGAAAGATCTGTCTGTCAAAGCGGAAAAGCAATTAATCCGTCTGGGCGTGCGTGTTCGTACCGGGTTGGTGGTTATCGGCGTGGATGAAAACGGCGTCACGATGCGGACAAAATCGGGCGAAGAGCAGCACATTCACTCCTATACCGTAATTTGGGCGGCGGGGGTTGCAATTTCGGAATTTGGCCGCATGCTCGCCAGACGAACCGGCGCCGAGACGCAGAAATCCGGGCAGATCATGGTGGCGAGCGATTTAACCATTCCGCAATATCCGAACATTTACGTAGTGGGTGACCTGGCTTTCGTGAAACGTCCCGATGGGCGACCGTTGCCCGGAGTCGCTCAGGTTGCAATGCAGGGGGGCGCCTACGCAGCGCGCACAATCGTAAAACGGCTGAAGGGCGAAAAAGATATTAAGCCGTTTCATTATTTCGATAAGGGCGATCTGGCTGTGATCGGTCGCGCAGCAGCGGTCGCCAACATTTTCGGAGTGCACGTATCGGGATTTCCGGCCTGGCTGGTCTGGCTGTTTATCCACTTGATGTACATCGTAGAATTCCAGAGCCGCGTTCTTGTTTTCATCCAGTGGGGCTTTCTCTACCTGACATATAACCGGGGAGCGCGCTTGATCACGGGCACGGCGGCCAGAAATCTGGTTACGCAAAAGCCGGCCCATTTCGTCGCCGGCGTGGAGTCCGAGTAACGGTTCGTAACTTCATTTACAAATGGTAGGTTGTAAGTGCGCGGATGGATCTGCTCATTTCCGGGCCGGAAGGCTCGTCTACCAACATCGAATTACGCAAGCCGACATTATCTCTGGGGAGATCTGCGGATAACGACCTGGCGTATCCGGACGATCCCTGGCTTTCGCGCTACCATCTGAGCTTTGAACAGCGTGATGGCGCCTGGTTCGTAAAAGATTGCGCAAGCCGGAACGGGACGGTTGTGAATGCGGCAACGTTGAAAGAGCCGCACCGGATGCGTGCAGGCGACCGCATCTATGCCGGCCATCTGACGATCGAAGTGCGGGACGCGCTGGCGGAAGGGCCGAAGCCGGTGATCTCTTTCGTTCCGCAGGAAGAAGAACGGATTACCCGCGAGGCGACGATCGTGACGAGCCTCGACAAGCTGCTCGGAAAAAGTCCGGGCGCGCAAGCCGGACGCGAAGGCGGATTGAATACAACGCGCGTGGTGGGAGCGCTGATACGAGCGGGCCAAGAACTTGCCGGGCACAGGCCGCTCGAAGACCTATTCCGAGTGATTCTCAAGCTGTCGTTATCGGCCATGGAGGCCAAGCGCGGCGTCATTATGACGCTCGAAGACGGCGACCTGGTGGTGCGCGCAAGCGAAGGTGACGGTTTTTCGATCAGTACAGCCGTGCGCGACCGTATTCTGCGGGAGCGATGTTCGCTGGTGGTGAGCGACGCGCAACTGGATGACGCACTGCGGCAGCAACGCAGTATCGTGATGCATCGCGTGCGCAGCATGATGGGCGCTCCGCTGCAGACAGGCGATCGGGTGATCGGACTGATCTATGTCGATAACGGCGCTATCCTGCGGCCGTTTTCGCAGGAAGATCTCGACCTGCTTACGGTGATGGCGAACGTGGCAGCGATTCGCATCGAGCATGCGCGTTTGATCGAAGTGGAGCAGTCGGAAAAATTAATGGAGCTCGAACTGGCGCAGGCAAGCGAGATTCAGACCATGCTGCTGCCGAAAGAAGCACCTGCGTATCCGGGTTATGATCTTGCCGGCCATCAGTTGCCTTGCCGCACGGTGGGTGGAGATTACTACGATTTTGTCCCATACAATGACGGCCGGCTGGCGCTGGTTGTCGGGGACGTCTCCGGTAAAGGATTGCCAGCGGCGATCCTTATGTCGAGTTTGCAGGCGCGCGTGCAAATGCTGCGGGAAACCAGTCCCGATCCCGCTTCCGCCGTGACGCTGTTGAATCGTAACTTCGCGGAACGCTGCCCGGCGGGTAAGTTTGTAACATTCTTTTACGCGCTGCTCGATCCGCAAACCGGAGCGCTGAAGTACAGCAATGCGGGACATAATTATCCGCTGCTATTACGAGCAAATGGTGCCGTGGAACAACTGGCGGGGGGCGGAATGGTACTGGGGCTATTTCCGATGGCGCATTACGAGCTCCGGGAGACTATGCTGGATCCCGGAGACATGCTCGCTCTCTACAGTGACGGCGTTACCGAAGCGTGCACTCCGACAGGAGAAGAATTCGGAGAAGAAGGTTTAGCCCGCTTTCTCAGGCAGCGCAAGGACGAATCCTGCAGCCGCCTGGTTTCCGAACTGGTCAACTATCTCCGAAGCTGGCACGGTAGTAACGCTTTCAACGACGATTTCACGGTCGTGCTGGTGAGGCGCGAGCGCTAATCTCGCGCGTGAGCCGCTTATTGCGGCCCAGGAGGCACGGGGGCTGGCGGAGCCGCAGGAGCGGGAGGCGCCTGGCTCGGCGGCACACCGATTGCTTTTCCGATCACTTCACCCGATACGACTAAATCTACGCGCCGGTTCAATTTACGCCCCGCTGCCGTGTCGTTGGCTGCTACCGGATAGTTTGCTCCATAACCGATGGCCGTCATGTTGTTGGTATTCACGCCCTGGTTCAACAAAAAGTCACGCACCGCATTCGCGCGTTGCTCGGACAGTTTCTGATTAAGCTCCATCGTTCCGGTGCTGTCGGTATAACCTTCGACTTGTAAGTTCAAGCCGGGATGTGACGCGACAATGCCGCTGATGCGGGCGAGCGCAATCTGGGCGTTAGGTTTTAACGTGTACTTACCCGTATCGAACAGAACATCCTGCAGATTGATAACGAGACCGCGCGGCGTCTCGCGCGTAGGCAGGACGGAGTTGAACTGTTGGAGCAAACGTTGGCGCAGCGCATCCTTTTCCGCTTCGGCCTGTTTGCGGAGCCGGTCGGCTTCCTCAGCTGCCTGCTGAGATTTTTGCGCCTCCGCGGAAGCGCGAGCGCGGGCGGCGTCGGCTTCCTGCTGCGCTTTTTCGGCCTGCGCCCGCTGTTCTGCCTCTAACTCCGCCTGGTGCTGCGCTTCGGCCGCGCGCTGCTGGGCGGCGCGCTGACGGGCAGCCGCCTCCTCCCGTTCGTTATCGAGTGCCAGTTGCCGCTGTTTGCGCAAAGAAACTGTGCGGGCATCTTCAGCCTTTTGCACTGCTTCGCGCGCGGTCATGATGGCAGGCTTCCATTGCTTCCGCGCCTGATAATCCTGCGCCTGGTGCCAAAGCTTTTCGGCGTCCTGGTACTGATCCGCCGCATACTGGTCGGCTTTCGCATACTGAGCGATCTGCACCGCGTTCTGCGCCTCATACAGTTCGAGAGGACTCTTCTTGTCCGAATTCAGATCGACCGGCTTGCGCTGGCTTTCCGGTACCTGATACGTATATTGGCCGCGTGGCAGCAGCTCAAACTTGGCATCGACGGTCTGCCACTTCCCGAGCGTATCCTGACGGATTATGTTTTCCATGACAACCACGTCACTCGGCTGCTGCACGTTGAAGTACGGTTCGGCGGTGATAATCAATCCGAATGCTTGTAATTGCGTCGTAACCTGCCCGCTGTAATTACCATCGGAATTAACCAGTATTTCGCCTAAATTGTATGGACGGCCATCGGGCGTAATCGCCCATAAGACGTAAGTCAGATATAACTCGCCGAAAGTGCGCGCTGCCGGGAGATTCTTCACCTCGACCTTCACGTCCATGTAGCCGGGCTGGCTGCGCACCTGCGCATTTCCTTTTGACTTCGGCGCAAGCGAGGTCCCCTGCAGATCGACCTTCGTCCAGCCGCTCCGATCCCGGTAAGTAACGGCCGCGATCGAGCGCGACACAACCTGAACACGAAAGATCGGGTTGCTACCCGGTGACTGGCTCGGCTGTTGCTTAATGGACTGCATGGGGCTCGGTTCCTGAGCAAGCAGGACAGCCGCGATCACACTCAGCAATGCGCCCTTATAGAAGCTCACGACGTAATCAACCTCCGCGAATCGATTCCTAGTATAAATCTCGCATCTTTTCGAATGGGATCAGTGCAAGTAGGTATCGCAGCAGCAACAGCTGCCAGCATCCAAAAACTCCGTACTCGCTAAGATCGAATTGTGAACGCCCCCGAGCTCGCGAGCCAATCCCCGGAACCTGGTTCTGACGCTCGGTCGGCCAGGCGACCGCGATTCCCCTTGCTGCCAATCTTTCTGATCGTCGCGGTCGACGTTCTCGGCTTCACTATTATTCTGCCGCTCTTGCCCTTCTATGCTGAACGCCTCGGCGCGTCGCCGACCGTGGTGGGCCTGATTGTGTCGATCTACGCTTTTTTTCAACTTCTTGCCGGCCCGATTCTCGGGCAATGGTCCGACCGCGCGGGGCGCCGCCCGGTACTTTTGATCAGCCAGGCAGGAACGTTTGCCGGTTTTCTGCTGCTGGCGTTTTCAACAAACGTCTGGATGGTATTTCTTTCGCGGGCGATCGACGGCGCGACTGCCGGCAATCTCAGCATCGCGCAAGCCTATATCAGCGACGTGACAAAGCCGGAAGAGCGCGCGAAGTCGTTCGCGCTGATCGGGGTTGCCTTCGGCTTCGGATTTCTGGTAGGTCCGGCGATTTCCGGGTTTCTCGCGCATTACAGTTACAGCGCGCCGATTTTTGCCGCTTGCGCTCTCTCATTAACGAGTATTCTGTGCACGTTTTTTCTGCTTCCGCGGCGCGAGGCTCATCACGAAGCTGTCGAGGATCCGGGACCGGGGGGCAGACGGTTATCCTTGTTTTCCTGGGGAAGTTACGTCAAGTATTTCCGCGATCCGGCTCTTTCCCGTCTCTTGACGCAGTGGCTTTTATTCGCTCTTGCGTTTTCTACCTTCGTGGCTGGTTTCGCTCTATTTGCCGAGCGTCGTTATTTCTGGGAGGGACGGCCCGTGGGCGTGCGCGAAGTGGGTTATATCTTTGCCTTCAACGGATTCATCGGCATGATAATGCAAGGCGGTGTGGTCGGGCGCATGGTTAAACTCTTCGGCGAGCGCCGCGTAGTTCAGATCGGGTTCTTTACATTTATGCTTGGAAATGCGGCCGTCGGTTTCACCCACACCATCGGCCAGTTACTGTGGGTCGTCGGGTTTTCCGGCATCGGGTCGGCCGGGCTGCGCCCCGCGTTAACCAGCTTAATTACTCAACAAGGCGGAAGACGCGAACAGGGAGTTATTCTCGGTCTTACTCAGTCCCTGACTTCGATCGCGCAAATCGTCGCGCCGGTTATAGCCGGTATTATGATCACTCATCATCTTCTGACGGTTTGGGCCGTCTGGGCCGGCGTGTTAGCAGGACTAGCGCTATTTTTCGGGGCGCCACTCCTTACGCAAGGACCGGCTTCCGCATCCTAACGTAGATGCGGAGCATAAAGCTGCGGCATTCGGAATGGCTTCTAATTGGATTTTTTTCATATACGGCCGCGCTTACTCCGTTTTTTCCGGATCGCCCGCGGCTTCATGCGCAACCGTTATTCATTCTGCTCGCCGTAGCTATTATCCTGCTGATCGCAGCGCGCGCCGAGATGGGCCGCTATGGCCGCGTGATCAGTATGGTTCGCGACTGGCTTCCGATTCCACTCACGCTGACCGCTTTCCGGGAGATGGAGTTATTCCTGCCGCTGCGCTACAACACCGCTTACGAGCATGCCTGGATCCGCTGGGACGGCCTGCTTCTGAACCAGTGGGGTTTCAAGCATGCGGTGGAGACGTTTGGCGACCTGATCCCGACTTATTTTGAACTCTGCTACTTGCTGGTGTACGGTTTAGGCACCTTCTGTATTATTGTGCTCTGGTATAAGAACCGCCGCGAACGAGTGGATCAATTCTATGTGGTCTTACTCGCAGGTACATTAATCTCCTATGGCTTGTTGCCCTACTTTCCTTCCCGGCCGCCGCGTATTGTATTCCCCGCGTTAGCCGCTCCTTTGACGCACAATATCTTCCGGCGATTCAACCTATTTTTATTGAACAATGCAACGATCCACTCGGGCGTTTTCCCGAGCGCGCATGTCTCTTCCGCCTTTGCGGCCGCCTGGGCGATGTTTCTTGTTCTGCCGGAACGAAAGCCCTTCGGCTGGGCTGTGCTGGTGTATGCAGCAAGCGTGGCTGCGGCGACGGTTTACGGACGCTACCACTATGCAGTCGACGCGGTGGCGGGATTCGGAGTAAGTCTCGTACCGGCGGCACTCGCGCTGTATGCCGCGCGAAACAAATCAACGCACGACATTCATTCTTCCGGGAGCCGTCCGGACCTCCTCGCCTGAGTTTGTCGTTTTCCAATCTCTGTTATTCGTTGACTCCTGCTGCTCAAAGTGGATGCGCTCTTTTCCTGCGAAGACATTGATCGTCTTATAGAACGTTGCACGGCCGCCGCCCTGGTTCCAGTTACTCGAGTAAGTCCATGTATTTCCGCGAATGCTCAAGTCGCCGCGGCCGCCTGCCCGGCCATCCGGCATAATGGACTGCGTACGATATTCGCCGGGTGTTTTCGACGGCACAAAGACCAGCAAAGCGCTTACCGAGCCGTTTACTGTTTGCTCGCAGGCAAAGTAGTTTGCATACTGGGTGCAGCGATTGGTTAATTCGTCCGGCTTGGCGGTCTGATCTTTTTTTGAAACGCGCCAGGAACCGTTGTAGAGCCATAGCGGTCCATAGACCGTATCCGCCACCGCGAACTGAGCCATAGCACTGAAACAAGCCAGCAGCAAACAAAGGTGCAATCGCAATCTCGCCTCCCGGCTACATGTTATCGTGCAAGTTCAGCCTCCGCATTTCCGCGCCATGCCTGCATCGACCGAGACCGAATTCCTAGTCGGAACTCAAAACGTGAGTTTTTCCGAGCTACCGCTCGATTGCGGCATCATTTTGCACGATGTTCAGGTGGCATACGAGACATACGGCCAGTTGAATGCCGATGCCTCAAACGCGATTCTTGTTTTACACGCCTTCTCAGGCGATGCACACGCCGCCGGGATCAGTAAAGAAACAGGCCAACCGGGCTGGTGGTCGGCAATGATCGGACCCGGACTCGCGTTCGATACCGATCGCTATTTTGTTCTTTCGAGCAACGTACTGGGCGGCTGCCGCGGGACGACCGGACCAGGCTCGATCGACCCGGCCACCGGTACGCGCTACGCGATGAGTTTCCCGGTCATTACGATCAGCGACATGGTGCGGCTGCAGAAGATGCTGGTAGAACATCTCGGCATTAAGCGTTTGCTCGCTGTGGCCGGGGGTTCGATGGGCGGTATGCAGGCGCTCGAGTGGGCCGCAGCGTATCCCCAGATGGTGGCATCGGCCATTCCGATCGCCGCCACATCGCGCCACAGCGCGCAGCAGATCGCGTTCAACGAAGTCGGCCGCCAGGCGGTGATGGCCGATCCGGATTGGAACGAAGGCAATTACTACGACGGTCCGCATCCTGCACGTGGACTTGCTGTTGCACGCATGGTCGGGCATATCACCTATATGAGCGACGCCTCGATGCGCCAGAAGTTCGGTCGCCGGCTGCGGGATAAAGACGCATTTGGTTTCGATTTTTCGGCCGATTTCGAAGTCGAAAGCTACCTGCGCTATCGCGGCAGCCAGTTTGTAAGCCGGTTCGACGCGAATTCATACCTGTACATCACGAAGGCGATGGACTATTTCGACCTGTCGGCCGGCCGCGCTTCGCTTGCAGCCGCCTTTAACTGCCCCGAGACACGCTTTCTGGTGCTTAGCTTCACATCAGACTGGCTTTACCCGACGTATCAATCCCTCGAAACCGTGAGTGCGCTGCGCAGCAGTAACACCGATGTCGCGTTCTGTGAGCTGACTTCGCAATATGGCCACGATGCTTTTCTTCTCGAAACGAAGGAACAGAGCGAGATCGTGGCTGGATTTCTTGCGAGTGTCAGCCGCGATCTGAACAGAACGACTAGTAGCCCTGTTTCTCAGACAGCGCAACTTGACAGCGCGATCCGCGCACGCCCCGATTACGCCATGATCGCTGCACTGGTGGAACCCGGCTCGCGCGTTTTGGATCTAGGATGCGGCGAAGGTGAACTGCTGGCCGCACTGCAAGCGCAGAAAAGCGTAGATGCGCGCGGCGTAGAGATCGATCCCGCGAAAGTGCGCCGCGCCATTGCCCGCGGTGTTTCCGCTTACCAGAGCGATATCGATCACGGGCTCGCCGATTATCCGGATAAGATTTTCGATTTCGTCATTTTGAGCCAGACACTGCAGGAGACGCGCTATCCGCTGGTCGTGCTGCGCGAGATGCTGCGGGTGGGAAAGCGGGCGATCGTTGCGTTTCCGAATTTCGGTCATTGGACGACGCGGCTTTCGCACCTGATGAGCGGTCGCGCGCCCCGCACGAAACTTTTTCCGCATGAATGGCACGAATCTCCCAATTTGCACTTCCTGACGATCAACGATTTCATTCTGCTCTGCCGGATGCAGGGTTGGGTCATTGATCGCCAGGCGTTTTTCCGCGGCACAAAGCGTGTGCGGCGCTCTGCGAACCTGCTTGCGGAAGTCGCCGTTTTTTCCTTTCACGCGGAAAGCTGATTCCTGCGCGTCCGTATACTTGAAAACGAAGGACGCTGCCGTTGCACTCGATTGCCGATCGCTTCGTAACTGAAAATCAGTCGCGCTTTCTCGAAGAACTGTTTGAGTTTTTGCGCATACCGAGCATCAGCACGCTTCCGGAGAACAAGGCTGATGTCGCCCGCGCGGCAAGCTTCGTGGCCGATGCGCTCACGCGCGCGGGCATGGAGCACGTGGAAGTTATTGAGACGGCGAAGCACCCGCTCGTTTATGCAGACTGGCTGCACGCGCCTGAAAGGCCCACCGTGCTTTGCTACGGGCATTACGATGTGCAGCCACCCGATCCGCTCGAGCTTTGGAAGACGCCGCCCTTCGAGCCGACTGTTCGCGACGGCAACATCTACGCTCGCGGCGCCTGCGATGACAAGGGTCAGATGTACATGCACATCAAAGCCGTGGAAGCTTTGCGCGCGGCGAATGGCGGGAAACTGCCGGTCAATGTGAAATTCTTGGTCGAGGGCGAAGAGGAAGTCGGCGGCGAATCGATCTCACGGTACGTTCCGGCGCATAAAGACAAGCTGAAGACGGATGTGGCGCTCGTCTCCGATACGGAACTGTTTGCGGACGGTGTACCGACGCTGTGCATCGGGCTCCGCGGACTCCTCTACCTGGAAATCGAGGCGCGGGGTCCGGCGCGCGATCTGCATTCGGGCATGTTTGGGGGCGCGGCACCCAACGCGGTCTACGGATTAATTGAATTGCTCGCGAAGGCCAAGGATGCGAACGGCCGGATTCAAATACCGGGACTTTACGACGACGTACTCGCGCCTGCGTCAGCAGAAATCGAGAGCTGGCGCAATCTTCCCTTCTCCGAAGAAGAGTTTCTGAGAAAAGAAGTCGGCTCCAGCGTGCTGACCGGCGAACCCGATCAACCGGTGCTCTCGCGAATCTGGGCCAGACCGACATTCGAGGTTCATGGAATCGCCGGCGGATTTGCCGGAGCCGGTGCAAAAACGGTAATTCCTGCAAACGCGATCGCCAAGGTGAGTTTGCGGCTCGTGCCGCGCCAGAATCCGGAGCGCGTGCTCGCAGCGGTCCGACAGTGGGTCAACGACAATACGCCGAAAGGGATCGCAACGGAGGTTCGTATGCTGAGCGCCGGGCCGGCCATATCGGTGAATCCGGATCATCCGGCCATTCACGTTGCAGCGCAGGCGTTTGAAGAAATGCTCGGACACTCGACGGTGTTCGTTCGCAGCGGCGGTTCGATTCCGATCGTCGGAGAGTTTGCCGAACACCTCGGTATTCCGACGGTGCTGATGGGCTTCGGCCTGCCGGACGACGGTCTCCATTCGCCGAACGAAAAGTACCGTATCAGCAATTTTTACGCCGGAATCCGCACCATCGCGCACTTCCTCGATCGCTACGGCAACAGCGCTGTTCGCACCTGACGCATTCAACCTGCGTGTTAGAATCCGGGTATTCATGCTGCAGGACCTGGCTCTCGCGCTGCGGCTTCAGGCGCTGGACCGTAAGGTAGCAAGCCTCGAAGACGAGATCGCACGGCTTCCCAAATACATCGCAGACATCGAGAAGAAGCTGGAATCGCACAAGCGCAAGCTCGAGGCGGACCAGGCGGCGCTCGCTGCCAATCAGCGCGACCGCAAAAAACTGGAAGGCGATATTCAGGTGCACGAGCAAAAAGTCTCGAAACTAAAAGAGCAGATGCTCGGGGCGAAGACGAACGAGCAGTACAAAGCTTTTCAAAACGAGATTGCTTATGCCGAAGGCGAGATTCGGAAAGCGGAAGACAGAATTCTCGACCTGATGGAGCAATCCGAACCGCTCGAGAAAAATGTCAAAGCGGCGCAAGAGCAGTTGAAGGAAGAACAGCAGCATGTGGACCGCGAAAAGGCTGCCGCGCATGCGCGCACTGCGAGTGATCGCGAGCAGCTTGCGGTGCGGCAAAACGATCGCAAAGCCATTGTTGCTGAAATGGCTCCGTCCTTTTACAACGAGTACGAGAGAATCCGTAAAAAGACGAAGAACACACCCATTGCGGACGCAACAGAAGGGCGTTGCAGTGCGTGTCAGATCGCGTTGCGGCCGCAGTTCTTTCAGGATTTGCGCAAAGGCGACAAGATTATGCAATGCGAGAGCTGCGGGCGGATTCTTACCTATAACCCGGTGGTCGACGTCGAGAGCGACGTCAATGCATCCCGCCAGACGGCTTAGCCCGTTCGCCGAGTCGGACCGCCTTCGATGGCGAAGCAGGCGATCAGCAATCCCGTTCCGTCTGGAGAGTCGCACGATGCCATTTCACAGACCATCTATGTCATGCCGCCTCGAGCGGCGCACGACTGCCGCTCGAGGCGGCGTTTGATATGCTCTCGGCTTCGGGCCACTTTTGAGCGGCTCGAACAATACGAGCTCTGCTTGGAGGACAAGTATGAAGGTCTTCGAGAGTTCCGAAATCCGGAACGTTGCTTTGATCGGTCACGGGCATTGCGGTAAAACTTCACTCGCATCCGCAATGCTCTTTACCGCTAATGCGAGTGAGCGCCTTCAACGCCCCGATGAAGGCAATTCCATCACGGATTTCGATGAAGAAGAGATCGCGCGCAAGCTCAGCATCAGCTCGGCCATTGCGGCGTTCCCCTGGCAGAAGTCGAAAGTCAATCTTATTGACACGCCGGGATACAACATTTTTCTGAACGAAAGCCGTTCGGCGCTGATCGCCGCCGATTCAGCTCTCGTTCTACTCGACGGAGTGGCGGGAATTGAAGTTTCGACCGAGAAAGTCTGGGACTTCGCCGCCGATTTTCGACTCGCCACGGCTCTCGTCGTCAACAAACTTGATCGTGAGCGGTCTTCTTTCGAGCGCGCGCTGGAAGCCGTGCACGAAAAATTCGGCAGGACGGCGGTGCCAATCCATTTGCCGGTCGGCTCGGAAAAAAATTTCTCCGGCATAATCGATCTGATCCGCATGCGCTGTTGTTCGTATCAGCCGAACGGCGCCGGCAAGAGCGTAGAAAGCGATATTCCGGATGCGGAAAAAGAGGCCGCAACCGCCGCGCATGAAGCGCTCGTCGAGATGATCGCCGAAGGGAACGACGAGCTCATGGAGGAATTCTTCGCTACCGGGACGCTGCCTGTCGAGCACATTATCAGCGGACTGCAGGAGGCCGTGCGCGCGCGCCGCATTTTCCCGGTTCTCTGCGCGGCCGCTGCGCCGAACATCGGCGCGGATCTGGCGCTGAATTTCATTACCGACATTTTCCCCTCGCCTCTCGAAGGTCCCGCTCTCAGTGCAACACAGAACGGGAACGAGATTGCGAAGAAAGTATCTCCAAGCGAGCCGCCCGCGATTTTCGTTTTCAAGACCGCGGCCGATCCGTTCGCCGGCCGTCTTTCTTATTTCAAAGTCATGGCGGGCGCGATCAAGGACGATGCGCACCTGACCAATCAGCGATCGAACGTGAACGAACGGCTGGCGCATATCGCGACGCCGTTCGGCAAAGCCATGCAGCCTGTGCCTGACTTGCGCGCGGGCGATATCGGCGTGGTAGCGAAGCTGAAGGATACCCTGACGGGGGACACGCTTTGCGAAAAAGCGAATTGCGTGGTGTTCACCGGTATCAATCTTCCGGAGCCTTCGATCGCTTACGCCATTTCGGCCAAGACGCGAAACGATGAAGACCGGCTCAGCACGGCGCTCGGCAAGATGCTCGAAGAGGACAGGTCGCTTCGCTTCTACCGTGACCCGCAGACGAAGGAATTTTTGCTCGCGGGCAATGGACAGCAGCATCTGGAAATCGTGGTGAGCCGTTTGAAGCGCCGCTATGGAGTCGAGGTGGAGCTGAAATCGCCCAAAATCCCTTATCGCGAAACGGTACGCGGAAGCGCGAGCGTGCAAGGCCGTCACAAAAAGCAGACAGGTGGCCACGGACAATTTGGCGATTGTTGGATCAAGATCGAACCACTCGGGCGCGGGGAGAAATTTCAGTTTGTCAACGATATTTTCGGAGGCGCGATTCCGAAGCAATTCGTGCCCGCGGTGGAGAAAGGAATTCTCGAAGCAGCCGAGCAGGGTTACATGGCCGGTTATCCTGTCACCGATTTTCGCGTCACCCTCTATGACGGTTCGTATCACGACGTCGATTCCTCGGAAATGGCGTTCAAGCTGGCCGGCCGCAAGGCATTCCGCGCCGCCATGCAGCAGGCAAGGCCGGCGCTGCTCGAACCGATCATGAGAGTGGAAGTGGAAACGCCCGCTGAATTTGCCGGCGACCTGATGAGCGATTTTAACGGCCGGCGCGGGAGGGTCAGCGGTATGGATCTCAACGGAAATACGCAGGCGATCCGTGCGCAGGTGCCCATGGCCGAAATGCTGAACTATCAAAACGACCTGATCTCGAAGACGCAGGGCCGGGCTTCATTTCATATGGAGTTCGATCACTACGATTACGTGCCGACGCAACAGGCCGAAAAGATCATCGCTGCTGCCAAGGCGCATATGCACGTCGAAGACGAAGAATAGCCGCTACTGCGCGAAGACGGTTTCGAACAGGCGGTGCATTTTTGCCTGTAGCTCGGTCAAATCTTTTTCCAAGCGATCCGCGGTCGATTTACGCGAAGTCCAGCGGTTTAAGAGTTGCGCTACCAGTTCACGCTGATCTCCGGCCGAAGGTATCCTTCCGCCGGCGTGCCCGGTAACCAGCCGCACGGCATGATCGAGCGCACGGAAATGCGTGGTTGCTTCGAGCAGAAACTCGGCATCGGCGCGCTCCAGGTGGCCCATTTTTTCCAGAATGTCGATACGCTCCGGCGTGTTGAGGCTCTTGAAGAACATGCCCGCGCCACGAAGACGCAGATACATCAGAATGAAATCGGCATCGTAATAACTGCCCTGCGCAGCCTTGAGCGGCGCGTGCGCGCCCTGCTCTTTTTCCAGACGCAGACGCATTTGGCGCAGATCGAGCTTGGATCTCCCGCCCTGCCCGTAGCGGCGCCAGTCGACTTGCTGTAATTCGGACAGAAATTTCGTTGCGCGGTCCGTATCGCCCGCCACGGCGCGCGCTTTCATGTACGCAATTCCCTCCCACGCTTGAGCGCCGGTGGAAAAGTAATCGACATACTTCGATTCGGATTGCACCAGCATCCCTTCGCGTCCGTCCGGGCGCAGGCGCGTATCAATCGACAGGATCGGGCCGCCCGCGCCGTACTTCGAAACGATCTCGAGCAGCCGTTCCGCCACTCGCGTCCAGAATCTCTGCCGAACGGCTTCCGTTTCGGGAATGATGAACAGGAGATCGGCATCGGAACCGATATCGAACTCGCGCATGCCGAGCCGCCCGAGCGCCACGACCATGATTTCGTTCTGCGGCTCGGCAAACGGTTTCGCTTCGGTCGCGTGCTGCCGCGCGTGAGCGAGCCCCTGTTCCAGCGCAATGCGGTACGCGCGGGCGATCACGAATTCGGCCAGGGCCGAAGTGTGATCGAGCGTCTGAAACACGGGGTCCGGCACGCAGATACTGCTCGCCTGAATGCGAAACATCTCGTGATGGAAGAAACGCCGCAATCCTTCGACATTATTCAACGGTGCAGCCATCCCTTCGAAGGCATAACGGCGCGCGGGGTTCTCCGCCGATCTTCGAATTTCGGACAGCAACTGCGGATCGCGCGTGAGCTGCCCGGCAAGTAGCGGGCTCAACGTCAAAATCTGCTTCACCCACCCCGCTACGGCCGCGTTCGCCGAATAGAAACTGAGCGCCTCGGGATCGTTCTGCAATTTATCGAGAAAGTTCGTTAAAGCGCTGTTCGAATCTTCCGTGCTGCTCGCCCCCCCCAGCGATTCCGTCTCCGACAGCGGGTTACCTGCAGCTTCCATAGGTAAATTGGCCGCAGGTTGCACGGTGTAATACAACGGCCGCTGCGCGTGCACGATCCGCTCGTAGATGACCTGGACATTTTCAAGATGCTGGTTCAGCTCACGCAATAAGTGAGCTGCTGCGGCCAAATCTGCATGCCGCGCCCTCCACTCCGGCAAGACTCGTTGCGCAATGCCTTCCAGCTCCGGCTGCCGCACCGGCAGCGTGTGCGTTTGCCGGTCGTGCTCGAATTGCAAGACGTGCTCTACGCGCCGCAAGAACTGGTACGCATGCGCCAGGCGTGAAAATTCTGTCGTGGAAAGCAGATCTTTCGCATGCAGCCGCTCGAGCGCGCGCAGCGTACCGCCATCTTTCACCGCCTGCTCGCGGCTCCCGTGCAAGCGCTGCAGACACTGCACGAGAAATTCGATGTCGCGTATGCCGCCGGGAGTCAGCTTCACGTTGATCTCGCCCGGCTTACCGGTCTTGCGCGAAACTTTTTCACCGATCCGTTCGCGCGTCTCCGACATCGTCTCGATCGTGGAGAAATCGAGGGTGGTCGAGTAAATCAGAGGCTCGGCCGCTCGCAACAGCTCTTCGCCCAAATCTTTATTACCGGCTGCAGCCCGCGCTTTGAGGAGCATCTGCAATTCCCAATCTCGCGCGCGCTTGGTGTAATAGTTCTTCGCCGCCGGGAGCGAGATACAAAGTTCGCCATGGCTACCCTCAGGCCGCAGACGGAGGTCCAGCCGGTAGCACTGCCCCGCTGGCGTGTACGTCGAAAGCAGATTCGTCAACTGGTTTGCAACTTTGTTGAAAAATTCCTTGTTGCTGATCTGCTGCGGCCCCGTCGTCTCGCCATTGGCCGAATAGAGAAACATCAGGTCAATATCCGAGCTGTAATTGAGCTCGTGCCCGCCAAGTTTCCCGAGCGCAACGACACAAAAGCTCGCCACGGACCCCGAGTCTTCCTCCACAGGCCTGCCGAAACGCATTTCAAGATTCGCGACTACTTGTTCCAAGGCGCATGCGAGGATCGCATCGGCCAAATTCGAGAGCTCTTCGGTTATTTCCGCCAAACTCCCGATCTGAAGCCGGTCGCGTACGAGGATGCGTAGAATCTCTTTTCTGCGAAACAGCGCAAGCTCCGCCGCCGAAGCGTGCGCCGCGCCCATCGCCTGAAGAAACACCAGCAATCTGCGGCGGTATTGATCGTGGGAAATGCCCCGCGAAACATCTCCGAGTTCCAGCATCCAGCTCGGATGTCGGAGTATTTCTTCGGATAGAAACTCGCTCGATGAAAATATGAGCGCCAGACGCTGCGAGAGCTCCCGATCATTCCCCACCTCCACAAAGCTTTGCGGTTCGCGCTTGCGGAACTCGGCGAAATAACGCCTGGCACGCTCGGGATCGCTCGATTGCTCAACCGCTTCATCCACAAAATCACTGGCGACAGAGCGGGAGAGAGGCATGCGACGCCTCGATTATAGCCTTTGATTTACCTCCACCGGCCGACCCGTCCGGCATGCTTCATAAACAGCCAATACCAGTTCCAGCGCGCGATATCCCTCTTCGCCATTTACCAGCGGTTCGCGCCGCCAGCGGATCGCATCGGCAAAATCGAGAAACTGCCGCTCGAACGATGTGACCGAAATTGCCATCGGGTCGGATGAGCCGGATGCGACGTCTTGCGCGAGCGGGGCCGGATCAGCAGCCGCGGCTTCTTCATCGCCTTTTACATCCCAGGCGGTGAGCCGGTCGCCAGAGATAATCGCAGTGCCTTTGGCGCCGTGTATCTCGACTCGCTCCGTGTAGCCCGGCCAGAATGCAGTAGCCGCCTGGATAACTCCCGTTGCGCCCGATTCGTAACGCAGCAGCGCGTTGACGATATCCTCCGATTCGATCCGATGGGCCGCCGCCAGCTGCCACATCGCCGCCACCGTCTTCACCGGGCCGATCAGGTAACGCAGCAGATCCACTTGATGGATCGCCTGGTTGATCAAGGCGCCGCCCCCTTCGGTCTGCCAGCTTCCTTTGATGGGACGCGAATAATATGCATCGTCGCGGAACCATTTCACATACGCGTCCGCTTGCAGGATTCGCCCCAGGCGTCCGGCCGCAAGCGCGCGCTTCAAAAAGATCGTGGCGTCATCGAAGCGGTGCTGGCTCGCGACGTTCAGCGGAATTCCCGCCGTGCGCGCGGTATCCACCATGCGCCGCGCCGTATCCAGATTCGTGGCAATCGGCTTCTGTACCTGAACCGGCCGCCCGATCTCGGCACAGACTTCGAGCGGTTCGAGATGAAAGTCCGGAAACGTGCAGACGTCGATAAAATCGAGCCCGGGATAGCGGCACAGATCCTTATAGTCTGAAATGAATTCCGCGCCCCAGCGCCCGGCAAATTCAATCCCGCGCGCGGGCGTCTTGTTGGAGCAAGCGACCAGCTCAAATCCGATGTTGCGGTATGCCTGCGCGTGCTTGTTCGCAATCGCGCCCGTTCCAAGCAGTCCGACTTTCATTTACAAACTTGTCTCCGTGCCGCAGATATTCACAACCAGTCCGGCTTCGCGGAAAAAGGCCGCCTTCGCCGCCAGCGCTTGATTCGCGCTCTCCGCATCCTTGCCATAAGCAACCTGAATGTGGTTTGCTTTGTGCTTCGCCATCATCTGGTCGCGCGTAACGCCGTACAGAACAGCGTGCATGATCGGCCATTGCGGGGTCGTAATACTCCAGCGCCGCTCCGTTTCCTCCCGCGGCAGCGAGACGACCTTGGCGCGCCCCAGGTCCGCCTTCAATTTTCCATCTTCGATGAAAACGCGGCTCCAAACAATCTCGCCGGGTTTCGCGACGCCTTTCAGCGAGCCTCCGCCCAGCCGGAAATACATCGGCGGCTGGCGCTCGCTCACCGATCCCCGATAACCATCGATGTGGTGCGCTGCCGGGGCGGCACCTGAGATTTCGAAGACCCACACGAACTCGCCCTGAAACTCTTCCCCGTAGCGTAAATCGTGCAGCGTAGTCTCGGGAGCCAATCCGAGCGCCGTCCAGACACGGTTTGTGACAATCGCGTCCAAACCGGCACACTCATCTACTTCGTTGAAATGCGGCAACGGTTTACCTGCATACAACTCGCGCCCATCGCGCGATTTAACCGGAGGCCGCTCCGAATTATTCAGCAGCCCTTCCACCAAATCGGAAGCCGGCGCCAGATCCTTCAATCCCTGCTGGTATTGAATCCCGATCGCATCGCAGCCGAACTCATCGGCAATGCGCAGAGACGCGATGTACATGCGGCACTGATCCAGGATCTGGTCATCGGTCAAATCCGTTTCAGGATTCGGGCCCGTTTTAAACTGCATGCCCTTTTTATCGAGCCAGCGCCGCATCTCGCGCGCTTCCGCTTCGGGGACCTCGCGCATGACTGCATAGAGCGCCGACTGGCTCAGCCGCTCTTTGAAGACGCCTGTCGCGTTTAGCAGATGATCGGGCACAATGGCGTTGAACATCCCCATGCAGCCTTCATCAAAAACGCCCAGGATCGCCTTCTCGCGTTTCAGCTTGCGCGCGAGCTCAATCCCAACCGATTCCGCATCCTTCGCCAGCTTCACGCCATCCAGACCGCGCACATGGCTGGTATCGTGCACGACCGGTCTGCCATTCAGCCATGCTTCGAGGCGCGTCCGGAAGTAGTCATCCGTGAAATCGCTCGACCAGAGCGTTGCGTACGGCACTCCGGCTTTCGTAAGCGAGCCATTCAGATTCAACATGCCCACAAGGCCCGGCCACTGACCGCTCCAATTCGCAACCGTGAGGATCGGACCCTTATGCGTCGTCAATCCTGGCAGCACGTGGTGGCTGTACTGCCAGACCGCCTCCACCACAATCAGCGGCGCATTCGGATCGATATCGCGAAACACCTCCATCCCGCGTTTCTGGGAATCGATGAAGCCGTGCTGCTTCTCGGAATCATATGTGTGCGCGCGTTTCGGCTCGAATCCGAAACTCTGGATGGCTTTAGAAAGCGCTTCTTCCACCCGCTGCTGCGCGGGCCAACAAACTCGATTGGCAGCCAGCCGCAAATCTCCGCTGGCGATGATCACAACCTCTCTCGGCATCGCTTTATTCTTTCAGAGCGCCTTCTGGCTTGTACGCTGAAAGAAGATGAACAAACGCTACCACTGGAAATTGAAGCAGCGCGAGATCGCTCTTGGCGAACGCACACTCCTTGTAGCTGTGCTCAACATCACGCCTGATTCTTTTTCCGACGGCGGCATCTACTCCGATCCGGACCGCGCGTTTGCCCGCGCGATCGAGCTGGAAGAACAAGGCGCGGACATTCTCGATATCGGCGCAGAGTCCACCCGCCCCGGCTCACAGCGCATTTCCGAGGCGGAAGAACTGCGCCGGCTCATCCCTGTTCTGAAACGCCTGCGCGGCAAGTTGAGCATTCCGATTTCAGTCGATACCTACAAATCGGGCGTCGCGGAAAAAGCCATTGAGCACGGGGCGGAGATCATCAATGACCCCACCGGCCTACTGCTCGATCTGACGATATCGAAGGTCGTCGCCCGCCATGATGCAGGGCTCATCATCAACCATATGCGCGGTACGCCCGAAACCTGGGCGAAACTGCCGCCTTTGAAGAATCTGATGCGGTCGATCGCGATCGACCTGGAAGCGGCCGTTCATCGCTCGCGCCAGTCAGGTGTACAAAAGCATCAAGTAGTCATCGATCCTGGCCTGGGTTTTGGAAAACGTCGAGAGCAGAACGCCGAGATCATCGCCCGTCTCCATGAATTACACAGCTTCGATCTGCCGATCCTGGTAGCTCCTTCGCGCAAATCGTTTCTACGTAAAGAAGACGAGCAGGGCACCGAGTTTGCAACTGCAGCAGCGGTTACGGCGTGCATTCTGAATGGAGCGCACCTGGTCCGCGTCCATGATGCGCGCGCGATGAAAAGCGTGATTGAAACTGCGGATGCCATTCGCGAGGCCGCTAGCGACGAATCCGAGCACGCGCCGGTTCAGACCCGCTGGCAGCGCGGACAATAATGCGTTCCGCGCTGTCCTAAAACAATTCGACGGATCGGCGCGCCACAGCGGGAGCACGGCTCTCCGGCGCGGCCATAGACTGCATGCAGTTGTTGAAACGCGCCGCGCTCTCCATAAGCGTCCACGTGATTGGAAATCGTCGAGCCGCGATGCTCAATCGCCGATCGCAGAACTTCTAAAATTTCGCGATAGAGCCGCTCGGCACGTGTTTTGGAGATGCGGGCGGCCGAAGCGCGCGGATGGATGCGCGCCGCAAACAACGCTTCATCCGCGTAGATGTTCCCCACTCCGCTCAGGAAGCTTTGATCGAGCAGCAGCGATTTGATTGCGCTTTTTCGCTGCTGCAAACGCGCAAAAAATTCCGTAAAATCCAGCTTCAACGCATCGGGACCGGCGCGCGCCATGCCGGAGGGCGGCTCGGCGTAAAACTCGAAGCGCCCGAACTGGCGAATATCGTTGAAGACCAGCACTCCGTTCGACAATTCAAGGACAGCGCGCGAATATTTTCCGGGAACGGCGTTCCAGAGCAGGTTGCCGGTCATGCCGAGGTGAATGTACAGCAGCCCGCGATCGAGCTTCACCAGAATCTGTTTTCCATGCCGCCGGATTCCGAGAATTTTCGCTCCGGCCAGCGCGCGCGCAGTCTCCTCATGATCTCCTCGCGTGACCCGGACGGACGAAACTGCGGCCGATAAGATGGTTTGCCCCGTGATGTGACGGGCAATCGACCGGACAACCGTTTCTACTTCCGGAAGTTCAGGCAAGGCTACGCGCCCGGATTGTAGTAGAAATGCTCACGAACAACCTTGCCGTCGCGCACGGTGTATAGCGCCATTTCGCCCATCTTCATCCGCTTGCCGGAAGGTTTGTGAGTGAAATCGTAGATGAATTCGACGGCGAACCGGTTATCGCCGATAAACGGCCCGTTGATCTCTGCGGAGTGAATTTCGTGATTATCGACCCACCACTGATTCTTCTTACGAACCGCGTCGATACCGTTCATTTCAGCGGGCGCTTCGGGACTCCCGGCCGACTCCACGCTCACGATGTCGTCGGAGTAATACCGCCGGATCGCCTCCAGATTTTCATTGTGGCGGCAGAGGTCGACAAAGTCCTTCGCGAGTTCTGTAAGAGACATGCTTGCAGCATAGCCGACTATTTTTCGCGCACACCGCACCACCTGACAACCAGCAGAAGCAGCACTTTGGCAGCAGCCACCAGCGAGTCAATTTCGACATATTCGTCTGCTGCATGCGTGTTGCCGCCACGGGCTCCCCACAAAACCCCCGGTATGCCGAAATGGTGAAAGACGAACAGGTCGCAGGGACCTTCGATGCCGGTTACCGGCGGCTCAGCGCTGAGTACGCCCTTCGCACACGCCGCCAGTTCCTTCACTATCGCTTCCGAGCGGGAGATCGCCGAACCGGGCAACCAGCGGAGCGGCGAAGCCACCTGCGGCATCTTCTGAAACAGATCGGGCGCATCGTTTACCACCCGCTTCAGCCATCTGAAAAATTCGGCGTCGGCATTTTCGAGCGTTTCGCCGGGCATTGTTTGCCAGTACAATTCGACCTGCGCTCTTTCGGGAACGGTAATCGGCTCGCCGTTTCCCCAGGGCGCGGTGGACACTTTCGTCACCGTAACGGGCACCGGATCCGCGTGGCCGCTGTACATACTGTGTACCGGCGCATGGGCCGTCCGCTCGGCCGCGAACTCTCTTACCTTCGCCAGAAAATGTGTCAATTGCGGAATGACGCCTTGCGGAAAGTGGCCGTCCTGCAGAATCCCGCCGGCTGATTGAAAGGTGATGTGCATGATCCGGCCTCCGCGCTGCGCGGGACACACACGCAGCGAAGTTGGCTCGGAAAGCACAACGGCATCGGCATTGTAATCGCGCAGCCGTCCCGCCAGTGTTCCATTCGCGCCGCCGAACTCTTCATCCACCACCGATTCAAACAGCACATCGCCTGCAAGCACTACGCCCAACCGGCGAAGGCATTCAACAACAAACAAATTTGTGGCGATACCGGCCTTCATATCGTTTGCACCGCGCCCGTAAATCCGGTTATTGTCCACTTCGCCGCCGAATGCGTCACGTGTCCAAGGCTGCGTTCCGCGCGGCACGGTGTCGATATGTCCCGAAAGCAGCAGCGAGCGCCCCTTCCCTGCTCCACGCAGACGGGCGCCCAGATTGGGACGGCCTTCGTACTCGCGCCCGGTGAAGTAAAGCGGGTGTTCTTTCAGGCCTGCCACTTCGTCCAAATCGTAGAGCTCGGGACGCCATCCACAGGCTGCAAGCTGTTCCGCGATCCAAAGCTGGCACCTTCGCTCCGCACCGTGGGGCGGCGTGTTCTCCGATGGAATCTGGACAAGCTGGCGCGTGATCTCGATCAGGCGCTCCCTGTTCTGCTCTACGCAATCGAGAAGCGCGCTTTCGAGCGGCGATGGAAGACTCATGTAGTAACCGGCGGCATAGACCCAACGCGGGGTTAATTGCTCCCCGCAAGTAAGTCTAGGCGACGGCGCTTCCCTCCGTCAATCGTTCTCGATTTGTTTCGCTATTATTCCGAAATGAATGGGAGGACGAACGCTGGCTGTTCAAGCGATGAGCTCTCAACCGCTGCGCCGTGTTCTCTCGCGCACCGACCTTGTTATCTACGGCCTGGTCCTTCTCGGTCCTACCGCGCCTTATCCGGTTTACGGAATCGTTCAACAGGTGTCATTCGGTCACGCGGCTCTGGCTTACCTGGCTGCCATGATCGGTGTGCTTTTCACCGCGGCGAGCTATGCCAAGATGTCTGCCGCATTTCCTGCCGCCGGCTCTACTTACACCTATACGCGCCGCGCCCTGCATGAATACGCCGGCTTTCTAGCGGGCTGGGCGATGATTCTCGATTATTTCCTCATCCCGCTCATCAGCATCATCTACGCAGCGCTTACGGCTCACCGGCTCATCCCTGGCATTCCGTATATGGCCTGGGCTCTGGCGTTCACCGCAGCCCTGACGCTCATCAATATTCCGGGCATTCGTGTAACTGCACGCGCGAGCGAAATCATGATGGCTATTATGGTCGTCTGCGCGGTCCTGTTCATTCTGCTTTCGGCGCGCTATGTCGTCCTTCATTACGGGTTCGGCGGTCTTTTCGATCGCGCAACTCTCTTAAATCCGAAAACATTTGCATTCCGTCCCTTGCTGCTCGGGGCAGGCGTCGCCGCGCTTTCCTATATCGGCTTCGACGCGATTTCCACTCTCGCCGAAGACACCGTCAATCCGTTGCGTGATATCGGGTTCGCCACGATTGCGGTCTGCATCGTGCAAACGGCGACTTGTTTCGTCACGGTTTATCTCGCTGCGCTGGTGTGGCCCGATTACCACAGCTATCCCGAAACGGAAACCGTCATCCTCGACATCGGCAGCCGTATCGGCGGTGCGTGGATGTTTCGAGCCTTGAGTTTCGTGATCCTGGTGGCTGCGCTCGCCAGCGCGCTTACAGGACAGGCCGGAGCATCTCGATTGTTATTCGGCATGGGCCGCGACCGTGTGCTCCCCCGGCGCATCTTCGCCTATATCCACCCACGTTTTTCTACACCCACGCGCAGCATCTGTCTCATGGGTGTTCTGGCGGCCCTCGGAACGATTTTCCTGCGCTTTCAGATCGCCGTCGAGCTGCTTAATTTCGGGGCCTTTGCCGGGTTTATCCTGGTCAACTTGAGCGTGATCCGCCACTTCTTTTTCCGTATGCGCCGGCGCCGTGGAATCGATCTCGTGACAAACCTGGTCTTTCCCGCGCTGGGGGCGCTCGTCTGCTTCTTTTTATGGACGAATCTCAGCAACCGGGCCAAAGTTGCCGGTTTCATCTGGCTGGTGCTGGGCGCCGCCTATCTTGCCATCACAACGCGGGGATTTCGTGCCGCCCCGGCATCGCTTGCTTCGCTCAGCGACGGCGTTTAGCACCGGCTGCAAAAGGCCGCACGATAAAGAGCGAGCCATACGGAGTAGACCTTTTTGTCTGCAATTGCCTGTTTTCAACAAGTTCCTCTAAAGTCATTTCCGGCATCCGCCGATGAGTAGCGTGGGAATAGAATCGCTTTGGCACAACCTTCATCCGCACAGCCGATCATCATTATCAAGAAGAAAGCCGGCCATCATGCGGGTCATCACGGCGGCGCCTGGAAGGTTGCCTATGCCGATTTTGTCACCGCCATGATGGCGCTTTTCATCGTCCTCTGGCTCATGGCGAGTAGCGATCAGGTGAAAAAGTCAATTGCTGCTTACTTCTTAGATCCACAAGGGCAAAAACGCGAGGTCGGTAGCGGCGGCCTCACGGGTTCCGGAAAATCCATGTTCTTGACGGTGGACGATATGCGCAATCTCAAGGCCAAGCTGGAGCAAGCCTTCCGAACCCTGCCCTCAGTCGACAAGCTAAGGGACCAGATCACCATGACCATCACCGGCGAAGGCTTGCGCATCGAGCTGGTCGAAAATTCCAAAGGCGTCTTTTTCGATTCCGGCAGCGCTCGTCCCACCGAGCTCGGCGTTGAAGCTCTGGGCGTACTCGCCACGCAGATCGGCAACCTGCCCAATGCGATTGTCATCGAAGGGCATACCGACGCCGTCGCCTATTCCGGAGGGACCAAGGGCTACAGTAACTGGGAGCTCTCCACCGACCGGGCTAACGAGGCACGGCGGCTGATGCAGGAGCACGGCATCCGGCCCGATCAGATCAAGCAGGTCCGCGGCTATGCCGATCAAAGTCTGAGGAATATCACCAACCCCCTAGACCCTTCGAACCGCCGCATTTCCATCATCGTGCTCTACGGCGATCCTTCGGCTGCACCTAAACCGCCCATGAAAGGAGAGAAAGTCAAAACAGAGGCAACCGATAACGCTTTAGGCGGCCCGGCCCCGAAAGAAAGCGCTTCAGCGCACCACTAAGTCCCGCCCGCAAAGCCGCTCCAGCACACGCACCGGAGCGGACTCGGGCTCGGCCAGCGTCGCCTTACTGATGATGAAGGTCTGCTCGAGCGCATGCTGCCCGGAGTGCACTGAATGCGGCAGCACGTCCGTGAACGTAAGCCAGCTCGAGCCTGGCGGAAAGTTGAACCGGTACTTGGCGCAGTTCGCCTGAAAATCTGCATTGCGCTTCAAATATTCGTGGAAGCGCAGCATGAACCGGTCATAGGGCGAGCGCGCCACAACCGGCAAGCCGAGCCCGTGCAGAAAACGCGTAGTCCGATCCGCCAGGTCTCCGCTGGCAATCCGATCCAGGCCCGCAGAGCGAGCATACTTGTCCGCAAGCACCGGAAACGGATCGGTCGTGATCCAGTTGCGCGTCTTCGACGGATGAATGTTGGTGAACACGCGCAGTATGAGATCGCCGTTTGTCGGCCGCGACGGGAATGCATCCGTATGCAGCAGATCGTTGCGCTTGTTCACCGGCAAATCGCGGCTGCTTTCTTCGAGCGGCCGGAAACTCGCATAGTCGAGTTTCCAGCCCGCGGCGTACTGCGGCAAAAGCTCGCCGGTAAACTTCACCACCGTGCGCGAATAGTCGCGCATCACCGTCAGCAAATGTTCCTGCATTTCCGGCGGGCCGGCAAACCCGGTTATGCGGTCGCCTGCCGGACGATAGGCGATATTTTTATGAATCGCCTTACCCGCGAAATCAAGACTTCGTAAGAACTCCTGCGATTCATCGCTCAGCGCAAACGGTGTTGCGGGGAAATAGACGACATTGCCGGCCTCCAGCTCGCTGCGGTAATCGCACGAAACGGTCTCAGGCCACGCATTGACGGTAATGAACTCCATGCAAAATTAGCTTACCCAGTGCCTATTCCGCGCTCGCGCGCAACTGATGCTTCGCCATGGGCTTCAGGATTTCTTCGAGCACGTCCGGCACATTCGCCTCGCGCACCAGATGTGGATACCGTTCGCCGCCATGATAATCGAGCTTCACTGTCTTAAAGAAACCGTTATTGTCGATAATCAACTCTGTAGCCGGCCCGCTGGCGCCGGCATCCCGGATTGCCTGTTTCAGCAGCTCATCGCTCGCCCGCCTGCCGTTGATTGCCACGATCTTCATGTCTGGTCCGAGCCCCGCGTTGTAAGCAGGCGAACCGACCAGCACATCGCTGATCGTATTGTCGGACTCCCGCAGGCCTAGCGAGTACCAGGCATTCACGCCTCGATCCCGGCTCTCTTCGGCGCGCGTGAATTCGTTCGGCTCCGTCGTGTATTCGACCTTGTAACCGGCGGCGGCGATTCCGCCCAACGGAGCATGCGAGGCCTTCGACGTGATCCGCTCGCGCAGAAAACCGGCCCAGTCGTAGGGCGCGATCGTCTTGAGACTCTCCACGACCTGCGCCCACGTGTACGGCACAACTTCAGGCGGCGTATTGCCGCGCACGCCCAGAAACAGCGCGCAGAAATCGTTCAGCGACTTTTTGCCTTTCGAAATGTTCCGTATCGTCGTATCGACCTCGAGCCAGATCAGCTCGCCTTCCGGATAGTAATCGACTGAGCGCCGCCAGTTGTCCCATTGCTGGCTCGTCGAATAGAGGATTTGGGCGGAAACCGCCGTATCTTCCAGATTGCGCCATGTACGGCCCGGACGATGATCCATCTCGGCGGCCGATGCCGCGAGATAGGAGCGATACTGCGCCGCCGTCCAGATGCCGCTTCGCGCGGCCAGCACATCACCCAGATATTGGGTCAACCCTTCATAGACCCAGAGCAGATCGCCCTTCATCGGCTGGCTGTAGTTCTGCGTAACCAGACCCGCCGGCCTCCGGAATTTTCCGTTCCAGGAATGCGTGAACTCGTGCGGCAGCAAATCGCCGTTCAGCATGGCCATGTCCTCGTCGACGAATCCCTTGGCCTCCACGCGATCGTCGCTCGATTCGTGATGCTCGAGCCCGAAATGCGCCACATTGTCGCTCAACGCGGCGAGAAAGTGGTAGCTGCTGTAATGCCGCGAACGGAACAGCGGGCCGGTTTCCCGCACCAGGTTGCTCCAGGCATCGATCCGCTCCGCACCGATCTTCAAATCTTCCGGGCCGTCCGCAGCCAGGTCAACGAAATGTTTCGGCGAGATCTCGGGCGCCAGCGCAATCTCTTTGAAAAAGCGCCCGGTCAATACCGGAGAATCGATCAGCCTTTCGAGCGCAACCGGCGCAAAATGTACCACGCCGGCGGATTCGGAAGCTTTCGTGAGAGCCGTGCCATAACCCCAGCCCTCAGGCAAACGGAGCGACGGTTCAATCGTTATCCCGGAGACTGCTTGCACTCGCGGGTACAACGCCACTTCGTTCCAGCTCACCACCGCCAGGTTCGGGCCCGTGGACGCGCCGGCAGAGAAACCGCTCGCTGCGGCCGTTGCCAGGAAGTCGAGCTTCACAACGAGCTGATCCACACCTTGCGGAACATCCACGTGAATCGCAAACATATCCACGTCGTCGCGCCGCCACGCCAGGGTTTGTCCGCGCGTAGAGATTACGATTCCCGCCAGACTGTCCACAGGACCGGAGGGCGCATGCTCCCCCGGAATCCACTGCGGGTAAACAAGTGTCAGCGGCCCGGCGTGCACCGGAATGACCACCTGTGCGTGCAGCATCTTGCGCGGCGCATCACGCAGGTCCAAGTCCAAGCGAATCGATTGCGCGGCGGTCACGGATGCCAGCGCAAGGAATGCAGCAAGTAGTTTCAAGTTACAGGATAGTGGCCTGAACACGCCAAAACGCGGCGTCAGTCCGGGTGAGTCCAACGCCGCGTCACATCCGCTGCCGCGCCAGCCAGGTTTCTGCCATTCGCAAACGTCTTCGCGCCAGCCGGTAAACGCGCAGCCGCCCTTCCTTCTTCGAGCGCACTAAGCCGCAGCCCTCCAGCACCGCCAGATGCTCCATGAAGGAAGGCAAGGCGATACGAAACGGCTCTGACAGCTCTCCGGCCGACGCAGAACCTTTGCGCAGCTGCTCCAGAACGCGGCGTCGTGTCGGATCGGACAAGGCCCGGAACAGACTGTCGATGATTGTCGCCCTGGGCGGCATCTGCTGACTTCTTTCGCTGAAGATACGGCATATTCACACTTAGGTCAATACCTAACTGTGCGGTGCGGGAAAAGAACCGCAAGCCGCTCGCCGGCGTTGTCTTGCGAACTGCGCCAGCCTGCTCGCTGACCCGCTATCCAACTAATAATAAACGGTTTAGCTCAACGCAACTAACGCTTTTCCACAGCCGCCGGTCCGCATCCGCCGCCGCCGATGCAAACATCTTCTCTCGTAAATGGTTTGTAGACTGGTACTTAGAGCGTTATTTCAGAAGCAGGAAAAATGCCCTTGACTTCGCCTCTGCGTGGCCCTAAACTCCAATCACAAACAGGTTTTGATGGTTGCGATGCCATCGAATCTGATTCTCCCATCAAACGTAACCCCGGCATCCGGCCGGGGCCTGGCAACAGGAAGGAATATGCTCATTCGACGAGAATGAGCATTTTCTTTTAGTTGCGGTCCCATGCGGCCACCTCCTCACAAAGCCTCCGAGACTCCGCAAAGCTGGCGCCAGCGCTTCGAGGCGCTCCGCAACGTTCCCCCGCTGCTCCGCATGGTCTGGGAAACCAGCCGCCTGCTGACGATTTCCACACTCCTGCTCCGCGTCTTCGCCGCGCTTTTCCCGCTCGCTACCCTCTGGGTTTCGAAGATGATAGTCGATCTGGTGGTGCGCGCTATCCGGCATCAGCCCTTCCATCGCTCCGATATCTGGAAATTGCTGATTCTAGAGCTATTGCTCGCAATTGGTGCCGACACCCTGGCGCGTTTCATCTCGCTTGTAGACAGCCTCCTCGGCGACCGTTTTACCAATCACGTCAGCATCCGCCTCATGCAGCACGCCAACTCGCTCGACCTGGTCTCTTTCGAAGATCCAATCTTCTACGACAAGATGGAACGCGCCCGGCGGCAGACTACTGCGCGCCTCGGCATGCTGGCCTCGCTCGCCGGAATGGGCCAGCAGCTCTTAACACTTCTGTCATTACTTTCGGCCGTCTTGCTCTACTATCCGTGGCTTCTCCTGCTCCTCGCCGCCGCTACGATTCCCGTTTTCCTCGGCGAAACACGTTTCGCCATGCTGAGCTACTCGATACTCTACCGGTACACGCCGGAGCGGCGCGAGCTGGATTACCTTCGCTATCTGGGAGCAAGCAACGAGAGCGCCAAGGAGGTCAAGATCTTCGGGCTCGGCGAATATCTGGTCGACCGCTCCCGTGCGCTCTTCGAGCGTTTCTATGCCGAGAACAGGCACCTGGCAATTCACCGGGCCTTGCACGGCACACTCCTGAACCTGATCCCGACCGCTGCCTATTACACCGCTTACGCTCTGATCATCCTGCGCGCTCTCGCCGGGGCCCTGACAGTAGGTGATCTTACACTCCTCGTCGGAGCGTTTTCCCGCGCCCGCAACATCATGGAAAGTCTCGTTTCGGGCGTCGTCGGCATCTCTGAGCAAGCCCTTTTCATTCAGGACCTCTTCGATTTTTTCGAAACGAAGCCAGCCATCGAGTCCCGCCCCGGCGCCATACCGGCGCCCCGTCCGATTCGCGACGGGTTCGAATTTTCCAATGTCTCCTTTGCGTATCCAGACTCCTCCAAACAGGTATTGAGCGGTCTCAACTTCCGTTTCTATCCCGATGAAAAAATTGCGCTTGTTGGCGAGAACGGAGCGGGAAAGACTACCCTGGTCAAACTGCTTGCCCGCCTCTATGACCCGACTGAGGGACGCATTCTGCTCGACGGAGTCGATCTGCGCGACTATCAGGTTGAGTCACTCCGTGCAGAAATCGGCGTTATCTTCCAGGATTACATGCGCTATGACGCATTAGCAGCTGAAAACATTGGGTTTGGTCGAATCGAACAGTTGCGTGACCAGGAGCGGATAGTTCGTTCGGCAAAAAAGAGCCTCGCCGCTGCGGTAGTTAGTGCGCTCCCGAAAACGTACCAGCAGATGCTCGGCCGCCGCTTCGAAGGCGGCGTCGATCTCTCGACCGGGCAGTGGCAAAAGATCGCCCTTGCCCGCGCTTACATGCGCGATGCGCAAATCCTGATCCTGGACGAACCAACGGCCAGCCTTGACGCCCGCGCCGAATTCGAGGTCTACCAGCGCTTCGTCGAGCTGACCGCCGGCAAAATGGCCGTCCTCATCTCACACCGTTTCTCAACCGTTCGCATGGCCGACCGCATTTTAGTGCTCGGAAACGGACGCATTATCGAGCAGGGCTCGCACGCCCAACTGGTCGCTCTCGGCGGCCTCTACTCCGAGCTATTCGAACTGCAGGCCGCAGGCTACCGCTAAGCTGCTGGTTGCATATAGCGTGTTCAGACGGAAGTCCTACACTGAAAATATATGCCGCTTCCACCAAGCGAAGAGTTTTATCGCATTCAAAAACTGCCGCCTTATGTGTTCGCTGTCATCAACGACATGCGCGACCAGATGCGTGCAAGCGGCATTGACGTGATCGATATGGGCATGGGCAATCCGGACGGCGCCTCGCCCGAGCGCGTCGTCGCAAAGTTGATCGAAGCGGCTCCGGATCCGAGCAATCATCGCTACTCCGCCTCGCGCGGCATCGCCGATCTACGGCGCGCGATTGTAGATCGTTACCAGCGACAGTACAATGTCGCGCTGGACCCGGATTCAGAAGCGGTTGTCACCATCGGCGCCAAAGACGCCCTGGCCCATCTCCTTTATGCCATGATCCGGCCGGGCGATGCAGTCGTTTCGGCGAATCCCGCTTATCCGCTGCATCAATACGGCGTGGTACTCGCCGAGGGCGATGCACAAATGCTGCCGATGCCCGATGCGTCAACTTTTCTCAGCGCGCTCAAAGAGCACTTCCGCACAACCGCCAACAAGCCGAAGGTGATTCTCATCTCCTTCCCGCACAATCCCACGACTATTTGCGTCGATCTTCCGTTTATGCGTGAAGTCGTGAACCTGGCGCGCGAATACGGCTGTTACATCATTCACGATTTTGCGTACGCCGATCTGGGCTTCGACGGCTACCGTCCGCCCAGCATCCTGGAGGTGGAGGGTGCGAAGGATTACGCGGTCGAAATTTATTCGATGACGAAGAGTTACAACATGGCTGGCTGGCGCGTCGGTTACTGTCTCGGCAATCGCAAGCTCGTCTCAGCGCTGACTCGCATTAAGAGTTATCTCGACTACGGCATGTTTCAACCGATTCAGCTGGCCGCGGTTAGCGCGCTGCGTGAGTGCGATGAGGCGCCCGGGCAGATCTGCGCGCTTTATCAGAAGCGTCGCGACTGGCTGGTGGAAGCGCTGCGGGAAGCGGGCTGGCCCGTTACTCCTCCGCAGGCGACGATGTTCCTCTGGACGCGCATACCCGAGCCGTTCCGGGAAATGGGCTCGCTCGAATTCGCCAAGATGATGATGCGCGAAGCGCGCGTAGCGCTTTCACCGGGAATGGGCTTCGGTCCCATGGGCGAAGGCTTCGTTCGCTTCAGCCTGATCGAGGACGAAGCGCGCACACGAGAAGCCGCTCGCCGCATCGGAAGCGTGTTCAAGAAAGAGAAGACGCCAAGCGGAGCGGCGCTGGCCGAAGTGAACGTATAATTTCAGGGATGGCGGCGCGTCCCGAACTCCAGCTGCCCGAAGTAGTCGAACTCTCTACCCTGACGATCGGGGACCTCGACCCTCTCTTTTATGAAGAGATCCAGGCCTGGGAAGAACGCTTTTATTGGGACTTCCGCCCTTCGGCCGATCTGCTGCGCCGCTTCGTGCAGGTCCATTCGCTTTCCGGGTATGCGCTGATCTCCCAGCAGAGCGTGGTCGGTTATACCTATTACGTCTGCGAAGGACGCAAGGGTCTCATCGGCGATTTTTTTGTGCGGCCGGAACACGCAAGTGCCGCCAGCGAGATGATGCTGCTCGGAGCCACGGTGCAGGGCCTGATGCTCGTCTCCGGAATCCGCCGTGTCGAATCGCAGTTGATGATGCTGCGCTTGCCGCTGACGCAGGCACTTCCCTTCTCGCAGCACCTGTCGCGCCATGACCGGAATTTCATGAAGATTGAGCGACCGGCGATCCAGCGCCTGGTACCTCGGTCGCCGGAATTGACGGTGACCTTTCATGCATGGACGGAGCGCTTTAACGAAGAAATCGCACATCTGGTTTCCGCCGCTTATCGGGGGCACGTCGACAGCGAGATCAACGATCAGTACCGCACGATTCCGGGCGCGCGGCACTTCCTGTTAAACATCATTAAGTATCCGGGCTGCGGCAGTTTCTCGCCCGAAGCTTCAATCGTAGCGGTGGATGCGCGCAGCGGCCGCGTTTGCGGCGCATGCCTGGCAAGCCTGGTAGCCGATAATTCCGGCCATGTGACTCAGCTTTGCATCCTGCCGGCGATTCGCGGCGCGCGGCTCGGCTACGAGCTATTGCGTCAGACGCTCATGCGCCTGGTGGGGGCCGGGTGTACGATTGTGAGCTTGACGGTCACCTCGTCCAACCGCGATGCGATTCGTTTATACGAATCGGTCGGTTTCCGCACCGTTTCCCATTTTCCTGCGCTGGTTTGGGAAGGTTTTTGATTTTTAATCCCGCGCAGTTTCCGCTCACGGATCACATATGAACTCCCTTGACGAACGTTCCAACCTTGCAAAGCCGACACGGCGACGCCTGCTGCGAGGTGCTGCAGGAAGTGCGCTGGCGGCCGCTGCCGCTTTGATGCCAACCCATGTGCGGCGCATGATGGCCCAGGAGCCTCGGCGGCGCGGCGCCTTTTCCGACATTAAACATGTCGTCCTGCTCATGCAGGAGAACCGTTCCTTCGATCATTATTTCGGCACGCTGGCCGGGGTGCGCGGGTTCGGCGATCCGAGGGCGTTGCAGCTTGCCAACGGGCAGTCGGTCTTTCATCAGCCCGATGCGGAAAATCCGAAGGGCTACCTGCTGCCTTTTCATCTCGACACGCACGCCAGCAGCGCGCAGAAAATTCCGTCGACGAGTCATGCCTGGGCGGTGCAGCACGAAGCCTGGAACGGCGGGCGTATGGATCGTTGGCTGCCGGCGCACCGTAAAGCGGATGGCGCGCACGGTCCGTACGTGATGGGCTATTACACGCGCGCGGATATTCCCTTTCAGTTTGCTTTGGCCGAAGCCTTTACCGTCTGCGATGCCTACCATTGCTCGGTGATGGGTCCTACCTGGCCGAACCGCATGTATTGGATGACCGGCACGATCGATCCCGATGGAAAAGGCGGCGGACCGATTATCAACAACCACGCTCCCAAGGAAGGCTACCGCTGGACCACCTACGCAGAACGCCTGGAGAAAGCCGGCGTGAGTTGGAAGCTCTATCAGCAGGATGATAACTACGGCTGTAACATGCTTTCGACTTTCAAAGTGTTCCGCGATGCGCCGGCGGGATCAGCCCTGCACACCAAAGGCATGCTGCGCGGTCCGGTAGGCCAGTTCGAATACGACGCCATGCACGATAGGCTTCCCGCCGTGTCCTGGATCGTCCCGACGAGTTTTCAATCGGAACATCCGGATTATATGCCGGCCGATGGGGCTGCTTTTGTCGCCAGCAAGATCGACGCGATCGCGGCCAATCCCGATGTTTGGGCGAAGACCGTTTTCATTCTTGATTACGACGAGAACGACGGCCTTTTCGATCATGTGGCCCCGCCGTTCGCTCCCGCCGGAACAGCGCACGAATTCGTGAGCGGTCTTCCGATCGGCGGCGGTTTCCGGGTGCCATGTATTGTGATTTCGCCGTGGACTGCGGGCGGCTGGGTGTGCAGCCAGAATTTCGATCATACTTCCGTGCTGCAATTTCTCGAAAAGTTCACCGGCGTGCGCGAATCGAACATTTCCGACTGGCGGCGGCAGACCTTCGGCGATCTCACCTCTGTCTTTCGCTTTGAGGAAGAACAGGCGCGACCGCCTGTCCTGCCGGATACGACCGCCGTGCTGAACATGGCGAAGTACGCTTCGGTAAATCTTCCCGAACCGGTGTTTCCGCGCGACGATCAAAAGTTGCCGCAGCAGGAAAAGGGCGAACGCCGGCGGACGGGCGCAGAAAGTTAGCGCCGGCGCGGCAGATCCGCCGCGCTTTGAGATTTCTTAAATTTTTAAATCTTCCCGGCTCGCCGGCACTCAGAATGCTTGCCTTCGGAATCCCGTGCCTTCCGATGACAGACATTATGCAAAAACAACCTCTCCTGTTGTTCTCCGCTCTCGCCGCCCTCGCGTTAATGGGAGGATGCCAGCCCAAAACGGCTGAACGTACTTCAGCAACCTCAACCGGCACGGCCGTTACCGAATACACGTTCGAGCGCGGCTATCCGGCATCCGATACGGCCCAAAAGGCCTATGACGAAGCCGATTTAAACCGCGCTGTCGAGGCATACCGTTTTTTCTATCCGACGGTATCCGGATCGGCAATCTTTAAAGGCAATGCCAAGCTGGGCGTGGTGCCGAACAAAGTTTCCGGAACACTCGATTCACAGCCGAAGCACGTCGGGTTTACGCTGAACTCCGATACTCCCTATGCTCCGCTGCTGCTGGATCTGGCGGACGGACCGATGGTAGTGGAATTGCCGCCGGGTCCGCTGATCTGTATTGCCATGGACATCAACCAGCGCTGGGTTGCCGATCTTGGCCTTCCTGGCCCGTCTGCAGGCAAAGGAGATAAAGTCGTTTTCCTGCCGCCCGGATACAAAGACAAGGCTCCAGCGGGTTACCGAGCGGCAAGCTCTCCTTCCAACAAGATGCTTGTCGGGGTACGCTCGCTTCCCGTCGGAGGCGATGTGCCGGCCGCCATTGCGCGTATCAAAACCGTGAAAGTACACCCGCTGAAGCCGCTCGCTGGATGGCCGGAAATGAAGTGGCTCGATCTCACCCCGCCGCCCGAAGACACCACGCCGCTCGCCTGGGAGAACAACATACAGTACTGGCGCGAGTTGTATGAGGTGGTGAATAACGAGCCGGCCAATCCGCTGTTTCACAATATGTACGGAGAACTGGCGGCGCTCGGCATTGAGAAAGGCAAGCCCTTTAATCCGGACGCGCGCATGACGGGAATTCTCGAAAAAGCGGCAAAGATCGCAAATGCGCAGATGCGCGTGGAGTCGTTCGGCGATCGCCGGCCTGACCGCGTGGTATGGTCCGACCGCAAGTGGGAGTGGGCCGCGCTGCGATTTGAGAATGGAGATTTCGATACTCCCAACTATGCCGACCTGTACGCTCGCGACAAATGGTTTTACCAGGCGATCGGCGCGTCACCGGCGATGTTCAAGCGCGATCCGAGCGCCGGTTCGCTTTACTGGCTTGGGCTGCGCGATAATACCGGCGCCTATCTCGATGGCGGCAAGAAATACAAGCTGACTGTGCCGCAGCCCGTTCCTGACCGGTTGTTCTGGTCGGTGACGGTATACGACTCCGACACACGCAGCCAGGTGCAGACGGATCAGGGCAAGGCGGCCTTGCGTTCTCTCTTCGAATTGAAGAATGTCTCGACATCGGCTCCGGCGGACCTCTACTTCGGTCCGTCATCGCCCGCGGGCAAGGAAGGCCAATGGATTAAAACGCTTCCAGGCAAGGGATGGTTCGTCTATTTCCGCATCTACGGACCGGAGAAGCCGGCCTTCGACGGAAGCTGGAAGCCAGGAGACTTTGAAGAGGTGAAGTAGTCAGGAAAAATGCTGCTGTGCATTGCCAGGAACGGCAGTGAGTTTCTGTGCGGTTATCCCAAACTGCGCTGGCGCCTCTCGTGTTCAAGCAGCCACCGTTTCCGATCCAGTCCGCCGCCGTAGCCGGTAAGGGATCCGTTGCTTCCAATTACGCGATGACAGGGCACGACGATAGGAACCGGGTTTGCTCCGTTAGCCAGTCCGACGGCACGCACGGCGCGCGGCTGTCCCAAACGTTCTGCCAGCGTACCGTAACTGATCGTTTCGCCGGCAGGAATAGAACGCAGGCATTGCCACACGTTTTGCTGAAAAGCCGTACCACCGGCCGCCACAGGAAGCTTGTCAATAGATTGGATGTCGCCCGTAAAGTAGCTTTCGAGCGCGTGCGTCAATCCAAATGGATTCGGGCGCGCTTCGAACGCGACTTGCGCGCCGCGCCGGGTAAGAAAACGTTCCGGCCGCCCTTCGTACTCCTCCCAATCGATCACACGCAGCTTGCCGGCTTCATCGGCGACAACGATCAAAGTGCCGATCGGTGTCGTAAACCGGTCCAGAAAAAAATGTGTTTGGTCAGGCATGAGAATTCACGCTCGTGTTCAGCGCCCACAGATGCTGAGCGGCGTAACCGCGCCAGGGCCGCCACTGTTCCGCTCGTTGCAGAATTTGCGCCGCGCTGACGGCGCTTCCTTCGAGCTTCGCGGCAGCGCGCAGAATACCAATGTCCGTTGCCGGAAAGGCGTCATTTTCCCGAAGCGCGCGCAGCGCAATGTACTGCGCCGTCCACTCGCCTACGCCCGGAATCGTTCGCAACCGTGCGACGGCTTCCTCTACGGACCCCGCCGGCTCGAACAAGCCTGGATCGTTTACGGACGCTTGCGCCAATGCTTTCAACGTGTTTTTACGCGTTCCCGGCATGCCGAGCGCGGTCAAATCCGATCCGGCCACGGCGCGCGCGTCCGGAAAGAGATAGCATAGACCGTCATCAGCAACTGCCTGCGCGCGCCGATTGCAAATTCTTACCAGCCTGGCGGCAAGCTGTCGCGCCGCTTCCACGCTGATCTGCTGGCCGAGCACGGCGCGCACTGCAAGTTCGAATCCATCCCAGCCGCCGGGGGCGCGCAATCCGGGCCGTTCGGCGATCCGGCACGCAAGCGCCGGGTCTTTCGCCAGATGCGCGGCGATTCGATTTACGTCAGCATAGAGATCGAACATTCGGCGTACGCGCAGAATAATCGCGGGCAGAGCACGCACGTTCGGGAAACGGATGCGCACCGCCAGGCCATGACGACGCGGGTTGTCGGTTACTTCAATAACCCCGCAGTTCGCCTCATGAGAAACCGTACGTCTGTAGTATCCGTTTGTCACCTCTTCTACGCCATCGATGGCGCGCGCTGCCAGATAAGCATACATCGCGCTCCAGTCGTACGGCGGCTGATAAGCGGCATGCAGCGTGATGGCCGCCGGCGTCTGCTCCGGCATTCGGCGGGCGCGCCGCAATTCGGATGGAGGCCGCTTGTAAAGCTCCTGGAATGTTTCGTTGAAACGGCGCACGCTGCCGAAGCCTGCTGCCATAGCGACGTCCGTCATTGAAAGCCGGGTCTCATGCAAAAGCTGCTTGGCAAAGAGGATACGGCGCGTCTGCGCCACCGATAAAGGCGAAGCTCCCAGATGCTGCTGAAACAGCCGGCGCAACTGCCGCTCGCCGATGCCCACGCGCTCCGCAAGCGCCTCCACGTTCGCGCCGTCTCGATCGAGAAATCCTTCGGCAAGAAACATAAGCGCGCGCGAGACCGTGTTGGATGTCCCGCGCCAGCCCGCCACCTCCGGCGAAATCTCGGGACGGCAGCGCAGGCACGCGCGGAAGCCGGCTTCCTGCGCTGCCGCGGCGCTTGCGAAAAACCTGCAATTCTCGAATTTTGCTGTTCGCGCCGGACAAATCGGACGGCAATAGATGCCGGTGGACGTGACACCAACAAACAGTCGGCCATCGAAGCGCCGGTCGCGAGCCTGCAGCGCGCGATAGCACGTTTCGCGATCGGCGGGTTCCATATCTTCCAAGATGCCTTACGGCTGCCCAGGACGGCTGGCGGTTTTCGGACGTGGTCGTTCCCGCGGCCATCTTTCGGCGATAAGATAAGCCGGGAACAGGAGGGCACACCATGGCGGCGAACCCGGCGCCGGCAAGACTGGCCGAACTCTGGCCTGCCTTACCGCTCGATGAATGGAAGGAGACATGTGCCACGCTTCACATGTGGACACAAATCGTCGGCAAAGTAAGAGCCGCATTGAGCCCGCATGTCAATCACTGGTGGGAAGTGCCGCTTTATCTCAGCGCATGCGGGCTTTCCACGTCGCCGATTGCGCAAGGCAACCGTGTTTTTGAAATCGAGTTCGATTTTATTCAGCACAACCTTGCCATCCGCACCAGCGACGGCCTCTTGAAGTTTGTGCCTCTCTATCCACGCTCGGTGGCCGATTTCTACCGGGAATTCATATTGACGCTTCGCTTTCTTCAAATTCCGGTACAGATCTCCTCAACACCGGTGGAAGTGCCCGATCCGATCCCTTTTGAACGGGACGAGCAGCACGCTGCCTACGCTCCCGAATATGTAAACAGGTTCTGGAGGATTCTGCTCCGGACGGATTCGATCTTTAAGGAATTCCGTTCCCGCTTTCTTGGAAAGGTCAGCCCGGTTCACTTTTTCTGGGGCAGTTTCGATCTCGCTGTGACGCGTTTTTCCGGGCGGCGCGCGCCGGAACGCCCAGGCGCCGATCCGGTCACACGTGAAGCCTACTCACATGAATGCAGCAGTGCAGGATTTTGGCCGGGCAGCGGCGATATTAACGGCGCGGCATTCTATTCATATACGTCTCCCGAACCAGCCGGCTACGGCGGATACAAAGTTCATCCGCAAGCCGCGTATTATCATCCCGCTCTTCGGGAATTCGTCGTAATGTACGACGACGTGCGCCAGTCGGCCTCGCCAAAAGAAGTCTTACTGGATTTCCTGCAGAGCACATACGAGGCCGGCGCTACTCTCGGGTACTGGGATCGGGAATCGCTCGAAAGAAGCCGAACAAGGTGAACAAACAACTGCTCGGCATCCATCATGTGACCGCTATCGCGGGCAATCCGCAAACCAATATTGATTTCTATGCCGGCGTGCTGGGTTTGCGCCTGGTCAAACTGACCGTCAATTTCGATGATCCCGGCACGTATCACCTCTATTACGGAGACGGCCAGGGACGCCCCGGCACGATTCTGACTTTTTTTCCATGGCCGCATGGAATGCGAGGACGTATCGGCACAGGGCAACTGACCACGACATCATTCGCTGTTGCCGAACAATCTCTGGCGTATTGGAAGAAACGTTTAGCTGAGCCTAAGGTCGAGTTTCAGGAACTGCGCTCGGTTTTTGACGAATCCGTTCTTTCGTTTAACGATCCGGATGGCTTGCAGCTCGAACTGGTAGGCACCGCTGACGCCGATACTAGCCACGCCTGGAATTCAGGGACCGTGCCAGCCGAGTTTGCCATTTGCGGTTTTCATCATGTGACCTTGTCAGAAGAAGGATACGAAAGAACAGCCTCACTCCTGACGGATACGATGGGGTTCAAGCCGACACGTAACAACGGGAACCGCTTCCGTTATGCTCTTGGCGCCGGAGGAACCGGAACGATTGCCGATCTGGTCTGTGTGCCCGCCGCGAGGCCAGGGCGAGTTTCCGTGGGAACCGTGCATCACGTCGCCTGGCGCACTCCGGGCGACGAGCAACAACGGGCATGGCAGACGGCGCTCACCGATCTTCAATACAACGTCACCCCGATTATCGACAGGAAATATTTCCACTCCATTTATTTCAGGGAGCCCGGCGGCGTGCTCTTCGAGATCGCTACCGATCCGCCGGGATTCGCAGTGGATGAACGCGCTGACCAGTTAGGGTCACATCTTGTACTGCCCGACTGGCTCGAACCGTCTCGCCCTCAGCTCGAACAAATCCTGCCGAAGATTCAGCTACCGTCTTCTGTCAAAGCGGGATAAAGCATGCCGCGAGATCTGGGATTCATCTATGAATTCGTTCCCGCGGGAACACCGGATACGCCGGTTACTTTGCTGCTTTTGCATGGAACGGGCGGTAACGAGCAGGACCTTCTCCCGATCGGAAAAGAACTCTGTCCGGACGCAGCACTTCTCAGTCCACGAGGCAAAGTACTGGAAAATGGAATGCCGCGGTTCTTTCGGCGCGTTGCCGAGGGCGTTTTCGACGAGGAGGATCTCAAGTTCCGTGCGCACGAGCTGGCGGAATTCGTTCGCTCCGCCGCGCAGCAGTACGGTCTTCAAGACAAGAAATTTATTGCCGTGGGTTACTCAAACGGCGCCAATATCGCAAGCGGCTTGCTGCTCCTGCATCCTCATTTACTCTCGGGCGCGATTCTGTTTCGCCCGATGGTTCCCTTCACGATGAGTTTTCTGCCCGATCTGAAACAGGCCCATGTCTTGCTCGCCTCCGGGAAGGGCGACCCGATTGCTTCGCCTGAACAGAATCAGAAGCTCGCAGCCATGTTGAGTATGGCCGGCGCTGATGTCTCGGTTTACTGGCACGATGGAGGACATGAGCTCGGGCGAGACGATTTGCAGGCCGCCAGGAGTTGGCTCTCGCAAAACGTCCTCAACGCTCTTCCGCCTCCCCGAACAACACCGCCGAGTGGGCAGTAATCTCGTATGGCTCGCCCGCCGCGATCGTTTGTGAATCCACGGTTTCCGGTGCGCGTGTATCCAGAATCAGTTCCCAGCGGCAGGATGTTTTACAAGGCGGCAGAAAAAATCTGATTGGCTCATGATGCGGATTCAGGCAGAAGAGAAAGGATGCATCTCGAATCGGGTCCCCGTTACGATCTACATCGTCGAGCATGCGGCCGCTCAGCCGTAAGCCAAGGCACCGAACCCATCCCGCCGACCACTCCTCTTCCGTCATTTCTTGGCCGTCCGGGCGGTACCAGCAGATATCGCGCTCCTCGGCTCCGTTGACCTGCCGTTTTCCGGCCGTTGCCGGGCTGATCTTCCGGTCCTGAAAGAATTTTCTCCGCCGCAGGTTCGGATGTTCCTTGCGCAGCGCGATCAGCCGGGAAGTAAAGGCGAGCAACGCCTTTTTGCGATCGTCTAGATTCCAGTCGAGCCAACTGATCTCGTCATCCTGGCAATACGCGTTGTTGTTGCCGTTCTGCGTACGCCCGATCTCGTCGCCGCCGCAGATCATAGGCACGCCTTGTGAAAGCAGCAGCGTTGCCAGGAAATTGCGCTTTTCGCGCTCGCGCAGGTCTATGATTTCCGGGTCCTCGGTCGGGCCTTCCGCGCCGTGATTCCAGGAATGATTGTCATTCGTCCCGTCGCGATTTTCCTCGCCGTTCGCCTCGTTATGTTTATGGTCGTAGCTCACCAGGTCCTCGAGTGTGAACCCGTCGTGCGCCACCACGAAATTAATGCTGGCCGAGGGACGCCGGCCATCCCGCTGGTAGAGATCGCTGCTGCCGGTCAGCCGATAACCGAGCTCCGCAAGCTGGCCATCGTCGCCCTTCCAATAACGCCGGACGACATCACGGTATTTGCCGTTCCACTCCGCCCATAACGCCGGAAAACGCCCGACTTGATAGCCGCCTTCGCCGACGTCCCAGGGCTCGGCAATCAGCTTAACCTGCGAAAGCACCGGATCCTGATTGATCACGTCGAAAAATGCCGAAAGACGGTCCACATCGTGCAGCTCTCGCGCCAGAGCCGAAGCCAGATCGAAACGGAACCCGTCTACGTGCATATCGAGCACCCAATAGCGCAGGCTATCCATGACGAGCTTGATTACCTGCGGTTGGCGCATATTGAGCGTGTTTCCGGTTCCTGTGTAATCCATGTAGTAGCGCGAATTGTCGGTGGTCAGACGGTAGTAGGTCGTATTATCGATCCCGCGGAAGCTGAGCGTCGGGCCCATTTGGTTGCCTTCCGCCGTATGGTTGTACACCACGTCGAGAATCACTTCCATATCGGCGCGATGCAGCTCACGCACCATGGTCTTGAATTCGCCGATCTGCTGCCCACGGTCGCCCCCGCTCGAATATCGCGCCGCCGGAGCGAAATAGTTAATGGTGTTGTAGCCCCAGTAGTTGCGCAGCCCTTTATCGAGCAAGTGCTTGTCGTCGAGAAACTCGTGGACCGGCATCAGTTCGACGGTGGTAACGCCGAGCTTCTTGAAATAGTCGATCATCGGCTGGCTTACCAGCCCTAAGTACGTCCCGCGCAAATTCTCCGGCACGTCGGGATGGCGCGCCGTCATACCTTTCACATGCGCCTCGTAAATGATGGAATCGTGCAGCGGCGTCCTCGGCGAATGATCATTCTGCCAATCGAAATGTGAACTGGTGACGATTCCTTTCGGCACACCTGCGGCATCGTCGGCGGCATCGCAGCTCAGGTCCTGGGCCGGATCGCCGGGGCGGTAGCCGAAAACCGGGTAATCCCAATTCACGACTCCGCTCAAAGCTTTGGCGTATGGATCGATCACCAATTTTGCCGGATTAAAGCGCAGTCCTTTCTCGGGCTCGTATGGCCCATGCACGCGATACCCATAAAGCTGCCCAATACTTAAGTTCGGAATGTAACAATGCCAAACAAACCCGGTACACTCGCTGAGTTCCACGATCTCCTGTTCGCCTGAATTCAGGTCCTGGAAAAGGCAGAGCTGTACGCGGGTCGCGTTTTCCGAGTAAAGGGCGAAATTCACGCCCGTTCCATCCCAGGTGGCGCCTTGCGGGTAGGGTGAACCGGGCAGGATCTTCGTAGGCATGTTGTTGGCAGGTACAAAGCGGAGATGAGCACTGCGGCCGCTTTGTTACTTTCCCAATTTTTTATGGGTAGAAAGGGGACCGGCCAATTTTCCTAGGAGACTTTAAGACAGTTTTGCACTAATCTATTACTAAACTCGGCGAATTAAGAATTCTACATGCCGCGCGATACGATTTTCGCGCAGACGGGTCCAACACCAGGAGCGAAACGCCGTGGCTAAACTGCACGTAACCGATGAAGCGCATCTCTTTCGAATCGTGATTGAAGGGCGGTTTGCGGGCGAACCTGTCGAGCGAGTCCGCCAGTGCTGGAATACCGTTATGACGGAAGGTTCGATGCGCCGTTTCACCGTCGACATTTCGCAACTGACGGGCTACGACCATGCCGGCTGCCGGCTTCTACGGGAAATGTATAACCATGGGTGTTACCTTTCGGCACGCACGCCGCGCGCGCTGGTGTTTTTGAATGAGGTCGCCGGTCCCGAGCTCACCGGGCCTACTCTCATCTATAAGGCGCCGGAACCGGAGCCGAAACGCCGTGAAGCGGCCGCAGAGACAGTCCGGCCGAAGACACGGGCCGCAGCATCAGGCGAATAAGCTCCTAAATTTCTATTTGCTTACGCACACTCGCGCCTGCCAGTCCAGCGCCGCGGCTAATACGATTGGCTGATAACGTATCCTGAGGCGTAGGATGACTGCGCCCCAGTCTTTTCATATCCAAACCGTCGAAGAAATCGCTGTCCTGGCAACGGCTGCGCTGCTTCTGAAGCGCCCGCTTACTGCCGTGTACCACAAATGCCGCCGCTCGCTTTGCCCTTATGTCCTGGGCCGCAGTAAGCGCGGAGACCTCCGGCTCCTTTGCTACCAATACGCCGGAGAAAGCACGTCCGGACTCAAGGTCGCAGGCTCGCCGGAAAACTGGCGCTGCATCGTGCTGGCGAAGCTCCGGTCCGTTTCGCTGCTCGATGACGACTGGGTTTCGATCGACACGCGTCTCCGCCCGCAAACCTGCATCGAAAAGGTGTTGTTCGATACAGAAAAGCTGAGTGCATGAGTTTCGCAGCGCAGACCTGGGACGCCCTGATTATAGGCGCAGGTCATAATGGACTTACCTGCGCCGCTTACCTCGCTCGTGCCGGAAAACGCGTGCTGGTTCTCGAATCGCGCCGTCGCGTCGGGGGCGCCTGCACCATCGAAGAACCCTGGCCCGGTGTGCGCCTGTCGCCCTGCGCCTATCTGGCGGGGCTGCTGCACCCGCTTGTGGTCCAGGAACTCGATCTCTACGCACGCGGCTTCCATTGGACTCCAGCCGTCAATGGACTGTTCGTTCCGTTCGAAGACGGCACGAGCGTTCAACTTTACGATGACGACGAGCAATGCGCCGCTGAAATTGCTCGCTTTTCTCCTAAAGATGTAGACGGCTGGCGCGCCATGAGCGATGTGATCCGCCGCACACGCGATGCCATTCGACCGCCCGATGAGCACGATTCCTGGATCGGAGACGCGCCGACGCGCGAAGAACTCGAATCGCGTCTGGGCAACGATGCCGAAGCGAAAGCGCTGCTCTTCGACTGGTCGATGGCCGAATTTGTCGAGCGTTATCTCGAAGACGAGCGCCTGCAGATCGCCTGGCTCGGACAGGGCGTCATCGGCACCAATGCGAGCCCCTTCGACAAGGGGACAGCCTCGATCCGCTTCCATCATTCCTCCGGACGGCTCGGCGGCCTCCCCGGCGCGTGGGGCTATGTCAAAGGCGGGATGGGCACAGTCTCCTTTTTGCTCGCCGATGCCGCGCGCGAAGCCGGAGCCGTCATCGAAACCGGCGTGCCGGTGACGGAAATTCTGCCGGGCGAAGGCGTCCGTCTCGAAAGCGGCGAACGCGTGCCTGCGCGCACTGTAATCTCAAATGCCGATCCGCGCACGACCTTGCGCCTGCTCGGCAAGAATGTCGACTCGGCATGGCGTAAACAGGTTGAATCGATTCCCATCGAAGGCTGCACGCTGAAACTCAACGTCTGGTTGCGTGAGCTGCCGGACTTCCGCGCTCGCCCCGGTCTCGACCAGCCGCATCACTACGGCCAGATTAATACTCCGCTCTCAAAAGCCGAATGGAAAGCCGCGTATGCAAAAGCGCGCGCCGGTGAATTGCCGGAGCTCCTCTGGACCGAGCTCTACTTCCAGAGCGTTCACGACCGCTCGATTGTGCCCGGCAACACGCACACGATGAGCGTCTTCTCGCAATACGTGCCGTATAGATTTACACAAGGCACGTGGGATCAACACCGCGAGGCCGCCAAAAAACTCGCTTTCGATTCGCTGGCTCGCTTCTGCTCGAACATTCCCGACGCCGTGATCGACGCGCAGGTGCTCGGGCCGCCCGATATCGAAAAAGAAGTCGGGCTCACCGGCGGGCATATCTTTCAGGGCGAATGCCTGCCGCCGTACATGTGGAACAATCGCCTCAGCCCGCAAACTCCTATGAAAGGTTTCTACCTGTGCGGCGCCTGCACACACCCGGGCGGCAGCGTCATCGCCATCAACGGCCGCAATGCGGCGATGCGCGTGCTCGCCGATAGTGAACAGTAGAAGCCGTTCAGTCGCGTGCTTGCCTGACGAATTCCAGGATGCGCCGGTTGAATGCCGCGGCATCTTCCCAGAAAGCCGCATGACCAGTATCGGGCATATCGATCTGCGCATGAGCTATAGCGGCTTTGTGCTGGTCGACGATCTCCGGCTTGACAACTGCATCGTTTCGCCCCTGCGTGATCAGCACCGGTTTGCGCAGCTTCGGCAGCAAATCCTCGTTATCCACAGATCGGGACAATAACGCCTGCCGGACACGGGGCGGCACGGAAATCCCGAAGCCGAGCATCAGGTAACGCTCCTCCGCAGAGAGTCCTCGTGGAAAGCAAAGCCGAAGCAGCGAGTCGAGGCTGCGCACGCTCTCCTCGACATCGCTGGCAAAGAAGCCCGGCACCAGGCCGAGAAATTCGGGTGTGAGCACCGCCAGCGCCTGCGGGCTGCCCAGCCTGGTGACGCCGCCGACAAAGTGCAGCCCGCTGATCGCCTCCTCGCCGTAATGCCGGACATAGTCGAGCATGACGAGCGGGCCGTACGACCAGCCGCAGAGAAGCGGACGATCGAGCTTCAGGCCCTGTATCACAGCATGCACGTCATCGGCCCAGAGTTTTGAGTCTGCGTACGCGTCGGCGGGTTTGTCGGAGAGGCCGTGGCCGCGCATATCCATTGCCACCAGGCGGCAGTCGCGGGCGAGATCCGAATCCAACTGCCGGCTCCAGTTGAGCCAGCACTGCGAAAGCCCGTGGATAAAGAGAATGGGGCGCCCCGCTGCGTTGCCCGCCTCAACGGCATGAAGCTGTATCGCTCCGCCGCCCGCGATTTTGTGAGTATTCATCCGCTTTCTCCTTGGGTGGCAGCGGCCGGACCGAGTTCAGTTAAGTCGCTGACCCGCCCGCCGCCGCTTCAATCTTCGATTCATCTCAAACAAAATTACCGCAATCGGCACAACCGCGAAGTACGGCCAGTACCGCACTATCGGCGTCTGTGCCGGAAGGACGCTCAGCTCACCTCGAACCGCAGCGCCATTCATCCGCACGGCAACCGGACGAACACCCGCTTCCGGCAGTTCCACACGCGCCTGATACAGGAGCTTATTGGTAGCGTTTCCATGCGTCGCCTTCACGGCTTCTCCGTCCAGCTCAATCGCGACGCCGGCATCCAGCACTGGCGCACCATCGGATGCCCGCTCCACCAGCACACTCAGATCGCCGATGCCCACGCGCAGCGGGTCGGGCGAAGCGAACAGCGTAACCGAATACGGACCGGACCGTTGCCGGAAGACAATCGTTCCGCCGTCCGCCCACACCAGCACCGAGGTAAGCAGCGCACCGAGGACTAGTCGGAAAATCAATGCACCATGCCGCGCATCTGCATCGGCTGAAAGAGAATCCAGATTCCCGCTGTATATAGCGCGACGGCCAGCGCCGCCCACGGAATCGTCAGCTTTCGCGCAACACGCCATCCCACATAGAGCGTAACCAGCAGCCCCGCGTCGAGCAGCAGAATCTGCGCGCCCGTCAGCCAGTCCGGTATCATTGCCGTCGCCGCTTGGTGCGCGCCCAAAAACCGCTGGCTCAGAATCGTCCACGGCGCATTCCAACCCGTCGCGAAATGATAGAGCAGATGCGCCGCCCACATCGCAACACCCAGTGGCACGAGTGCAAATACAAACCGCTTCGGGAGCGAGAAGAACAAAATAGCCGGGACGGCCACCACGGCCAGGACCAGCAGCAGCATCCGCAACCACTGCTCAAACACCATCACCGGCCCGATCATGCCCGCCGCATTTGCAAATGCCCCGAAGACAAACACCAGCGCCAGCGCCGCGAAATCGCTCCGCTTCGATAGCCGGCCGATCGAGGACCGGTACGGATCCTCCACGATCGTCTTCGCCGGCAGCACGGGCAAGATTGCGACATTGTCGTGCGGACAGGCCTTCACGCAATCCAGACAAAATGTGCAGTCGAGATTTCCTGCCTTTTTCGGCTGAAACAAATACAGCTCGCAGCCGCGCTGCTGCTCGTTTCCGCGAATGCAGTCGTACGTCTGGCAGCTCCGGCAGACCGAAGCGCGCTTCACCTTTACTTCGCGCGGCGAACCCAGCGAGCTCACAAACTGAAACTGACCGATCGGGCAGACATATTTGCAAAAGCTCGCGCCGCGAAAGAAGCCATCCACCACGACTGCCGCCGCAAAGTACCCGGCGGCGATCCAGGCCGTCAGCCATGGGCGGTCCCAAAAGCCGAATACTTCATAGCCAATCAGATATGCGGCCAGCACGCCCGTCGCCAGCCACTTGTTGCGCAGCCGGCGCGGCCATCGCAGGCGCGCGGGCAACACCTTCCGCCCGAGGTCGCGCACAAATACGAACGGACAGCTCATGCAGAACAAGTTGCCCACGACCAACAGCGCGAGAATCGAAAGCGCCCGCCAGTGAATCCACGGCAGCACACCCGCGAGGTTCAACGGCGTTACCTGTGGCCCGAAGAATCCGTCGACAATCACCACAACCGCTAGCAGCAACATGCAAACCTGCAACGCCGGCCGCCACCGCGCGAGCGTACGCACGCGAAAGATTTGTGGCGCGTTACGCACCCGCACAACCGGTTCCATCGCCCGGACCTGCGCGCGGCCGCTCACAAGCAAACGCATCGCCAGCACAAAGGCCGGCAGCAAATACACCAGCGACCCCGGTACCCACATGATCAAACCCGCAATTGTCTGGTCATCCTGCGGGCTCAAGCTACCCAGATGTGCGCTGGCATAACTCGGATACAACAGCCGCCCCGAGAATACAAAGAACGCCGAGAGCGCCGTGTTGACGATATCTGCAAACAACAAATATGGAATTTTGATCCACGCCGCCCAGCTCGACTTCCCCGCTCCTGGCTGGATCACTGGCCACCAGAACAGAACGCCGGTCCAGAAGAACGACGCATGCTGCACGCCGTGCCAAAAGCGCGAGCCGAGCGCGAGTTCGTAAAACGCAGGTAGATGCCAGAAGATCGTGCTGATGGCGAATGCAGCCCACGCAAACGGAGGCGCCGTCAATATGCGAAACACGCCGCGCAGCAGAGGCCACGTTAGAAACGGCCCCAAACCCTCTTTCACAAACGTCCTCGGCAAGCCGCGCAGCAACGGCACTGTCGGACGCGCCAATAGGATTAAGGGGGGCGCAAACATCATCAGCAGCAGGTGCTGCGCCATGTGCGCCGCCAGCGAAAAATTGTCAAAGGCATCGAGCGGCGATTCGGTCGCAAGAAAGACCAGCATCAGGCCGCCCAGAAACGCCGCCAGCCGCTGCCCGTCGCGCGCCGCGTGCACCAGCCGCCGCCCGCGCAGCCAACCGCGCAGGTACAGCAGCGCGCTAAAAAGCAGCACGAAACTCGCAGCGCCACCCGGATTCCACGAGCTCAGCGCGGCATTGACAACCGGATCCACTATCTATTCGTTAACGCGGGCTGGATCATGGCGAAATCGCGCGGCAGCTTGTTCTGCGGCGGCGCGGAATTCTTCGTCGGCGGCGCGGTCTTCGGCGTCAGCGTCACCAGAAATGCAGTCAACGCCTCCACCTCCGCCGGCGTCAGCTTCTTCCCATACGCCGGCATGTTGCCGCCGCCCTGAATCACCTGCCGCACCATCTGATCTCTGGTCAAGCGCGTCGCCACGGAATCCAATGCCGGTCCGCGCCGGCCGCCATGCCCGCCGAGTGAATGGCAACTCCGGCACTGCTTGTTCTGGAACACCAGCGCGCCGTGCATCTCAAGCGGCGTGCGCCCGCGCACAAACTCTACCGGAATCGCATCCCCACTCCAGGCATCCATCTTCGGCGACCAGGGCGATGTCTCCCCCATATATGTCAACACGCAGATCACCAGCATGACGAAAATCACGGAAAGCACCGCCACCGGCCGCTTCGCCGCGCTCTTTTCGCCCGTACCGGAGATGAACGGCAGCACCAGCAGAAACAGAATCGCAATCGCAGGCGCCACAAACAGCACTACCACTTCCATCCAGTCCGGCAGCAGCGCGAAAGCCGCGAAGATCGAAAGGAAATAAAAATCCGGCCGCGGATTCGTATTCACATGGGTCGGGTTCGGCACGCCCATGGGTCCCTTCGGTCCGAAGACAAACGCGCACAGCAGAATGCCGAAGATCACGATGGCAGCGAAGATCAAATCCTTGCCCACGGCATTCGGTACAAACGGCACGCCTTCCTTGCGCAAAATCTCCGCATACTGCGCGTCATAGGTGCTCTTGAGCACCGGCCGCCCCGGCTTCGGATACTCGTTAATGCCCTTCGTGAGCACCAGCCGCAAATGCATGCTGACAATCGCAATGATCAGCCCCGGAATAATAAACACATGCAGCGTGAAAAATCGCGAAAGCGTCTCGCCCGCGATTATCGGCCCCGCGAGCAACAGGTGGACCAGTTGCGCTCCTATGAGCGGCACGCGTCCGGTAATCGATGCCCCGATCGTCAGTCCCCAGTACGCGTCCTGATCGAAGCGCATCACTTGTCCGGTAAAGGCCATCGCCAGCGTACACAGAAGCAGAAACACACCGCTCACCCAGGTCAGCTCGCGCGGATATTTATACGCCCCGAATAAAAACACCTGGATCATGTGCAGCGTCATAATGGCGACCATGAAATTCGATCCCCATTGATGCACTCCGCGCAGATACCAACCCCAGAACTGGGCGTGGTTCAGATACTGCAGGCTCGTGTACGCTTCGTTCGTCGATGGAATGTACACAAACGCGAGGCACGCGCCGCTGATGATCTGAATAATGAAGCACAGCAGCGTGGCGCTCCCGAAAACGTAGAACCAGCTTCCCGCGCTGGCCGGAACTTCATGCCCGGCCGTCGACGCGTACAGCGCGGTCAAATGCAGCCGCTCATCGAGCCATACCGCGATATTTCTTAGCGTTTTCATCCGCGGCTAGACCGGGTTCGAAAGCGTCGGCATCTCGCCGCCCTTCACCCAGAGCTCCCCTTTTTCCACTTTGTAGTCGTACTGGAACAAGCCGCGCGGAGGCGGTCCCGCCGCCCGCGAGCCATCCTCATAGTAGGCGCCGCCGTGGCACGGGCATAAAAACAATCCTGATTCCTGAAACCAGCGCACGGGGCAGCCGAGATGCGTGCAGTTGATCGCAAACACCTGAAACTGATTGCCGCGCATACGCCGCACCCAGCAGGGAATATCGGCTGTTTCGCCGTCCCACGGCCGCGTGAACGGGTTGCGGTAGGTCGCAATGCGTGTCGCGTTCTCTGGAAAATTTTCAATCGCGCCGAGCGAGATCCAACTGCGCGGATCTTTGCGCTCCACAAAACTTGAGAAAACAAATCCTACCAGCGGCACCGCCAGCAGCAGTCCGGCTGCCACGTTTACCGCTACGCCTATCTTGAAAAACCAGTCGCGCCGCGATCGATTCGCGCCGTTCTCATGCTCTTCTTTCCGTTCCACTCCGCTCATTTGATTTCCTGCTGGCTGCTTGCGCGCGTTTTGTTGCTCTCCGCGCTTTCACGGCCTGTCATCGGCTCGGCAGCCTTCGCCGGCCTCTTTGACACCAGAAATGCCACGATATCGTTCACATCTGCATCCGCCAGCGCTTTGCCCATCTTCAGATGCCGGTAATCCGGCATACCCAGATCGGGGCGTCCGATAAGTATCGACGTGCGCAGCATCTGATCGCTCACCAACTGCAGATAGGCCGCGTCCGTCACCGAACCGACCTTCGCGCCCGGCCCATGACACATGAAGCAGCTTCGCAAAAACAGCTTGCGTCCAGCATCCGCATTACCCTGCGCGCTCGCCGCATACGCAGGCTTCTCCGCGCCGGTAAAATCCACCGGTTTGGCCCAGTTCCTCTCCATGCCATCCACCAGCGCATCTACCTGTTGCGGCATCAGCGGCCCGCCTTCACTCACCGCCCAGGCGGGCATCGCCGTGCCGGCGCGTCCGTGAACAATGACATCCTTCAACGTGTCACGCGGAATCAGAGCGAGGTACAGCGGATCGTTCAGAATGCGTCCCGGCCCGTTCTTGCCGTCGATGCCGTGACAAGCGGCGCAGTTCTCCGCAAATAGAACCTTGAAATCGGTAGCGGCTTCGGATTCCGGCTCCAGCTTCGGCTTTCCTGGCGGCTCACACGCAGTAAACGCCGCGCTCACGACGGCCAGCGCCACGAACGATGCACGGTGGAGGTTCATTTTTCTTCCTCGCGCGGCGGATGCAATCCAGGCGCATGCAGAAACGCACGCTCTTCGAGCGACCACGACTGCATCGTGCGAATGCTCGTGCTGCGCGCAATTACGTATCCGCCGACCAGACCGAAGGCAAGCTGGCACACGACAAACCACGGCCAACTGATCCGGTCGTTCAAAGCGGGATTCAGAATATTCAAGACCGTCGCCACCAGCCCGCTCCAGAAGATCGGCATCAGAATGCCCGCCCAGAAGGGGGCGTACTTCGGAAACATCGGCAGGATGACCGCGTAGACCACGCCGACCAGACAGGAAATAATCACATGCCCGATCAGCGCCGCGGTAAACGGCAGGGCATGAAAGGCGCGCAGATACTCGAGCGGTGCGTCGCCGAGATTCGGAATCACCACGCCGGCGAGCAGGTTCACCGGATACCAGATGCTGTGCTGCGCAACCAGGCCATACAGAACCGCCAGCGCCGCCATGGCAGCGCCGCCCGCGAGTCCGCCCCAGACGCCCGCTGAATATGGATGAACCTCTTCCGGAATCCGCACGCGATGGCGATGCTCGCCCACGCCGAGCCGTACCACCGATCGTTCCTCGACCATGATCGGCGTCGGCCGGTGCGCCGGGTCTATCGGGACTTCCTCATGCGCCTCATGCGGAATTACTTTGTGCCACCAGCCGATCACGCCGCGTATCACGATGATCAATCCCACCACGCTGATCGACCAGTGCGTCAGAAATCCCGCAAACAGCAGCGTCAATCCGAATGAAAAGATAATCGGCCAGAACGTGGGCGCGGGCAGCTCGATATGCGACTCCTCGGTCCGCTCGGATGCTTCGCCATGATGGATCTCGTGTGCCATAGCTTTACCTGCCGATGATGTAGACCACCGTAAACACGATCACCCATACCGCATCCACAAAATGCCAGTACCAGGAGAGAAATTTTACGCGCCGCAACTGGGTTTCGATCGGAAAGCCAAACAATGTCACGAATAATACGAGCAGCAGAAAGCACATGCCCACGATCACGTGGCTCGCGTGCAAACCCACCAGCGAGTAAAACGTGCTGCCGAATAAATTCGTGCGAATTGTCAGATGATCTTCCGTGATCAGCTTCTTCCACTCGAGACCCGTCGCCGTCAGGAATTCGAGCCCGAGCGCAATCGTCACCAGCCACCACGCCTTGAACGCAGCCAGCCTGCCGTGGGCCAGCGCATGCTCGGCAAAATAAACCGTCAGACTGCTCGATAACAGGCAGATTGTTGCCAGGATCGGAACATCGAGCACGTCCTTGGGATACGGACCCGTGAGACTTTTGCCTATATAGATGAGGTAGGTCGCGACGAAGATCGCAAACAGCGACGATTCCGTGATGATCAGAAAAATAATGCCGACGGTGCCGCGATCCGGCTGTTTCCACTCGCGCTCCATAGTAAGCGCATCGATGGGTACGTTTAAATCGGCCATGCGCTTACTCGTACTTCCAATCCGGATCCTGCGGATGCTTTAAGTCCCAGAGCGGCCTGCTGCTGCGCACGACCGGCAATTTTTCGAAGTTATATTCGGGAGGCGGCGAACTGGTCGCCCATTCAAGCGTCCAGCCGTCCCACGGATCGTCTCCCGCTACCTCGCCGCGCTTTGCCGATCGCAGCACATTCCAGACAAAACACAGAATCCCCGCAATCTGAAAGATCACGCCGATGGACGCAACCAGGTTCCACGACTCCCAGCCGCGCCCCGGCATGTAGGTATAGATACGGCGCGGCATTCCCAGCAGCCCAGCGAAGTGCAACGGAATAAAAGTCATATTGAACCCGATGCACAACAGCCAGAAGTGCCACTTGCCGAGTTTGTCACTAAGAAGCCGGCCGGTCGCTTTCGGAAACCAGTAATACATGCCGGCGAACAGCCCGAAAATCAAACCGCCGATCAGCGTGAAGTGAAAATGCGCTACGACGAAATAGGAATCGTGCAACTGCCAGTCGAATGGCGCGACGGCCAGCATAATTCCGGTGAGCCCGGCCACGAGAAACTGCAGCAGAAATCCGAGGCAAAACAGCAGCGGTGTATCGAGCCGTAATTTGCCCCCGTACATGGTTGCGGTCCAGTTGAAAATTTTGATGCCCGTCGGAATGCCGACCAGCATGCTCGCCGCTGCAAAGAATGTATTCGACCATGCCGTCATTCCCACCGCGAACATGTGATGCGCCCAAACGCCCATGCTGATAAAACCGATGGCGACGATGGCGCCCACCATGGCCGGCCTTCCGAACAGCGGCTTGCGCGAGAATACCGGAATAACTTCCGACAAGATGGCAAATGCAGGAAAGATGAGTATGTAGACTTCCGGATGGCCGAAGATCCAGAAGATGTGCTGCCACAAAATCGCCGAGCCCCCCGCTTGTGTATCGAAGAAGTGCGCACCCAGATAACGGTCGAGCAGCAGCATGATCTGTCCGGCCGAGAGCGGGGGCAGCACGAGCACGATCATCCAGGAATCGACCAGCATCACCCAGACGAACATCGGCATGCGGCTGAGGGTCATACCGGGGCAGCGCATGCACGCGGTGGTCGCAATCACATTGATGGCGCTCGCGATACTGCCGAATCCGGCAACGAGCACGCCGATGGCCCAATAGTCGGTGCTCGATCCGCGCGAGAAGGCGCGGCTGGTGAGCGGCGCATAAGCGAACCATCCTACATCCGGAGCCGATCCCGTTCCGGAGAGCCCGGAGCCGCCGATATAGCTGAAGTACAGCAGCAATCCGCCGAACAGGAAGATCCAGAAACCGAACGCATTCAGCCGCGGAAAGGCCATGTCGCGCGCGCCGATCATCAGCGGAACCAGGTAGTTCGAAAATCCCGCCACCATCGGCATGCCGACCAGGAACACCATCGTTGTGCCGTGCATGGTGAACAGCCGGTTGAACGTATCTGGCCCCACGACGTGCCCGTTCGGAAAAGCGAGCTGTGCGCGAATTACTGTCGCCATGATTCCCGCTACTACGAAAAAGATCAGCGCCGAGACGATATACATCAACCCCAGCCGCTTGTGATCGACCGTTGCTACCCACGAGTACAGAGCCTCGGAAAAGGAAAACTCTCTTTCCTGAACTTTCGGGCGCTCCAGCGGATAATCTATCGATGCCATCGCAATCTCATTTCAGTGATTCCAGGTAGGCGACGACTTGATCTAGCTCTTTGTCGTTCAGCTTGAAGCTCGGCATCAACGAGCCTGGCTTGATTGCCTGCGGATCGTCGACCCAGGCGCGCAGATTGTCGCGGGTGTTCGTCAGCATTCCCGCGGCAAGCGTCTGGCGGCTCATGAGGTGTGTGAGATCGGGACCGAATTTACCGAGCGCGCGCGTGCCTTTGATGGTGTGGCAATTGATACAGGAGAGCGATTCGAACGCGGCTTTGGCTCCTGTCAACTGTGGGTTGTCTACTGCTGGTTTCTGCTCGCTCGCCGCCCACGCTTGAAACTCCGCCTTGGGCTGCGCAATGACCCGCAGCAGCATGTTCGCGTGCTGCGTCCCGCAGTACTCGGCGCAGTTGCCCAGATAGACGCCGGGCTCCTGCGGATCGATCCACATATAGTTTGTGCGGTTGGGCACGAGGTCCCATTTGCCGGCAAGCTGCGGCACCCAGAAACTGTGGATCACATCCTGGCTCTGCAACTGCAGGTATGTCGCGGTCTTCTCTTTACCAGCCACCGGTACATGGATTTCGTTGGCCGTTGCGATGCCGTAATCGGGATAGTGCACTTCCCACCACCACTGGTGACCGATGATGGTCGCTTTCAACATCGATTTCGGCGGGCTCGCATTTTCCACGGACGCAATGACGCGCGCCGATACGCCGATCAGCACGAACACGATCAAAATCGGAATCACTGTCCAGGCAACTTCAATCTGGTTGCTGCCGTAAACCTGCGGGGGCTCCTGTTGCGAATCGTCACCGGGCTTGCGGCGAAAGCGCCAGATGGTGTAAGTAATCAGTGCGCCTACCACCACGAAAATCACGCCCGTGATTGCAAGCGTCAGAACCGCGATTGTCTTCTCTTCCGAGGCCGGACCGGCCAGCGGTTTGAAGATATTCGTTATGCGCTTTTCAGGAACGCCGGGTACCTGAACCTGCAACAACAGCACGAACAGTGCGTGCACCAACATTTCTCCATTTAGCGTAATACGTCTGCGCTTCAGGATAAATGAAAAAGCCAGTGTGCTAAAGTGACTTTGGTCACCGGCTAAGCGAAGATTCTTTACAAGAAAACGAATCGGCCTGGCTTGCGTCGCCGCTCCCGTCATACACCGCATTCTGCGGATAGGCACACAAAGGCCGCTCCATTTTCACGCCTTTCGAGGGATCGCGATCGTCGTTCAACTTCGTTGCGACAATTGCACCGGGCGGCGTGCCCTTCTCTACCCAGTCCTCGAGCGTGACGAACGCGTTGTGGGCGCGATCGCGCTTGTGCGAAATACCAAGCTGTCCAAAAATAAACGGGCCCGGACCGCCGGCGCAATGCTGCACGCCCGGCAACATGTATAAACGCACAAACTGATTCGCCTTCGGCGCGCCCATCTTCGCAACCACGCTGTTGTAGTAGTCGATCGTATTCAGCGGCGAAATGGCGGCATCGAGCCAGCCGTGATACAGGATCAACTTGCCGCCGCGCTTCTCGAATGCGCTCAAATCCGGATCGGTCGCATTCAACACATGCGCCAGTTTCTTATCGGCATCGGCGAGCGCGCGATCCACATTGGCTGTTTTGAAATCCCAGCTCCGGTCTTCATAGACCATGTTGCGAAAAAAGCCTTCCGGATACTTCAGCCCTTCGGCGGTACCGTAGCTTTCGCCCGTGACCCAGTATTTCCAGCCGCTGTCGCCCGCTTCGCTGCCCGGCATGATCGGAGGAAAAATCAACTGCCCGTGCGAATCTTTCGCACCGGTATAGATGGCCTCGAGCGAATGCACTTGCGGCGCAGTCAGGCAGCTATCGCTCTCCGCGCCTTTGCAGAGCAGCACCGACGGATGAAAGCGGCAGCGTTCCTGATCCATGACCACGCCGTCCTTAGAGCCGTCGAGTGCGTCACAGGTGTTGAGGACGGCCTGCTCGATCAACGGAATTTTGCTGAGCGGTATGTAGGTGGCGGGGCCGGCGAGCACAACTTTTTGCAGCGCGAGTCCGGCGGTCAGGAGATGAGTCCAGTAATTGGCGGGGGCGCCTGCCAGAATGCCATCGTAGTCGGCTGGAAAGCGCTGTGCTTCCATCAGCGCTTCGCGGCCGCCATCGGAGCACGAATCGAAGTAGTTCTTCTGCGCAGGTTCACCGTAAAAAGCTGCGATCACCGTTTTAGCATCGCCCGTCATTTCGTGTACGGCGCGATAGCCGAAATCGATCACCTTTTCCGGATGGCCAAGCGCCCAGCTTGCGTCGGTTGCTTCGCCCTTATGTCCGGCGTCGCTTCCGGCGGTTGCATAGCCGAGACGCAGCGATCCCGCCATGCCGCGATAGTCGATGGAGCCGGCGAAACCGCCGTTGCCCTGCCCGCGAAATTTATGGTTCCAATCTGCGAGCGGCAACCAGACCTCGACGGCAATCCGGGAGTCGCTCGATGGCGTCGAGGTGATGGTTACGCGGCAGAATTCCGGCAGTTTTTTGTAGGCATCTGCTTCCGGCTTATGCGGATCAGCACCTGCAGGCAGAAACGCGCCGGCCTGCACGACCGCCGCCGACTCGACTCGCGCCTGATGCAATTTCACATGTGCCAGTTGCGCACACAACAAGGCAGCAGCAAACATGCCAGCAATATAGCAAGCACATCCAGTTATCTGCGCAGCAGTCGGAAGCCGTGACCCGTTCCCTGTTTCTGATTTATGGCCAGATCGATCCACAGCATGGCCATCGCTTCCAGCCAGCGCGCATTCCGCAACGGGCCCACATCCTCCGGGTCGAGACCGACATCGGCGATTAACTCGCGCACGGCCGCTTTGGCGGTGGCGTTGTCGCCGCAATAGAAACCGCTGGCGCGCTCCTTGCCAAACTGCGCATTGCCGTAGCAGGCTGCTCCGATGGTGTTGAATGCCTTCACGACATTCGCTCCATGCGCCCATTCGGCCACTTGCTCGGCGGCCGACGTGGTCGTGCCGATTGCCAGCCCGGAGAGATCGGGCTTGACCGGATTCGTGCAATCGACGATGGTTTTTCCGGCGAGATTGCCCGATTCGCCTAGTGCTTCGCGGGCGGCATTCCACGGCACGCACAGCGCGACGATATCGGCGCCTGCGACGGCCTCCTGATTCTTCTTGCCATGGCCTCCCATCGCAACGGCGTGTCCGGCGCCGCTCCAAAGACGCGCGAGCGCACCGCCTACATTTCCTGCACCCAAAACAGCGATTTTCTTCGACATACGCTTGTAGGCTAACCGTATTTCCGTTTTGAGCGCTAGTTGGCCATTCGGGCAGGTGGCTTTTTTGCCGAACGAACTTTCCTTATCTGGGCTGAGGAAGAGTGTCGATCCGCCACAACCGCTAACTTTTTCCCTTCTTCATCCCCCTCCCTGTGCCATCCCGTTATCCACACAGTTTCGAACGTCTCCTTCTTCAGCATGGGAGCGCTTGGCATAGCTGAGTTGTGAATCGAGGGCGGCGGCTATGTGCGGATGATGGTTCCGCAGGTACTCCAGATACTCGAGCGCTGTTTCGTGCGGACAGCCGGTACGCGCTTCGGGCCAGGTAAACCGGACGCCATTGGAAAAGGAACGGAACATTTCGAGCGACATCTCCTCGAGCAGCTCGTACAGGTGATTTCCTTTAATACCCGCGCTTCGCAGCGCCTGCTCCGCGCTGAGCATGAGCTGTACCGGAAGAGCGGCCGCAAACAATTGCGCTGCAAAATAGAGGGGCTTGGTTCCGGGCCGAAGCTCAAAGACTCGCGCGTCGCTACGATCCAGCAACCTCCTTACCTGTCGAACGGTGTGAGTCTGTCCTTCAACGATGAACCAGCTCTTTCGGGGCGTGGGCAGTGCGGATACTGTGGCCGTCCCCGCACCACATTTTTGGAGTGGAGAAAGCGCCGTTGTACTCAGACAGCTTCCGCAAAGCACAAACGAAAGATCTTTCAATACCAGGCCGGAAGCACACAGCTCGTCCATGATCCGAGTCAGTGCTTCGTCGGGAACGCGGAGCAGAATCAGCCGCGCGGATTGCAGCTCGTCGTAGGTGGCAACCGCATAACCGGCGCGCAAAAAATTCGAAAGGCGGCGCGCCACTCGCAAGGCGCTTGCTTTTACGGGCCCGAGCTCTTCAGCGACGCTCGGCAGCCGCAGAACCAAGGACGACGTTGCACTACCTTCAACTACCAACCCGAGTGGCTGTTGGTGTGTCATAAACCCCGCTCGCTTTCAGGGCTTTTACGCGATCGCGAAACTGTGCAGCTTTTTCGAACTCGAAGGCCTTGGCGGCTTCACGCATTTTGGCCTCGAGCTCCGCTATCAGACTTTCCCGCTGAGCCGCGGTCAGCTCCGCATCGGATTCGATGTCTTTTTCTAAGGAAACGGTGACATAGTCGGCTTCGGCTACGGCAACCAGACTCATATCGACAGGTTTGCTAATGGATTGAGGCGTGATGTGATTGGCTTCGTTATATGCCTCCTGAATGGCCCGCCGGCGCTGAGTCTCATTGATGGCGCGCTCCATACTGGCTGTAATTACATTCGCGTAGAGAATTGCGCGGCCGTTTACGTTGCGTGCGGCACGGCCGATGGTCTGGATGAGCGACCCTCCCGAGCGCAGGAAACCCTCCTTATCAGCGTCCAGAATGGCCACCAGCGATACTTCGGGCAGGTCCAATCCTTCGCGCAACAGGTTCACGCCGATCAAAACATCGTACTCTCCGCGTCGCAGGTCACGCAAGATTTTAATGCGGTCGAGTGTGCTGACCTCGGAATGGAGATACGCACATTTGACACCTACTTCGGAGTAGTATTCGGCCAGGTCTTCGGCCATGCGCTTGGTGAGCGTGGTAACCAGCACGCGTTCGTTACACTCCGAGCGCACGCGGATTTCATGCAGCAGATTATCGACTTGTCCTTTGATCGGCCGCACTTCGATCTGCGGGTCAACCAAACCCGTGGGACGAATGATCTGCTCGACTACAACTCCGGCTGACTTCGTGAGCTCGTACGGTCCGGGAGTAGCCGAAAGGTAGATGACCTGATCGATGCGGTTTTCAAACTCCTCAAAGGTGAGCGGACGATTGTCGCGTGCGCTTGGCAGGCGGAAACCGTACTCCACCAGAATGTCTTTGCGGGACCGGTCGCCGTGAAACATGCCCTGGAGCTGCGGCACCGTCTGATGGCTTTCGTCAATGAACAGAATCGCGTCGTGAGGAAGGTAATCAAGTAATGTCGGAGGGGCTTCGCCGGGAAGACGTCCGGAGAAATGGCGCGAATAGTTTTCGATGCCATGGCAAAAGCCGATCTGGCGAATCATTTCCAGGTCGAACATCGTCCGCTGATAAAGACGTTGCGCTTCGATTAACTTGCCTTTGCTCTCCAGCTCTTTGTGCCACCACTGCAACTCGTTTTCGATGCTCTGCATGGCCTGTTCGCGCGTGGGCGCATCCATAACATAGTGCGTGGCCGGGTAAATCGGCAAACGCACATATGTCTGCTTCACCTGGCCAAGCAGCGGGTCGATTTGACTCAGCGATTCGATCTGATCGCCCCACATCTCGATGCGATAGGCATTGTCCTCGTAGGTTGGAAAGAGCTCGATGACATCGCCGCGCACGCGGAACGTGCCGCGCCGGAACTCATGATCGTTGCGATTATAGAGGATCTCAACCAGCCGCTGCAGAAGCTCTTTCCGGCTCATCTGCTGTCCTTTTTCGAGCATCAGCAGCATGCCGTAATAGGCTTCCGGAGAGCCCAGGCCGTAGATGCAGCTTACGCTCGCGACAATGACGCAATCGCGGCGTTCGAACAGCGAGCGGGTCGCAGAAAGCCGCAATTTATCGAGCTCGTCATTGATAGTCGCTTCTTTTTCGATGTAAATGTCGCCCGAGGGAATGTAGGCTTCGGGCTGATAGTAATCGTAATAGCTGACGAAATACTCGACTGCGTTTGCCGGAAAAAAGGTTTTGAATTCGTGATAGAGCTGCGCGGCGAGAGTTTTGTTGTGCGCCAGCACGAGGGCAGGACGGGAAGCGGCCTCAATAATTTTGGCCATCGTGAACGTCTTGCCTGAACCGGTGACGCCGAGCAGAACCTGGTGCTTTTCGCCGTCGAACAGAGCGTGCGTCAGTTGTTCGATTGCGCTCGCCTGATCGCCCCGCGGCTTGTAATCGATACCCAGTTTGAACGGCACTGCCTAGAGTATAAGGCGAAGATGAGCGGGCCGCGATACTTTCAGAGAAGGCTGGGCATCGATTCAGCGCGCTCGCGCTCGGCATTGAACTCGCAGCCGATGAGCGCGATGCAGGAAATGAGGTAAAGCCAGATGAGAAGGACGATCACCGTGCCCAGGCTTCCGTAAAAGGCATTGTAATGCGCATGGGCAACATAGGCCGCAAACGCCAGAGTGGCCAGCAGCCAAAGTATGGTAGCCAGGAATGCTCCCGGCCAGACGCGCAGAAAGCGGGAACGCTTCGCATGTTTCATGCGCTCCGGTTCCGGCCGGTGATTGGGACCGAAGTAATAGAGTAAGCCGGTGACGAAGGTCGTCGTGCAGAAGGCAAGCAGGTAGCGCCCTATGCGCCAGGCAAGCTCGACCGGAGCACTTAACTCGGCGATGCCGATCCAATGCACGAAGGCGATTTCGATGCGGTTGCCGAACAAGATAAGCGCAGAAGCTCCAACGGCCGGGAAGGCAGCGATCAGGACAAGGAAGATCGCCATGGCGCGTTGTTTTAAGAAAGGCCGCCCCGTAGGGATGCGGTAAGCAGCCTGAAAGCCTTCCATCAGCGTCACCATGCCCCCCGAACCAGCCCACAACGAAACCAGAATCGCAATCACCGGGAGAGAAATGGGTCTTGGTCCTTGCTCGTGGAGCCGTGAGAGAACCAGGTCTTCGGTTCCGGGCGGCACAACCTGGCGCACAAAACGAGCGATTACGTGCACAACCGGCTCGGCGTTCACTTCGAGCAGAATAATCGTAAGGGTGGTCAAAACCGGAAAGAGCGAGAGCAGCGCTGAATAGGCAGCACCCTTAGCGATGCTAAAACAGTTATCTTCATAGGCCGCGACGAAGGCGCGCCGCAGCAGCCACCAGATATGCGCGAAGAAACCCAGCTCGACGATCACGATTTCCGGCTGGTGGCCGGCAGATGACTTGTCGTGAAGCGTCGGAACGCCTTCGGGCAATAATCGGGCTCCTCGCTAGTCGATGATATCGAATCTGCGGAGGAGCGTTCACTGGTTGTTGGCGGCGCGCGCCGTTGCGAGCCGGATTACGGCCGTGCTTCGTAGACGATGTTGAACGGTGTCTCAGCCGCCCGGCGGAAGCGGCTGAATCCGGCTGCAGTGACTACTTCCCGAATACGCGTCTCGCCGGCCTGGGCACCCAGACACAAACCGACTTCCTGCGATCGCGAGCAAGGTGTGCACAACAGCGTCGAAAAGGAATAGTAGACGCGCCCCACAGGATTCAGATTGTCCTTCAACTGGTCATTCGCATAGGGCTCGACAATCATCCATGTGCCGTCCTTGGTCAGGGACTGGCGAACGTGCGTAGCCGCCCCTACCGGATCGCCCATGTCGTGCAGGCAATCGAAGACAGTCACCAGATCGTAGTCTTTTCCGGGAAAGCCTTTTCCCGTAGAAACTTCAAAAGTGACGCGGCCGGCGAGACCGTCGCGTTTGGCGGATTCGCGCGCCGCTTCGATAGACTGGTCGTGATAATCGAAGCCGAAAACGGTAGAGTTAGGGAACGCCTTCGCCATCAGCAATGTGGAAGCGCCCTTACCGCAACCAACGTCGGCGACTCGTGCCCCGGCTTCCAATTTCTCTTTGACACCGGTCAAAGCAGGAATCCAGGAGCTTACAAGATTGGCGGTGTAACCGGGGCGGAAGAACTTTTCACATCCGTGAAAGACGCCATCGGCGTGCTCGTGCCAGCCCATACCGGCGCCGGTCCGAAAGGATTCCGCGATGCGTGGAACTGCCGCAAGCGAGCCCAATGCCAGTTCAAATGCACCGGGCAGATAGGCCGGGCTGTCTTCGGCAGCGAGCGTGAACGCCTGCTCTTCACTCAGGCTGAATTTGCCGCTGGTTGCGTCATAGGTCACGTAACCGCCGGCAGCCTGTGAAGCCAGCCACTCGCGCACGTAGCGCTCATCTGTTTTTGTTTTAGCAGCCAGTTGTGCAGAACTCATCGGTCCGGCAGCAAGTGCTTTGTAGAGTCCTAACTTTTCGCCAATAACTACCATTCCGGCATGGGCGGCAGCGCCGAGATCGACGACGAATTGACCGATGAAGGCGTGCAGCTTGTCCATGTCAAGAGCGGGAGCTTGTACCGTACTCATTTAATTTGTTCCTCCTTTTGAATTCGTGCTAAACATCTCTTTGTTACTTTTGTCTCAAGGGTTCTGGCCTGCGAAGGATTCACAGGATACATTGGGATGCCAGTTCACAAACGCTCCGTTGGGGTTGTCCTTCCACGCCCACACATGGAGTGTGTAGAACGCCGGAAGTCCGAAACGATTGGGACTGCCGAACAGATGAAAGAGCTGGCCCATGAGCTCCGGCGGAGCGGAATGCTTCTTATTCCAGGCATCGGCGAACAGTAAATAGTCGGCGCCGATGAGCCGCCGGCCGCCGCCGGGCGTCGCTTCGTAGATCACGATCTGTGGATGCATGACGTCCAGTACACCGGCGTTCGCCAGCGCGCCGTTTACGTAGTGAAGCCCCATCGCTCCGGAATCGGGGCCGCTCACGCAACCAAATTGAAGGGCATAGCCTTCCGCCTCTGCGACTGATACATCCTTGAAGCGCTCTGTGGCTTCCCGGACAGCGCGCACCAGCGCACCCATTCTCCTCTTCTGATCCGGCGTTATTTGTTGTTGCGATGCCGGCGTGTGCGCGTGGCTATCCTGCGCGGCCGCACGCGGCGGACCGGCGTTTACTAAAGCGAGCGCGATGACGGAATATTGCAATCGCGCTGCGAATCGGCTTATCTTTCCTGCGATATGCGGGAATTGTGAGGTTCTCATCTGGACTTTCTCTCCTTTTGCGGCGATCGCTACACGTGTCCCATTGCGTTTTACTGCTGGAGGCTTCACGCCGCGTTTCTGCTAGAATCCGCTCTGTAGAGCAGTTCAGCGACAGATCGCCGCGCCGCGGAATGTATGCAATCGAGCCTTGAGTCCTCGCCTGGCAATTGCAAAGTAACAAGCTTTCACACGCGAAGTAACGAAAGTACGCCGAAGAAAAGCCAAAATCGCAGCGCGCCGGCTGCTTGACTTTGCCGATGGGAGCGTATTTGGACGCGAAGTCCCTGAAGTATCAATTTGGCGGATTCACTCTGGACGTGGCAAAGGGGTGCCTGCGAAAGGCGGCTGAAGAGATCAAGCTTCGCCCAAAAGTTTACGAAACACTGAAATACCTGGTGGAGCATTCCGGGCAGCTCATCGGCAAGCAGGAATTGATGCAAGCGGTCTGGCCCGATTCCTTCGTTACGGACGACTCGCTGGTGCAGTGCGCACTCGAGTTGCGCCGCGCACTAAACGATCACGGCCAGCACTTGCTGAAGACGGTGCCCCGGCGCGGCTACATTTTCACTGCTGAGGTCACCAAGAACGCGGCAGAACCTGACCATTCTTTTTCAACCGGCGAATCCGGGCTGTCCGACGTTCATGAGGCGCCCGCATTGATTGCAAGAACGCGACGCAAGCTTCCGACGCCGCGCACTTCGCTTATCGGAAGAGAGCAGCAGCTAGCGGACATCGCCGGATTGCTGCTCCGGCCGGACATTCGCCTTTTAACTCTGACCGGGCCCGGAGGGGCGGGAAAGACGCGGCTCGCCGTTGCCACAGCCGGCGCAATCTCGGGCAGTTTCACCGGGGGAGTTCAATTTGTCAGCTTGGCTTCGATTACTCAGCCGGACCTGGTAGCGACTGCTGTCGCCGACGCACTCGGAATCCGACAAGCCGCGAGCCGGACAATCCCGGAACTTATCGATGATCAACTGCAAGACTCCGGTCCTTTTCTGCTCGTGCTGGACAACTTCGAACAGGTCTTGCCGGCGGCGGCGTTTGTGGCCAAAACGCTGGAAGCGTGCACGTTTCTGAAAATTCTGGTCACCAGCCGGGCGTCGTTGCGAGTCTATGGCGAACAAGAGTTTCCGGTTACCGCGCTGGCACAGAGCGCGGCGGTGGAATTGTTCGCGCAACGCGCCGCCGCCGTCCGGCCTGAGTTTTCCATTACCTCCGAAAATGCGGTCGCGGTTCAGGACATCTGCTCGCGGCTGGATGGACTGCCCCTGGCGATCGAACTGGCGGCGGCACGCATCAAGGTATTGTCTCCGGGGACTCTTTTGGCGCGTCTCCAGAGCCGGCTGCAATTACTCACCGGCGGCGCGGTCGATCTTCCCGAAAGGCAGCAAACTCTGCGCAGCACGATCGATTGGAGCTACGGGCTTCTAAATGAAGCCGAGCGGACGCTGTTTCGCCGGTTTTCCGTTTTCGCCGGCGGATGTACTTTGGAGGCGGCGGAGGCAGTCTGCAACACTCGCAACGACCTCGGTATTGCCCTGTTTGAAGGGCTCTCGTCGCTGGTCGATAAGAGTTTGATCGAGCGCGCCGAGCGAACCGGCGCCCAACCGCGGTTCTTGATGCTGGAAACGATTCGCGAGTATGCCTTCGAGCGCCTTACCGAAAGCGGCGAACAATCGGCGACACGCAAGGCCCATGCGGCGTACTGCCTGGTTGTAGCGGAGGAAGGAAATCCGGAGCTGCGCTCGAACGAGCGGGCTCGCTGGCTTGCTCAATGCGATGTCGAAATCGATAACTTCCGTTTCGCTCTCGACTGGCTGTTCGAGACGCGGGATCTGGAATGGGCATTGCGGCTGTGCGTCGCTTTATTTCGATTCTGGGATACGCGTGAGCATTTGCGGGAGGCGCGTGCGCGTCTTGAAACCGTTCTTGAGCTGGCGGGGACAGGGTGGTCAAAGGAGCGCGCGAGGATAACGCAGTTTCTCGGAGCGCTGGTTACAATTCAGGGTGATTACGCGGTTGCCGAGCGTTTTCTGGAATTGAGCCTCTCTCTTTATGAAGAATTAGAAGACCGGCCTGGCATTGCAGCCGCCTTGAATGCGTTGGCGCTTGCGGCGCGTGATAGGGGCGATTACTCGTCAGCGCGCAGCTATTTCGAGCGAAGCCTCGCATACTGGCGTACGCTGCCCGACCGCCTGGCCCTCGCGCGCTGTCTTCATAACCTTGCCAATGCGGTCAAGGTTTGGGGCGAGTATGCACTTGCGCGATCGGCGCTGCGCGAAGCCGCCAAAATCTTCGAGGAGCTTGGCGATCGTACCGGTAGCGCCTGGTCTATCAATCAGCAGGGTGACATAGCGCGCGCTCTCGGCGACATGCCTGCCGCACGATGGTTGTATCAACGTGCACTTGCCGTTTTTCGCGAAGCCGGCGATCCCTGGGGCGCTGCACGTTCTCTAACAGACCTGGCCTATGTCGATTGCTCGGAGGGAGATTATCCGGCGGCACGCGCCGCCTGCCGCGAAGCTTTGGGGATCTTTACGGGCTTGGGACACCGGCGCGGAATCGCACGCGCCCTGGAAGCATCGGCTTGCCTGGCTATGGCTGAGGGTGACGCCGAGCGCGCCCTCACACTGGCCGCCGCCGCGGCTCACTTACGCCAATCGATCAGCGCGCATCTGCATCAGGATGAACAAGGCAAACTGGATGAGACTCTGTTGCCGGCCTGGAAAAAATTGAGCGACGAACAGGGAAAGCGCGCCTGGTCGGAAGGCTCGTCGATGAGCCTGGAAAAGGCAGTCCAATACTCAGTGGGTGAGACGGGAGCCGCTATTTGAAATTGACGGGATCAAGCAGCCGTCGTACCGCGGAAACGCGGTCGGCGGGAAGGCCTACCCTGCGCGCGTGCTCCCGAATGCTGTCCTCGTCGGGCGCCAGATAGAGGCAGTAGATTTTGTCTTCGGTGACGTAGCTATGCAGCCATTGAATCTGCGGCCCCATGTCATTCAATGTTTCGAGCGAGCGCAGCGATACTTCACGGATCTGCGCTTCTGACAGCGAACCCGCGCCGGGAACATCGCGCTCGATCACGAACTGGGGCACAATGTCCAAACTCTATCATCATCGCTTTCAGAGCGTTTGCCTGCTTCCTTGCACGCTCTTGCCAGCACAGCTTTTCGCCTCCTCTTTGCCGGCATTCCTTGTCTGCTATGCTGGCTTATCACCTCGTAATCTGAGCTCCGCTAGAAGCACGGGTCTATTCCTGCATCTGTTTGCCATGCATCTCTTTGAACTTACGCGCAGGCTGATCGATATCGAGTCGATTACACCCAACGAGCACGCGGTTGCGGACTTTCTGTTCGAGAGTCTGCACGAGCTTGCGATTCAATTCGATGGCCAAGCGGAACGGATGCCGGTCGAGCCCGGACGCGATAACCTCTTTGTGCGCTTTGGCGAGCCGGCGGTCGTGCTCTCCACGCACATGGATACGGTACCGCCGTTCATTCCATCGCGCGAGGACGAAACGCATATCTGGGGACGCGGCGCTTGCGATACCAAGGGCATCATCGCCGCCATGATCAGCGCGGTTGCGGAACTGCTCGCGGCCGGCAAGCGTAATTTCGGTCTTCTCTTTGTCGTGGGCGAGGAGCGCAACAGCGCTGGTGCGTTAGCCGCTGCCAAGAATCCCCGCGGCAGTAAATTTCTCGTTAATGGAGAGCCGACCGATAACAAGCTGGCGCTTGCATCGAAGGGCGCGCTGCGCTACCAAATCGTCGCACGCGGACGCATGGCGCATTCCGCGTATCCGGAGCTCGGAGAATCGGCCATCGAGAAATTGCTGGAAGCACTGAACCGCATTCGCCAGCTCAAGCTGCCCACGGATCCGCTGCTCGGCGCGAGCACGCTCAATATCGGCAGGATTGAAGGCGGGCGCGCGCCTAATGTAGTCGCGGATGAGGCATTCGCCGAGATTTTGGTGCGCGTTGTCGACGACGCAACAGAATTGCGCGAAAAAATCGAAAAATTGGCCGCTCCAGACGCGAACGCCGAACAGGTGTTGCTGATCCCGGCGGTGCGCCTTGGGTCGCTCGAAGGATTTGAAACAACCGTGGTAGCGTTCACGACGGATATCCCGGCGTTTAATGGCGCCTGGGGCAAACCGTTTCTGGTCGGGCCCGGCAGCATTCATGTTGCGCATACAGCCGAAGAACGCATTCCCAAAGATCAGCTCATCGAGGCTGTCGCGCTCTACAAAACATTGGTGGAACGGCTGTCCCACTGATCATTTATTTTTGACCTATGCAGCAGATTGAAGTTGGCATTCTCGGCGCGACAGGAATGGTCGGCCAGCATTTCATCCGTTTCTTGCAAGGGCATCCCTGGTTCAAGCTCATCTGGCTGGGCGCAAGCGACCGCTCAGCCGGGAAAAAATACGCGGATGCTACCAGCTGGCGGCTGGAGGGTGAGATGCCGGCGGCGGTAGCGGGTCTCACCGTATCCGAATGCAAACCGGGGAACGCGCCGCCACTTGTTTTCTCGGCAATGGATGCATCGGTCGCTACCGAGATCGAGCGGGCATTCGCACAGGCCGGCCATGCGGTGGTTTCGAATTCGCGCAATCATCGCATGGAACCTGACGTTCCACTGATCGTGCCGGAGATTAACGCGGATCATCTTACGCTGATTCCGCAACAGCAGAAGAATCGCAACTGGAAGGGCATGATTGTGACGAACCCCAACTGCTCAACCATTGTTTTGACCATGGCGCTCTGCCCGCTCAAGCGATTCGGCATCACGCGTGTGATCGCGAGCACTATGCAAGCCGTCTCCGGGGCCGGTTATCCGGGCGTCGCCTCGATGGACATCGTTGCGAACGTAATTCCCTTCATCGGCTCCGAAGAAGAGAAGATGCAGCAGGAAACGCAGAAAATCCTGGGCGAAGCGTCTGCGCCTCTTCCGGCGCGCGTAAGTGCACATTGCAATCGCGTGACCGTCGTCGATGGTCATACGGTCGCGGCCTCGGTTGAACTTTCCGCGCGCCCATCGCTCGAAGAGATCCGGGAATCGATCGAGACGTTCTGCGGCATTCCCCAGCAGAGGAAACTTCCTAGTGCGCCTGCCAGGCCGCTGATCTACATGACGCAGCCGGACCGTCCGCAGCCGCGGCGCGATGCCGGACGCGAAAACGGCATGGCAACTTTCGTCGGACGGCTGCGCGAGTGCCCGGTGTTGGATGCGAAGTTCATTGCCTGCGGTCACAACACGATCCGCGGCGCGGCCGGAGCCGCCGTGTTGAATGCCGAGCTCATGGTTTCGGAAGGTCTCGTCGGTACATGATCGTCATGAAGTTCGGCGGCACGTCCGTCGAATCGGAAGAGGCGATTACACGCGTTACCCGCACTGTTCAACGCTTTGAAGAGCGGCGCCCCGTAGTGGTGGTCTCCGCTATGGGTAAGACCACCAACAAGCTTCTGCAGATTGCGCGCGAAGCGGCCGCCGGACGGCGCGACCAGGCGTTGGGCCTTGTTGACGAGTTACGACTCGAGCATCTACGTCATGCCCTGCCGCTTGCCGGAGCCGCCGCTGCCGATCTCGAACGCTTTATCCGCGCCCACTTCGAATGGCTGGAGGAGCTGACCAAGGGCCTGTCGGTGGTAGGCGAACTTTCGTTGCGTTCGATGGACACGATCGCCAGCGCCGGGGAGCGGCTTTCCAGTCTGATCGTCACCTTCGCATTTCGCGCCGCGGGAATGCGCGTGCAGCATGTCGATTCGCGGCAGGTCATTGTCACTGATGACCGCTTCACCGAAGCGCGGCCCTTATTCGACAAAACGTATTCGGCGCTGCGCGAGCGCATAGTACCGGTCGCTGTGGATTCCGTTGTCGTGATGGGCGGCTTCATTGGAGCAACTTCGGACGGCCAGACGACTACCCTCGGCCGCGGCGGCTCGGATTACTCGGCTTCGCTGGTAGGCGCCGGAATCGGCGCTGAAGAAATCCAGATCTGGACCGATGTGGACGGCATGCTCACCGCCGATCCCCGGATTATTGCCGGCGGCCACCGCGTCAAAAGCCTCTCGTTCTCGGAAGCGGCAGAGATGGCTTACTTCGGAGCCAAGGTGCTCCATCCCGCTACGGTTCTGCCCGCCGTCGAAAGAAATATTCCGGTCGTAATCCTCAATTCGAGGCGGCCTGACGCGGGAGGCACTCGCATTACCGCTGAAAACGTCCCCTGCCGGAACCCGGTCAAGTCGATCTCCTGTAAGCGCGCCATCACCATCGTGAATATCCGGTCAACGCGCATGCTGATGGCGCACGGCTTTCTGCGGCGTATCTTCGAGGTATTCGATCGCTTCACAACCAGCGTCGATATGGTTTCGACCTCGGAGGTCAGTGTCTCGCTTACCGTTGATAGCGCCGAGAGTCTGAACGACATTTGTAGTGAGATACGCTCGTTTGCCGAGGTTACGGTGGAGGAGAACCAGTCGATCGTTTGCCTGGTAGGCGAGAATATCCGCCACACACCCGGTATTGCCGGGCGCGCGTTTCAGGTCTTGAGAACCCTCAATATCCGCATGATCTCGCAAGGCGCTTCGTTACTGAATCTCGGCTTTGTTATTGCCGATCGCGACGTGCCGCAGGCGGTTTCGGCGCTGCATGGCGAATTCTTCTCCGAACTCGATCCTGCCGTTTTCGATTGAAACATGAGCACGCGAAAACGGCTGGCTTTGATCGGTTACGGCAAGATGGGAAAGCTGATCGACCAGCTTGCGCCCGAATACGAGTTTGAAGTCATCGCGCGAATCACACGCTCGAATATCGACAAACCGGTCGAAGCTGACGTCGCTATTGAATTCTCCACGCCTGAAGCGGCCCCCGGAAATCTGGTGCGTCTGGCTGAAGCCCGGGTTCCGGCGGTTTGCGGTACAACCGGCTGGCTCGATCGTCTTCCTGAAGTTTTTGAGAGCGTGGAACGGAACGAAACCGCGCTGGTCGCGAGCCCGAACTTCTCCGTCGGAGTCGCGGTTTTTCGCCGGGTGACCGCGCTTGCTGCCGAGCTACTGAGACACCAGACAGAATACGGCGCCTGGGCCTGGGAAATTCACCATGACGCTAAGAAAGATGCTCTTTCGGGCACCCTGCTCTCGCTGGTGGAAACGATGCGCCAGCATGGTTACGATCGAGCCATCGATATTTCTGCCAGCCGCGCGGGCAAACACCCCGGTACACACGAGATCGGTTTCGATTCCGCTGCCGACACGATTACGCTGCGTCACAGCGCTCGCAGCCGTGAAGGATTTGCGCGCGGCGCTCTGAAATCCGCGCAGTGGATTCTAGGACGTAAAGGAGTCTACACGTTCGAAGACGTGTTGTTCAGCAACCGTCCGCCCGCGTCCTAGACTAGAGGGGAAGAGATGAGCCCGCGTTTTATCAGCGCGGCGAAGATTATAGGAGAAGAAGCTATGTTCACCGGCTGCGGCACGGCCCTGGTCACGCCTTTTCGATCCGACCTGTCTCTCGATGAACCGGCTCTGCGCGCGCTCGTGCGCCGCCAGCTAGAGGCGGGCATCGATTTTCTTTGCCCTTGCGGTACAACCGGAGAGAGCCCGACGCTCACCCACGATGAGCACCTGCGGGTCGTTCAGATCACGGTAGAAGAAGCCGCGGGCCGGGTGCCGGTGCTTGCCGGCGCAGGCGGCTACGACACGCACAAAGTTATCGAGCTTGTACGCGAACTCGAGACACTGAAAGTCTCGGGCATCCTTTCGGTAACGCCGTATTACAACAAGCCCACGCAGGAAGGGCTCTATCAGCACTATCGCGCCATTGCCGAATCAACCTCGCTGCCCGTTGTGGTCTACAGTGTGCAGGGACGAACCGCGGTGAACGTCGAACCGGCGACCGTCGTGCGTCTGGCCGAAATTGTGAACATTGTCGGGCTGAAAGAAGCCTCCGGCAGCATTTCGCAGATGGCGAGTATTCTGGCGCGTGTTCCCGAATCGTTCATCGTGCTCTCGGGCGACGATGCAATCACAATTCCGCTGATCGCGCTCGGCGGTAAAGGCGTCATCTCGGTTATTTCGAATGAAATACCAGGCGAATTTGCCGCCTTGACGCGCTCCGCGCTGAATGGCGATTTGGCAACGGCGCGGGCTCTGCAACGCAGATTCCAGGAGCTTGCGGAAGTCAACTTCATCGAGACAAGTCCCGGCCCGGTGAAATTTGCGTTGGCTCGGATGGGCCTGCTTGAACCCGTCTGGCGGCTTCCACTGGTCGCGCCCTCGAAAGCATCGCAGGAGAAGATCGAGGCGGTACTGGAGCGAGCGGGCCTGCTTGCCGGAGTCCGCGCTTGACTTCGCAGACCACGTTACAAAGCGAGATCGAAGAGCTTTATACCCGCCAACCTTCTTCCTACTCGGATGCAGACAAAAACCTGTTCGCGCGATTTCGGGCGCAACTGAACGCGGGCGCAATCCGCGCCGCTGAACGCGACGCCGGCGAGCCGACCGGCTGGCGCGTGAATACGTGGGTGAAAAAGGGCATTCTGCTGGGCTTCCGCATCGGCGGCATTGTGGAGATGCTTGGTCCCGAATCGCAGTTTTTCGATAAATCGACGTACCCGTTGCGAAAGATGTCGCTCACAGAGCGCGTGCGCGTGGTCCCCGGCGGTTCGAGCATCCGCGACGGCTGTTATCTCGCGCCGGGAGTCACCTGCATGCCGCCCATGTACGTGAATGTTGGCGCATACGTGGACGCGGGCACGATGATCGATTCTCACGCGCTGGTCGGAAGCTGCGCGCAGATCGGACGCAACTGTCATATCTCGGCAGCCTCGCAGATAGGAGGCGTTCTGGAGCCGGTGGGCGCGCTGCCGGTGATCGTCGAAGATGAAGTGCTTGTCGGCGGTAATTGCGGCCTATACGAAGGCACCGTTATTAAAAGCCGCGCAGTACTCGGTAGCGGTACAATCCTGAACCGCTCGACGCCCGTTTACGACCTGGTGCGCGGCAGCGTGCACAGAGCCACCGACGAGCAGCCGCTCGTCATTCCGGAAGAAGCAGTCGTCGTTGCCGGGTCGCGCAGCGTTTCGTCCGGGCCAGGTAAGGAATGGGGCATCGCCCTCTACACTCCGGTCATTGTCAAGTACCGCGACTCGCGCACGGAATCCAAAATTCAGCTTGAAGACCTGCTGCGCTGATCGCTCGGCGAGCGGGCCAAACTTCGCCATCTTTCCTGTACTCGATTTCGTGTTAACTTCATAATCGTAGTCTCGGAAAACAAAATGCGGATAAGCAGGCGGCTTTTGGTTGCAGCTCTTGTGGGCGGCTCGACAGCGGTGGCGCAGGGACCCGCTCCTCCCTCGAGCACATTAAAGATAGGCGACAAGGCACCTGATTTTACGCTCCCTTCCACCGACGGCGGAACAGCGCATCTTGCGGACTTCATCGGCAAGAGCACCGTCGTGCTCGCATTTTTTCCGGCCGCATTTACCGGCGGGTGAACGGCCGAGATGAAAGCATACCAGGCTGGTATGCAACGTTTCCAAGAAACAGGCGCCAAGGTTTTCGGGATCAGCACAGACAATAGCCCGTCGCAGAAGGCCTTTGCGCAGCAGCTCGGATTAACGTTCCCGCTGCTGAGCGATTTCCTCGATCGTAAAGTGTCGCAGGAGTATGGCATCTACATTCCGAAATACGGCGTCGCCAACCGCGTCACCTTTGTCATAGATAACGAGGGGAAGATCGACACGATCGAATCCGGTGGTGATGCCATCAAAATGCTGAAAACTCCGGATGCCTGCAGCAGGTTAGCCCACCGCAAGGCCGGCGAAAAATAACCCGGATCCACGAGACGGCGCTTATCGCAGGCATACTGTGCATAACCTGCTGTCCGACTAAAGGGCGACGAGCCGTTAATGAAGAAGCGTACCGGCTTGTAGGCCGGTACACCGCCCTCCGCCTTGTAAGCCGCAAGATCATCTGTGAATGAGAGACGGACACATCGCACGTAAACGACAGCACAGTTCTGCTGCCGCTTGACAACTACAAACAATGGTTATATAGTTCGAGTCACGTACTAAATGGCCCGTCTCGACTTCAATGCACTCACCGCTGCTTCGAGCGAAACCGCCCGCCACATTAACCGGCGTATTGTTCTGAATCTTATCCGCAACCGCCAGCCGGTTTCGCGCGCGGACGTGGCGCGCATTTCGGGCCTGCAGCGCAGCACGGTCTCTCTCATCACCGAGGAACTCATTGGCAAGCAATTGGTAGTCGAGGGTGCAACCGGCCGGTTGCCGCGCGGGCGGCGACCGACCTTCTTGCGGCTGAATGAAAACCGGGTGGTGATCTGTGTCGATATTCGTCCGGCTCGCATCAGCCTGGGCGTCGCCGATATCAACGGCCTTTTCAGCGCGCAGGAGACGATGCCGACGCCGCGACGCCCGCAGGCAGCGATCGATGAAATTGCGGCGCGCATCGAACGCCTGGTAGCTGCGCGCCCGCAATCGACCGTGGAGGGAATCGGCATCAGCGTTCCGGGCCGCATTCATCAGCCGACCCAGAACCTGGTATTTGCGCCTAATTTGAAATGGCCTGCGAGCGATTTGAAGAGCCCGCTCGAGAAGGAGACAGGTCTCACAGTCGAGTTGGAAAACGCTGCCAATGCCTGCGCTCTTTCCGAAATCTGGTTTGGACGCGCGGCGGGAATTTCAAACCTGGTGGCGATTACGGTTTCCGAAGGTATCGGCGCAGGAATCATTGCCAATGGACAACTTATTAGCGGACAGAACGGCGTGGCCGGCGAGTTCGGGCATGTTCCGCTCGACCCCGAAGGTCCGGTATGCAGTTGCGGCAACCGGGGATGCTGGGAGGTCCTCGCATCGAACTCAGCCGCGCTGCGCTATTACTTCGAGGAACCCTCGCAACGGAACAACCGTCAGGAACAGACGCTCGGCTTCACGGATTTACTGACACTGGCCGAACAAGGAGATGTACGCGCCGGGCAGGCGCTCGATCGCATGGCGGCCATGCTCGCGCGCGGCACGCGTATGATTGTCGCGGGCCTTGCGCCGGAAGCCATCGCCTTTATCGGTGAATTTACTGCTGCCTGGGATCGATTCCGTCCGGCAATTCAAAAAGAAGTAGAAGCGCAGAACATCTCCGGCCGGCCGATTGCGTTTCTGGCAGGACAGGACGGCGCCGCGGCACGGCTGCGCGGCACCGCCGCTTTGGTTTTGCAGAAGCATTTTGGCACCCCGTTTACAGCGGGGGTTTGAAGGGGCGAAGCAAATTTCAGACATTCAGGGGGGTACATCATGTCTGCCATGTTGCGAGACATTTTTCCGTCCGACGGGACGGGTTCGACAAGAATTGTTGCTGCGGTGTGCGCCATCACGCTCGTCTTTGCCGCGCACGCATGGGCGCAGGGAGGCGGCAACGCTGCTATTACCGGAACCGTTACGGATCCTACCGGCGCCGTAGTTGTCGGCGCTAACGTCTCGGTGACTCAGGAGATGACGCAGGTAAAGCGGACAGCAGTAACGAATCAGAGCGGGCAATTCAATGTTCCTTCGCTTCCGCCTGCCACCTACCACGTGGCTGTAGAAGCGCCGGGATTCAAATCGTTCGCGCAGGATCTGACGCTGCTGGCGGATCAGATCGGCGATCTTCCTATCCGCCTCAGCCTGGGCCAGGCTACCGAAACGATTTCGGTGGAAGCGACGAGCGCGATCATCAATACCGTCACGCCCGTACTCAGCCAGGTGATCGACCGCGCGCGCGTGGTGGAATTGCCATTGAACGGCCGTAACGCGGCGGATCTAACGCTGCTTGTGCCCGGCGCGGTAAACGCCAACGGCCACGGTGTCCAGCAGGGGAGTACGAAGCAGATTCCCGGCACGGAATCGATTGCGGTTAATGGCGCACGGCCGGATCAGATCAGCTACAACCTCGATGGCGCCAATAACGAAGATCTGATGAGCAACACCAACAACCCGTTTCCATTCCCTGACGCCGTGCAGGAGTTCAGCGTGCAGACGAACAGCTTCGATGCGCAGTACGGGACAAATGCCGGAGCGGTGGTGAATGTCGTCACCAAATCCGGTACCAATAGCTGGCACGGCGATGCCTTCGAATTCCTGCGCAATCGGGAATTTAACGCGCGCAACTTCTTCGCCAATACCGTCGATCCGCTGAAGCGGAATCAGTTCGGCGGCACCGCCGGCGGGCCCATCCGCAAAGACACTACGTTTCTCTTTCTCGGCTACCAGGGCACGCGCATTCGCACGCTGAACAACGCGCAAAACACGATCCTGCCGACGCCGGCCAACATGCAAGGTGATTTTTCGAATTACCTTTCGACCGATTCTTCTATTAACCCGAAGGGTAAGGTCGTGCACATCGTCGACCCGGCGACCGGATTACCTTATCCGGGGAATGTCGGCATCCCGGTGAGTCCGGTCGCCGCCGCCATGGCGCAGTTTCTCCCCATTTCGGAGGCGGCCGCCAACGGCAGAATCACCTACGGAACCGCGAATAACCAGAACTTCAACGAGGGCGTCGCGCGCTTCGACCAGATTGTTCGAGGGCAGGACAAACTATATGGCCGTTTCTATCTCGATCGCTACGAGGCGGTGCCTCCGTATGACGGTAAGAATCTGTTGACCATTGGCACTGGTTCCACTGTTCAAACACAGAATTACGCGGTCGGTTACACATGGGTCCCGGGTCCCCGCTTCGTCAACGAAACAGTCTTGAATTTTGTGCGAGCGGCATCTGTGCGCACACAGGGCGGAAACGTTCCACAATTTACCGATTTCGGCGCCACCGTCTCACAGCTTCCGCAATCGGAAGGCGGCATTCGAGGATTCGGCATCGCCGGTGGATACTTCGGCGTCGGCAATTTCACCGATGGCAGGTTCATCCGCAACATCGGCGAGATTCGGAATCATGCCGTCTGGACCTACGGAAACCACACCATCAGCTTCGGCGGCAGCTTCGAGCGCGATCAATCGAACATCCGCAACACCGATTTCGAGAACGGCAACTGGCAGTTCACCGACGATCTGACAAATCTGGCGCTCGCCGGCTTCGTCATGGGTCATCTGCATTCCTTCAGCCAGACTTCCGGAAACTACTCGGACCAGCGGCAGAACGTGGTCGGACTCTACCTGCAAGACAACTGGAAAGCGCGCCCGAATCTGAGTCTGACCCTGGGCTTGCGTTGGGAGCCGCAGGGAGTGATGAAAGAAATTTACGGCCGCACGGAACAGTTCCGCCCGGACGCGTACGCAGCCGGCGTGCACTCTGTAGTGATCCCCAGCGCGCCGGCAGGCCTGTTCTTCGTCGGAGACACCTACAACACGTGGCCCGTGCCGGAAACAGGACAGACAGCGGATATCAACAATTTCGCGCCGCGCGCCGGCATCGCCTGGACGCCTTTCGGCAGCCGTAAAACCGTAATCCGCGCCGGCGGCGGCGTCTTCTATTCATCGCGTCTCCCGGGATTGTTCCTGAATGACGCTTCCATCACCCAGCCGTTCAGCCTGCGCGCCGACCTGGTCGAGCCGAACGCGCCTAACAATCTCATACCGTTCAATAACCCGGTGCAGAGCATTCCGGCGTTTGCGGCGGCATTTCCGGAACGCTACGTTCTTTCAAATGTTCCACCGGATGTGAAGTTCACGGCACCCGTCGCTGTTTTCAGCCTCGAGCCCGCAAGGAAATGGGTCACGCCGACACTCTACGACTGGAATTTCACGATCGAACAGCAGTTGCGCTCCGATACCTTGTTTCAGATCTCGTACGTCGGCACGCGCGGAGTGCATCTGCGCGAAGATGTCGACCTGAATCCACGCGCCGCGGGCATCGGCACCGAACGCAGCCGTCCGTACCAGCCGTTTTCTGACATTCTCGAAAACCAGAACAACGGCATGTCGAACTATAACGCGCTGCAGGTGAACCTGGAAAAACGTCCGGGAGGCTCGAACGCGATTCTCAAAAACATGACGCTGCTCGTGAACTACACCTTTTCGAAAGCGATGGACATCGCGCTGGCCAACAACGGCGGCACCACCGACGTCGGTTCGAGCAAAGGCTCCGGAATGCCCTACGGCAATCCATTCCAGGGCCGCTTCGATACCGGACCATCCGACTTCGACCGGACGCATCGCTTTGTCGCGTCCTTCGTCTGGGAACTGCCGCGGCTCATGGGGGCGCATCCGGCCGTGCGTATGCTCTTAGGCGGCTGGCAATGGACCGGAATCGTGACCCATTCTTCCGGCGACGCCATTACGATCCTGGCCGGCACCGACCAGTCGAAAACAAATCTGGGCGGCGACCGCGCTTACTTCATCGGTCCGCTCGGCCAGTATGGAGGAGTTGCGCCGGAGAGCCAGCGAAGCGGATGCGGAACGGGCGCCTGCGTACCCTGGCTCAACACGTCGCTCTTCGCCTTGCCGGCAGTCGGAACTTTCGGCAACGTAGGTAAGGGTGCTTTCCGCGGGCCGGGTATCACCAGTTTCGATACCGGTCTTAGCAAGAACTTCTACCCACTTGCATCCGATTCATCCCTGCGCATCCAGCTTCGCGGCGAATTCTTCAATGTGCTGAATCATCCGATCTTCAACGATCCGGAGCTGAATCGCAACAGCGGAAACTTCGGCGGAATTCGCGCTGCAGCCGACCCGCGCATCATTCAACTCGCGCTTAAGGTGTTCTTCTAAATGGAATCTGTGAAGTTTTTCGCCCTGGCGCTGACTGCATGTATCGCCGCGGCCGGCGCGCCGCAACGTGCCGCCGTCATCGATGCGAATGTGACTCTGCTGGTGGGCTCCGAAGAACCGGAGCCCGTCGCAGCGGCCGCCGCCGACCTGGCAGGCGATTTCGAAAAAGTATTTGGCAAAAGACCTGCCATCGTCCACACTCCAACCGACGCCGCAGTTACGATTCTGATCGGATTCCGGTCTCCGCTGGCGGCCCGTCTGCGGCCATCGTCGGTTACCCAGCAGGAATCGTTTTCGATTTCCGTGGCAGATGCTCCCTGGCGCGAGAAGCAGCAGACGACAGTCATCGCGCTCACCGGCGCCGATATGCGCGGCGCGATCTTTGCCGCTTACGAATTTGCGCAGGATTATCTCGGCGTCGATCCTCTCTACTACTGGACGGATCACGAGCCCGCGCGCCGCTCCCGTATCGAGCTGCCGCCGGATTTAGAGAGAGTCTTTCCGCCGCCGGCCTTCAAGTACCGCGGCTTCTTCACCAATGACGAGGATCTGCTGAGCGGCTGGACGCCCGGCTCGCAAGCGGAAGGAACAGGCATTTCGCTCGAGACCTGGAACAAGATCTACGAAACGATTCTGCGGCTCAAGGGAAACATGGTGGCGCCCGGAACCTGGATTTTCCCGGATGAGCCCCAGATCCGGCTGGCGGCGAAGCGCGGCCTCATTGTCACTCAGCACCACGCCATTCCGCTCGGGGTAAACGTGGCGCGCTGGCCCAAAGACGTTCCCTATTCCTACAGCGATCATGCGGAGATTCTCGATCGCGCCTGGAAAAACGCAGTCGCCGCCTACCCGCCGGGCGTAGAGGTGCTGTGGACCGTCGGCTTGCGCGGCCTTTCGGATATCAGTTATGCAGCCTTCGACCCGAACGTGAAAGGAAATAACCAGGCTCTCGGACACCTGATCGGCAAAGCGATCGCCTCGCAAATGCAGATCGTGCGCGCGCAGCACCCGGATGCGCGCTTCATCACGAGCCTGTGGCAGGAAGGTGCGAAGCTTGTGCAGCAAGGCGATCTCGCAATCCCCGCCGGAGTCGGTGTGGTCTGGGCCGATGATGGTTACGGCTATCTGGAAGATAAAGGCCAGGTGACTGCGGGTCAGGGCGCCTACTACCACGTCGCAATGATGAACGGGCGAGCCAACCAGCTAACGGAGATGGTTCCCGTCGATCGCATCTATTCGGAGCTTGGCCGCTATATCAAAGCGGGCGCAACCAACTACCTGCTGTTGAACACGAGCGATATCCGTCCGGTGTCCATGACCACCAAAGCCGTTATGGACGTTGCCTGGCATGGGGTGAAGGGCAATGCGCAGGAGTTCTATCGTCAGTGGTCGGCCGACGAATTCGGCTCGCAAGCAGCGGACAAAATCGGCGCGCTCTACCGGCAATATTTCGAAACGCCCGCGCATAGCGCACACCCTCCGGGCCGCGAATACGGCGATCAGTATTACCACACCGAGGCGCGCATGCTCTTGCTCTCTTATTTGATCAACGCTCCGCTCTACTCTTTGCCGAGCCAGGCGCCCTTATGGATCGTGCCGCGGGTTCTGGATTTCCCGAGCGACGTTCCGGGTCCGGTCGGCCGCCAGCGTCTGGCCGCAATGGCAAAAGCCGAAGCAGAGCGTTCCCGCGAAGCGCAACCGCGCTGGGACGCATTATGGAACCAGGCAATCGCCGCGGAGCAGTCTATTACGCCTGAGCGCAAGCCGTTCTATGCCGCGCATGTGCTCGCTATGGTCGCGATCGGCAAAGAGAGCAACCGCATCCTCGGGCTTTCCGCCGAAGCCGTCGAGAAAGCCGCCGCAGGCGATCGCAGCGGCGCTCGCGCATGCGCCCAACAGGCGCTCTCCGCTGTCGACGAGATTCGCAAGGCAGAATCGGCCGCCGAATACGGCAAGTGGAAAAACTGGTACCGCGGCGACTGGCTCACAAACGTCGCCCGAACCGCCGAACTGCTTTCGGCCTTCGCCGGAGAGATGCAAGACCCGCTCTGGCCCCTGCCGCCGCCTGTACGCTGGGACGGCTGGGAGGCATACCACCACATCATGCAATACGAGGGCGACCGTACGGTTGATGTGAAATAACGCAAGCTACGATCCGATCTTCTTATAATCCGAATTCGTCGTGGTGACGCCAATTTGCTTCCCGGCCGCGTTCAGGATCGTCTGCTTCACGTAATTCGTCCCGTCCGGCAGATTGTCGAAGCTGACCGCCAGAGTTACAGCGTCTTTCTTCGGATCTTCCAAGTACGATTGCACGTTGTAGCTCCGGATTTTCTTCGCAGCCGCATCGAAACCGAGCACCAGCGAATCGCCCTGCTTTAGATAGTTCTTAAACGTAATCGTCGTGATGCCGCCGGCCTCGCCGGGCTGAACGGAAACATTGCCCGCCGCCTGCGCAGCCTGCATCTTTTGCGGATCCGGCGGAGCGTATTCATGAACAAGCGCAGCCACCTGCTCCATGTAATCCTTCATTTCGCCGACTTTGTGCTGCACCACCTCCTTTTTCACCAACCCGCCCCGCCGGCCCCTCCGCCCGCTCTGCGCCTGCTGCTGTTGCTCGCCTGAGCTGCCCTGCATAGGCGTCTTCTGCACCTTGCCATCCGGCCCATAAAGGCACGATTTCTGCTCTGTCTTCTTTACTTCGCCCTTCAGGCTGATCTGTGTTGTTTCCGTCCAGGCGTATTTCTTGAGGGCCGCCTGGTTCTTCGCCAGCGACTGCTTCAGCGCCGCCACTTTCTCCTGCGCTCCGCCCGCCTGCTGCGCCTGCATGTCTCCGCCTGAGATGAGGGCGACCACTAACAGCCCGAATGTTTGATATTTCATGTCCGTCCTTCTATCAGCATTCCTAGTGCTTTGGATCCGTTGTTGTCGTTTTCCGCGGCGCCAGCCGCCGCAACACATCCGGCAGAAACTCCTTCATCACTGAGAACCCGGCATTGCTCCCGAGCGTGATGGCGAAGCTTACCGCCGCGTCGCCGGCGCTGTTCTGGCTTGCCGGAAGCCACAGCCTTGCTGCAAAAGCGCCAGCAGCCACGCCACCCAGTTGTGACACCGAAATGTACAGCTTGCCGTTATCGTGCCGGCCCATCACCGAACTGGCCACCGCGTAGCCGGTTCGGGGCCACAAGCCTTTCTTGCCGGAGGCGAAGTAGCGATTATCTTCATGCAGCATGGCCGACAACGCATAATTTGTCGTCCGCTGCACCGTGTACTGTCCCAGAATATTCGCGCATCTCTCACCGTATGCTCCCCAGCCCTGCCCCCATTCGGCCGGTTTATTATGATTCTGGTCAAGCGCGCCGGACGCCGCCGCTTTCAGATAGCCCCACGGATTAATCAAGCTCTTCAGGTAAAGACTGTTTCTCTCTCGTTGCGTTAAGGGACGAAAATCGCGGGCCGTCTGCGAGCTCGCCATGTTCAGGTAGCTTTCCAGGCTCCCGATCGCCTTTTGTCCTTTGCCACGGCCGGCTTCCTGCGCCGGCATCGCCATGGAGCACAAGACCAGACAGCAAAGCGTGCGCCTCCCCAGCATTCTTTCCAATGTTATGAGCTTCCATACCCGCCCGGTGATTCTTCTTTTCTCCGGCCCGAAGATAAAATTCCGAATCGCTTTGACCTCGAAAATCTCTCAATCAGAAATGCCGACAACGCCGTCCCCGGACACTTCCATGGATCACGGTGGAACCGGCTCGCCCGTCGTCGACGGCTTTTCTCTTGTTCAAGGCGGGCCGATCTACCGCTTCCAGGTCGCGATCCATATGGCCATGCCCGACCGGCCGGGCGTGCTGCGGAGGGCGCTTCTGCTCATCCTTGCGGCGTGGCTGCCTCTTCTGCTTCTCTCCCTGGCCCAGGGTCTCGCTTTCGGAACGAAAGTACAAGTGCCGTTCTTCTATGATTACGCCGTAAACATCCGATTTCTTGTGGCGCTTCCCTTGCTTATTGTGGCGGAAGCCGTCATCGATCCCCACGTCAGCCACGCCGTTAAATATTTCGTGAGGTCCCGGCTGGTGGGCGCCGCCGAAGTGCCGCTCTTTGAAGAGCAGCTTCGCGCAGTTGCGAGGGTACGCGACGCGTTTTGGCCGACGCTTCTGCTCATTGCGGCGGCCATTCTCCCCTCCTTCTGGATGAGAAAGCTAAATGTGGGCCATCTGCTCTCCTCCTGGCACGCGACCGGCACAGCAACCGGAAGCGGTGTGAGTCTCGCTGGCTGGTGGTACGTCTTTGTCAGCCTTCCGATTTTTCGCCTGCTCCTCTTTCGATGGTTGTGGCTCATCGTCATCTGGGCGATTCTCTTGCGCCGCCTGTCAAAGCTGCCCCTCCGTTGTATCGCCAGCAATCCGGACGGCGCCGGCGGACTCGGCTTCCTGACCGAAGTCCAGCCGCTCTTCGGCTTTGTTGCATTCGCGGCTTCAGCCGCCGTGGCAGGCGCCTTCGCCAACGCCGTGGCCTACGGTGGTCAGAGCGTTGTCGGGTTGAAGTTCCAGATGATTACCTTTTGCGTCTTGATGGTCGTGATTCTGGCTCTCCCGCTCCTGGCTGTCACTCCGAAATTGATACGCATCAAAAAGAAGGGAACCTTCGATTACGGTACTCTCGGTACCGCTTATGCCTCGTCATTCCAGCAGAAATGGATCGAAGGACAGCCCCCGAATCAAGAGCTCTTGGGCAGCTCCGATATTCAGTCGCTCGCTGATTTGCGCAGCAGTTTCGGCATTGTCGAGGAGATGAAGATCGTGCTGATCGACAAGAGAGTTCTGGTCGGTTTGACT